>JANOIQ010000580.1:0-2720 GCA_031407835.1 Chitinophagaceae bacterium
GGAAAAAGAAGCTCCCATCATGAAAGCAACTACACAAATGCTGCTCGATTGGGAAGCAGGTAAGCCTGAAGTAATGCAACTCTGGAAAGAAATGAACAGCTGGGTATATGCAGGTTTTGATGAAACCTATCATCGTATCGGTAGTGATTTTGATAAAATTTATTATGAAAGCAATACCTACCTGCTCGGCAAGAAAACAGTACAGGAAGGTTTGAGTAAACAGGTATTCATTCAAAAGGAAGATGGCAGTGTGTGGATTGATTTAACAGCTGATGGACTGGATGAAAAAATTGTACAGAGGAAAGATGGTACATCCGTTTATATGACACAGGATATTGGTTTGGCTCAACAGAAATATGATGAATATAAAATTGACCAGAGTATTTATGTTATTGGCGACGAGCAGAACTATCATATGAAAGTGTTACAGCTGATTTGTAAAAAACTTGGGCTGCCATATGCTGACGGGATCTTTCATTTAAGTTATGGCATGGTGGAACTGCCAACGGGAAAAATGAAAAGCCGTGAAGGAACCGTTGTTGATGCTGATGACCTGCTCGATGAAATGGAAAAAGTAGCTCAACAAAAGACAGAAGAGCTGGGCAAGGTAAAAGACTTCACTCCTGAAGAATTGAAAGAACTTTATAAAACCATCGGTCTTGGTGCATTGAAGTTTTATTTACTTCGTGTTGATCCCAAAAAGAAAATGATCTTCAATCCTGAAGAGTCGATTGATTTTCATGGATACACTGGATCGTTTATTCAGTACACACATGCAAGAATCAAATCTATTTTGCGGAAAGAAAAAGCAAGTGACCTGACTAAAATTCAGAGCACCGTTTTGTTACCATTAGAAAAAGAACTTCTGATTGAACTGGAAAATTATCCAACAGCCATTGAGCAGGCCGGAAACGAACATGATCCTTCACATTTAGCCAACTATATTTACACTATTGCTAAAACATACAATTCATTCTACACCGAACATTCTGTAATGAAAGCAGAGAGCGAAGAGAAAAAGCAATTACGTTTGTTCATTTGTGAACTGACAGCAAATGTTATAGCAAGCGGAATGAAGCTGCTGGGCATTAATGTTCCTGAAAGAATGTAATTCTTAAAAATAAGTAGCAAAACCAAATTGTATTCCTCCAAGTTTTGCCGGGGGATTTCCTAAAAGATCTGTTTGCCAGTTGTACCGGTAGTTTAAACGGATAACTGTTTGTGCAGTTGGCCGCCAACTGATAGCAGGCACAATTGAAAAAATATGATCAGCAATATTTTCTCCTGTTGATTTGAAACTTCCTTTATTCCAATCTACATACTCTAACCGCAGAGCAGCATTTAATACTGCTTTTTCAAACCCAAACATTCTTTTCTTTAAAACAGGTTGCACAAAATCAACAAATCCACCCTGCTGCCTCTTGCCAAATTGTTCAATGTAAGTGGAAGGAACATCAACATATATCCAGGCCCACTCTGCATTAACTGCTGTTTTTGTTTTGGGAATAGTTGTATTAAAATCAACTGCAATTACATTTACTCTTCTTTTTTTATCAAGCACCAATCCATCATCTTCAAACTTATTATATACACCACCCATATAACTTATTCCCGCTTCGCCAATCTTTCTGTTTCGAACTGCTGCTTTCATCGTCAGCAATGGTGCCCCATTAAAGCTTTCTTCAAAACGATCTTTGTTTAATTTACTGGCAGGAAGAAATGTTTTGTTTTCGGTATTGGCAATGATCTGATCATCGAAACCATTGGTGAGATAAACTTCATATGCATAAGCCCACTCTTTTGTAAACTTTTTTCCAAAAATGCCAAATCCCACATTACTCCAGGTAGCAGGCAACATTTGTGTTGCAGCAATTGGTCGGTCAACAAATTCCCATTTTGGTCCGTCATGATTTTGATTAAATGAACCAATTGGATTCATCACAATACCTCCCCTGAAATTTAATAACGGATTAAACTCAATATCCATTGATGCAAATTCAATATTGATTTCTTTGGTACCATCTTCAAATTCAATTTCACTCAAAAATTTTATACGCTTGGAAATGGAAGACGAAACAAATAAGGTTAAACGCCGCATCTGAAACTGATGCCCTTCTGTTACTCCATCTTCGCCGAGGTATTGATAATTTGCTTCAGCATAACCGCCTAAAGCAACAGGCAGTTTTCCCATTTGCAGAAAAGGGCGGTTGTAAACAGCATCCATATTCATTTGCAAGGCGGATGTATCTTTTGGTATTCTCCTTAATAAAGCAGGGTCAATCTGTGCATCAGCAGTTGTAACAAACAAGATCAACAGAACAAAATGTACTAAGCTCTTTCTCATACTTTTCGCATATCAATAAATAATTCAGATTCCTTTACAGTTACAGGAAATGTGCGCAGGTTCCTGTCGGCAGGCCCATTAGTAACATCACCCTTATTATTAAACTCACTTCCATGTGCAGGGCATTGCAAATATTCGCCTGATGCCTGTAATTCAGCTCCCTGGTGTGAACAGCGCATCCACAATGCGCTATATTCTGTATCGCTGAAGCGGTAAATACAAACCGGGAATTGTAATGTATCGTTCCTGATAACAATAAATGAACGATAGCTTATTTTATCCCCCTTCTTCATTTCAAACTCATCTTTCTTCACAAGCAACCCATCATTTATAATGCTGCCGGATATATACCTGGTCGATTGACAGGAACTCACCA
>JANOIQ010000617.1:0-4870 GCA_031407835.1 Chitinophagaceae bacterium
TGAACTAGTTTAGGGCGAAGTGTTTATTTTTATAAAAATTTCAGGCATTGAAGACCATCTTATCAAACGAACAGTTACAATTAACCATACAGCGGCTCAGCCACCAGCTGATTGAAAATCATTTTCCGTTTACTGATACTGTTTTCATAGGGCTGCAGCCAAGAGGAATATTCCTGGCAGACAGAATTGTTGCCGCTATTCAATCGAGTTATCCGGATAGTAAACTGGAATACGGAAAACTGGATATTACTTTTTACCGGGATGATGTGCACAAGGAACTGCATGTGGCCAATCAAACAACCATCAAATTCAACATTGAAAATAAGAATGTGGTGCTCATTGATGATGTATTGTACACCGGCCGTACAATCCGTGCTGGTATGGATGCCCTGCTTGATTTTGGCCGTGCCGCAAAAGTTGAGCTTTGTGTACTGGTCGATCGGCGCTTTAACCGTCAGCTCCCTATTCAACCCGATTACACCGGAAAAACAATCGATTCCATCCTTTCGCAAAAAGTAATTGTTGATTGGATGAAGCCGGAAGTTGTGTTGTACTAATAGAGGCAAAGAGGCAAAAGGCAAAGAGTATGGACTATCCGTTCACTTAGAGTTAAAAAAATATCAGAAATAAAAAAAGTTATTGCCTGAATTGATGATCCTGGTTTTTCATCTCCTCATTTTCCCTTAGCTTTGCTTTTTAATGCAACTATCTACACGTCATCTGCTCGGCATTAAAGATTTAACGGCTCAGGATATTCAGTTAATCCTTGATACAGCTACTCAATTCAAAGAAGTTTTACAGCGTCCCATTAAGAAAGTTCCATCACTCCGTGATGTAACCATTGTGAATCTGTTTTACGAAAATTCAACCCGCACAAGAATTTCTTTTGAACTGGCTGAAAAACGTTTAAGCGCCGATACCATCAATTTTACAGCATCGGGATCATCAGCCGCCAAAGGAGAAACCTTACTGGATACAGTAAATAATATCCTCAGCATGAAAGTGGATTTGGTGGTACTGCGGCATAGTGCCAGTGGTGCCCCGCATTTCCTGGCAAAACATATTCCTGCTTCTATCATCAATGCCGGCGACGGAATCAATGAACATCCCACACAGGCTTTACTGGATGCATTTTCTATTCGTGAAAAATTAGGAACACTGGAAGGAAAAAAAATTGCTATTCTTGGCGATATCATGCACAGCCGTGTTGCACTCAGTAATATTTATTTATTGAAAAAGATGGGAGCTGAAGTAACTGTTGCCGGTCCGCCCACCTTAATTCCAAAATACCTCCAGGAAGCCTTTGATGTAAATGTTTCGTACAATATTGAAGAAACATTGAAGTGGTGCGATGTGGCCAATGTGTTGCGTATTCAATTAGAACGTCAGAATCAACCATTGTTCTCTTCTCTTCGTGAATACAATTTGGCTTACGGTATCAGCCGTAAACTGTTAGATTCCCTGCATAAAGAAATCATCATCATGCATCCAGGTCCAATCAATCGTGGTGTTGAACTGGACAGCGATGTGGCCGACAGTAAACAATCCATCATTCTGCAACAGGTAGAAAATGGAGTAGCTGTTCGTATGGCAGCATTGTATCTGCTGGCTGGTAAACGTTCAGAATCATAAGAGTGAATTCATTTCGAGGTACGAAGGACCTGCTCATGATAAATACATTTGTACTGTAGCACTCTGCTTCATCCGGATGACAGCAACCATTCATCCCCGTTCAGTCATTCATCTTACCACTTCAGCAGTATTCGTTTTTGTACTGCATGCTCCCCTTATACTTTTGAACTGTTATTCAATTCCTAATTAAAAAAATGATGTATGAAAACAGTTGTGAAAGTTTTACTGGCAGTAACCGTTCTGATTACTTTTTTACTTCTATCCTGTAAAAAAGAAAGTTCACAGAATGTCAATAAGCAGAAAGTAAGTATTTATTTAACCGATAATCCGGTCAACTTCCAGGCAGTGAATATCAATATTCAGAAAGTGGAAGTAAAAGTAGAAGCAGACAGTGCCGGTGTTGAACATGAATTTTGGGATTCATTAATTATCCGCCCCGGAATCTATAACATTCTCAACTTTCGCAATGGAGTAGATACCCTGTTTGCACAAGGCTATATTACAAAAGGCGAAATCAAAAAAATACGTATTACACTTGGTGCAGGAAATTCAGTAGTTGTTGACAGTGTAACTTATCCGCTTACGTTAAAGAAGCCGCAGGTAATAATTGATGTGGATGATATTTCTGTCATCAATCCTAATGATATTAAACTGAATCTGGATTTTGATGCATGCGGATCAATTATAAAAATCAATAACAATCAATTTGAACTGCAGCCGAAAATCAGAACATTTTCAGATGATCATGATGGGCGCATTGAAGGGAAGATAACACCGCAGGAAGCAGGTGCCATTGTTTCAGTTACGTTTGGTAATCAAACATTGCTCGCTATACCTGAGCATGATGGTAAATTTAAAATCCGTGGAATAAAAGCAGGTATGGTTGATCTGGTTATAAATGCAACAGCAAACGGATACAGGGATACAACTATTAAAAATATTTTTGTTGGCAGTAAGGAAGTGAAATTGGCAACAATCGTTTTGAGAAAGTAAAGTGGACCAATGAAGTATCTGGAAAAACCAACCGGGCACTGTGTAAAAGCAGATCCCGGTTTTCACTTTTCAACTATTGGAAGCATACGTTACGATAAATATTTATAATTCTTCTTCTTCTTCAAATCCTTCGTCATAATCTTCTACAAGAAAAGCATCAGAATCATTTTTGCTGAAATCATTTACATCTTTTAAAGAAAATACGTCCATGCCGGTTGTTTGTGACCATTCACCTTTTTCTTTGCGAAAAACCTGTGCAGGCAATGAAAAGCGAACCTGGAATTCATTTTCCAGAGCGGATACAAGCTCAGTTGGTTGTATATTGATGACTGCATCTGTATGTGTTTGGTTAATCTCTTTTAACATCTTCGATCCGCAAATCATTGTTTTTTCTTCTGATAATTCAAAAATCAGGTGTGGTTTCGAAAAAAACTCAAGCTTCAGAAATGGATAATAAGATGAAAAAACATCTTTAATCTGCTGGAGAGTAATGTCGTCGTGTATTTTGATGTGCATATAGCTTCTTTGAAGCGCTAAAGTTAGACAGGGCTCTCCGGATAAATGGATGCCTGTCATCAGAAACAGCTATGATCGCCGTCAGAGATTTTTTTTATTGTGAGAGAATTAGAAACTTAGGTGTAATTAAGGAATAAGCAAACCGATTTTTCCCCTGCCGCCGGCAAGAAAAACAGCGCTCCCTTTTTTTGCTTTCTGTACCACATGAAAACCCTGAGATGAAATGTTTTTCCAGTTCATCCCACCATCATCACTGCAATCAACACCGGTAATACCGCATGTAATGAGTTTTGTTTTAGAAAGATATTCAACACAGCTTCTGTAACCAAATGGTGGAGTAGTGGGAGCAATAAACGTTTTGCCACCATCTTTTGATAACACACAGTTTTTTTCTGCAGATATTATATTAGTAAAATCGCCGCCCACAATCACAAATGTTTTTTTGTCCCATACGGCAATCGAATTAGCACCCGTACTTTCTTTTCCCTGCAACAGGGGCAAATCAATTTTCTGATCACGGATAAATAATCTTGATCTTGTTCCCCCGGTTATAAAGCATGCTTCATCCTTTGCCATCTTTCTGATATTCGTACCACTGCTGGCAAACATCGCTTCACCGTTTTCAGCAGTTGGATAATAAGCATCCGGTAACCCACGCCAATGTTCACCACCATCAAATGTGCGGGCTACAAATATTTTTCCATTGATGGGGTCGCCGATAACAATACCACTTTCCGCATTCCAGAATTCCATCGCATCTAAAAACATTCCTTTTGTTGTGTCTGTAAAAACCACTTTCCAATGCTCACCGGCATCTGTTGTTTTTAAAATCTGTGCAGGTTCGGCAATTGCAATAACAATAGCTGTTTTTTCATCAAATGCTTCAATATCACGAAAGTCTCTTTTTTCAAAACCTTTTACTGTCATCCATTTCCAGTTCTTTCCTGCATTTGTACTTAGTCCTACTGTTCCGTTACTTCCACTCACCCAAACCGTTTTGTCATTCACCACACTCAATCCACGGAAAGAAGCTTTCTGGCTGCTGTCGAGTACCTGGATGGTTTGTGCAGAAAGCGAAATGCTGAATACAAAAAGAAAAAAGGAAAAGTTGGTTTGTTTCATAGTTTCAAAAGTACAGATTCGGCCCCTATCTCCAACTCTTTCCCCAAAGAAGAAAGAGTGGTACTTCATTACTTTCACAAACTTCTGTTCTTCCACTTCAGCATCTTATTTCTAAGCAGCGATAATTAAACTGTTTCTATTTTCATTTTTCTTTTGAAAGAGCAAGGGCTGTGCTTTGATGGCTTCCCCCTTTGGGGGTAATTGAGGAACGAAAGTTGCGGGCAAAGCTCAAGGGATGAGGCTTTCCAACTTATTCCCTATTTTCGCCCTGATTGATTGCATTATGAACGACTATAACTATCTCCCCTTAGATGATCATACCCTCGGGTTTGATCAGGTACAGAACTATCTGCAGTACAGGCAGCATGTGTCTATTACTTTCCGTGCACATGAAAAAATAGAAACCTGCCGTAACTATCTCGATAAAAAAATTGCAGAAAGTGATACGCCTTTCTATGGTATCAATACCGGGTTTGGTTTCTTACAGAATGTAATTATTGCCGATGATCAGCTGGAACAGTTACAGAATAATTTACTTATGAGCCATGCCTGTGGAATGGGTGATGAAGTGCCGCAGGAAATTGTAAAGCTGATGCTGATGCTGAAA
>JANOIQ010000004.1:0-10255 GCA_031407835.1 Chitinophagaceae bacterium
TTTTGAGTGAGTAATTCACTTTCACGTAAAGCCTTCTCTGCCTTTTTCCGTTCAGTAATATCTATTGTTGAAATATAGGCTCCGGTAATAAATCCTTTTCCATCTTTTACAGGCATATAATTTACCTGCACCCATTCAGGCAAACCGGCAATAGAAAGCTGCAGCTCGTATTCAACCTTTTCACCGGCAAATACTTTTGCCAGGTACTTTCTAACTGGTTCTTCATTCTCATCGGGAACCAGCGGAAGAATATTTGTGCCTATTGTTACAGGTGTGCCCCATGCTTTTTCAAGATTGGCTGATGCTGATTTATTGATCAGGATCACGGTATAATTTCTGTCAATTACATAAAAACTTTCTGATGAACTTGATAATACATGACGGAGTTTTCTTTCTGATTCTGCTAAATGCAATACGGCCGTTTTCCGATCGGTAATGTCCCGGTTTACACCAATCATCCGCAGAGGATTACCATCATAATCTCTCGTTACAACTGCATGTGATTCGATATAGCGAATCGATTGTTCGGGTAATATAATTCTGAACTCTGTATTGTAAGCGGCGTTTTCATTAATCGATTTATCAACCTCATGCATTACCCGTTCAAGATCATCGGGGTGTATACATTTCTGCCAATCCCTGATAGAACCCCCGAATAATGTTGAGTTGGTTCCGTATAGTTCATACATCCTGTCGTCCCATACAAGTTGCTGATGAACTAAGTCTCTTTCCCAGATACCAATTTTAGCCGAACGGGTTGCCAATGAAAGACGCTCTGACATATTCTTAATTTGTACATCAGCTTTTTTCCGTTCGGTAATGTCACGCACAAAAGCAAGTACACGGCCATTATTCAGTAATCTTGAATTGATTTCTATTTCTGCTAACGATCCGTCTTTTCGTTTCAGCTGCCTGATAAAAAGAACCGTTTCGCCCGCCGCCAGTATTCTTTCTGCAATGGCCGGGTTCGCAATAACCTGCTCATCAAAAAGAAGATCCTGAAGTTTCAGCGTTTTAAATTCATCCCTGGTATAACCCGTTTGCTGGTAAGCTGCTTTGTTAAAATCATAAATGGTGCCGTCATAGGAGTATACAATCACACCATCGGTTGCCTGTTCAATAAGTAACCGGTATCTTTCTTCACTTTGTTTCAGTTCTTCATCTGCTTTTTTCCGTTGCGTGATATCTCTTACCATCGACTGAATCTTTCCCCCTGCTATCAGTTTGGCACTGGCTTCTGCATAAAAAATTGTTCCATCTTTTCGTTTGTATTGTCTTTCAATCAATAGTGTTTTTCCACTGAGCAGTTCAGAGATATTGATGGGCATTTTATCAATAAACTGATCGGGTGTGATATCGGTTAAATGCAATTGAAGAAATTCTTCTTTTGAATAACCCATCATAGCACAGCCGCTGTTGTTAACGTCAACAAACATTCCCTCCTGATTTAAAATATAGATTCCGTCCGCAGCATGGTCAATGAGGTTGCGGTATTTTTCTTCACTTTCTTTTAATTGAACTTTATTTTTTTTCTCGTTGGTAATATCATTGAACACAAGAACGGCCCCGTTAATATTTCCATCATTGTCAAATAAAGGCGAACCGCTGTTGTTGATGATTAGCTCATTACTGTTCCTGGTTTTTAATAGCGTATTATTTTCGAGTTCTATTGGTACACCTTCCTTTAAAATCCGGCTCACAATATTTGTAACAGGCAACCCGGTTGATTCAACAGACACGTCATATACCTGATGGAGGGGCTGATTTTTTGCTTCCTGTTTATTCCAGCCGGTAATTTGTTCGGCTGCTGGATTCATATAAACAATTCCGCCATCTTTATCAGTGGTAATAACTCCTTCCGCCATGCTGCTTAAAGTGGTTCTGTACCGCTCTTTCTGCATCTCCAGCTCTTTCCCAATCCGTTTGGTACGAATGCTTTCCCTCAGTAGCAAATAGAAAGAAAGGAAGATCAGTAAGAGAGCAGCTGCAAGACTGCTGTAAGCCATATTGTTATTGGTATTCTTTACCTCCCAGAAACTGATTTTCGATTCGTTGATTTGTTTATTGAACTGTTGAATGATTGCTCCGCTGTAAATACTAATGGAATCAGATAGGTTGAAGCCCTCTTTGCCGGAAAATAATAAAACAGCCGAATCCCTGTGCTGCGCTGTAAGGATATTTACCTTTTGCAGAAAACGGATTTTTTCATCAACAAGGCGGCTCAGCTTTGCAAACGGAACAGCAACTGCTTCATCAGAATTTGCTGATGTCTTTATTTGAAGACTGACGCTGTTGATGGAATCAAAGAGTGTATTAAAGTTCCGGAGAAAATGTTCATTGCCGGTAAGTGCATAACCACGGCTGTTACTTTCAACAGTTTTTACGTACAGGCTCAGTTTTTCAAACGCATCTTTCTGCTGCACATATTCTTCCTGCTTAATAAATTCTTTTTTGAGCCAGTTGTTTTTTGTGAGTAACTGGTAAATAGCTGCACCAGGCAGCAAAAGTGAAAAAAACAGCATATACAGGGGGAAAACTTTTTTGCCGACCCAACCCATTTTATCCTTCAACTGTATATGCTTGTTTTGTTTTATCACAGGATTTTATTCGTTGCCATTTTCTTACCTAACCGGTTATGGATAGCTTTGATAACGGGTGCTATTTTTTCAAAGTCATTATATTTATCAAATAAGTAATCAGCTCCACTGTCTCTGAACTGCTTAATACTGAAATCACTGGCTAAATTGAACAGAACCATCACCACGGTTTCAGTTGAGTACTCCCGGATTTTTTTCAGCAGATCAAACGCTTTGTTTTCTGCAAAATCAAAATCAAGTAACACTACATCCGTTTTCTGTTCGCTCAAACAGGTAATTGCATCGCAATAAGAAAAACAATTGTAAAAAGAAACTCCCTTATTGGTTTCACCAATCAGCTCAACCAGCCGGTAGCTGATATGCTTTGAGTTGCCAAAAATTGTGATGACCATAGGGTAGTTTTCTTACTGCAAAGCACCTTGAAACCGATCAATTAAAAAATAGCGAAGAGAGGAATAAACAGGTAGTAGGATGACGGTGCAACCTGTAGTTGTATGGCTACAAAAAATGAAGAGGCCGACTGGTTTTATTTGTATGCCGGAGGGTTGATCGGTTACAGATCAATATCTGAAATAATCTGGTGGGTAATTGCATAACGGGCAAGCTCTGCATTGCTGGAAAGACTGAGTTTTTCCATGATTCTGCTGCGGTTGGTGCTGATGGTGGTGGAAGCTAAGGAAAGCGATTCGGCAATTTGCGAAATAGATTTGCCAGTGGCCAGCAGTTTAAAGATTTCAAATTCACGGTTCGAAAGTAACTCATGCGGCTGCTTATCTGTTTTCTGCGCCAGTAACCGCTCTGCAATTTCGTTGGTGATATATTTTTTGCCCATGGCTATCCGCTGAATAGCCTTGATTAACTCATAAGGGGCAGCATTTTTATTGAGGTAGCCCGATGCTCCTGCTTTTAATGCCCTCACGGCATAAAGATCTTCGGCATAAATGCTGAGAATTAAAACCGGCAGGTTGGGTTTAATGAGTTTTATCTGCTGCAAGGCTTCCAGCCCGCTGCGGCCGGGCATATCTAAGTCGGAAATAACAAGGTCCCAATCATGGAGGCTTACTTCTTTAACAAGCGATTCCCCATCAGCCACTTCCTGTATTTCGGCAGAAGGGTATTCATCCTTCAGTATCTGAATCAATCCCAAACGCACAAAACTGTGATCATCGGCTAATATAATTCGGTTCATAAGTTTAGGTCTTATATGGCACGGTGATGATAATTTTTGTTCCCTTACCGGGTGAAGATATCAGTTGAAACGTTCCGTTAACTGACGATACCCGTTCTTTCATTCCCAAGATACCAAATGATTGCTTGCTGTAAGGTAATTGAGCATTGAATCCAATTCCATCATCTGTTATTTCAAGCTTCAGCAGATCATCCTCTGTATTTAATGAACTTGTTACTTTTTTTGCATTTGCATACCTGGTAATATTGGTTAAAGATTCCTGAAACACACGGAATAGGCAGGTGGCAACAGGCTCTTCCACTTTTAAAATTGTTTCATTACTGCTGAACTGCAGCGGTATACCGGTATTTTCAGTAAACTGGTTACCCTGCCATTCAAGTGCATCTATCAATCCGTAATCATCCAGCACACCAATCCTTAACTCGTTTAAAATTTTCCGGATCGATAAATTACTTCCGTCGAGCAGGGTAATGATATTACCTAATTTGGTTTTGATGAGATCTGCTTCATCGGGCGTTTTTTTATTGATCCAGGCAACATCCATTTTAATGGCAGTAAGCTGCTGGCCCAGTTCGTCGTGAATTTCACGGCCAATCCGTTTGCGTTCTTCTTCACGTATGGTTTGCAGGTGGGCCGTCAGTTGCCGCATCTGCAGCGAAGTTTGTTTCACCTCTTCCTCTGCTTTTCTCCGTTCGGCAATATCAATACCGGTTCCTATGAGGCAGGGTTCGCCTTCATAAAACACCCGCTTACCCGTAAAGTAATAAGGAATTTTCTCTCCCGTTTTGGTTACAAAATCTGCTTCAAAGGCCGATTCACCATCACGCATTGTAATCCCAAAATGCTCCTGTACTAATGTGCGGCCTTCATTATCATAAAAATCACCGGGGTGGATTTCCTTTATTTCACTGGCTGTATAACCCGATACTGTTTCAAAGTTTTTATTCCAGCGCAGAAAGGTTCGGTTGGCATCAAACAAATAAAATATTCCCGGCAAACTGTTAATGATAGAATCAGACAATTCTTTTTCTTTCAATACCTGGTTTTCAATTTTCTTGTGTTCTGTAATATCGGTTACCATCGCAAGAGCACCCATGTATTCGCCATTCTTCAGTACCGGGTTGGTACTCATCAGGGTCCATACATCCCTTCCGTCTTTTGTTACAAATTTAAACTCATGGTCTTCTGCAATTCCCAGTCTCCGGCGTTCAAGATTTTTTTCAGTAATGTTCCTTCCTTCTTCATCCATGAAATCAAACAAATGTTTTCCCTGCATTTCTTCTTTGGTATAACCCATCATTTCAGCAATGCGGCTATTCACAAAGGAAGTATGACTCTGTGCATCAATCATCCAGATTCCCTCCTGTGCCGTTTCCACAATCTGCCGGTATTTTTCTTCACTTATACGAAGGGCATCTTCTGCTGTTTTGCGTTCGGTAATATCCATGATACTTCCCATCATGCCTGTTGCCTTTCCTTCTTTATTGCGGATGATATAACAACGGTCGTATAAGTTTCTGTAACCACTCTCTCCTGTTAGAAAGCGGTACTCTGTAATAAAAATATTCCGTCTCGATGCAAGTGTGAGCTCCTGTTTTTTTAAGATATTTTCTCTGTCGTCTGGATGAATGCGCCCTGCCCACACAGAATGGGCAGGAACAGGATCGGCCATCGTTAAACCATATAACTGCTGATGCGTTTCATTACACCATAATTGTCCTGTTTCAAGATTCCATTCCCACACTGCATCATTGGTTGTTCTTGCTATCATCTCAAACCGGTGATTAGCCTGTCTGAATTCTTCCTCTGCTTTTTTACGGTTGGTAATGTCACGAACAAACACCAGCATCCGTTCGTCCTGCAGAAACTTTGCATTCACTTCAATCACAATCACCGTTCCATCTTTTTTTTGCATCGGTCTTTCTGTTATTACCGGATCTCCTTTCGCCATCTCCTTAAAGTGAAATGGATTTTTTTCAAGGTCTTCTTTAAGAATAAGGTCATAAATCGTCATGTTTGCCAGCTCTTCCATCGAATACTGGCTCATCTGCTGTCCGCTGCTGTTCACTGAAAGAAAACGGCCGCTTTTATCTGCAATAAAAATTCCATCCGAAGCCTGTTCTACCAGTGTACGGTATTTTTCTTCACTTTCTATAGTGGCCTGTTCTGCGTTTTTCTTATTGGTAATATCCCGGAAAAAGAGCGACATACCATCGGTTGAAGGATAAAAGTCCATTTCAAACCACCGGTGGAACTGCGGGTAAAACTCCTGTACTGAAATATGCTGCTGCTCTTTCTTTGCTTTAAAATAAGCGGCATAAAACAACTGACCGATCCCTTCCGGAAATTCGTTCCAGATATGCCGGCCAATCATTTTTTCCGGATCCCTGTTCGTGAGCTTTCCGGCCCTGTTGTTCATGTACGTACAGTTGCCGTCAATATCGAGTGCTGCAAAACCATCAGCAATACGGTCGAGTGTTTTTTTGTGTTTCTGTTCACCCGTTTGCAGTAAATAGGTTTTTTCCTGCACCAGTTTTTCCAACCGGGAAGGCTGCGATGCAATATACCAGGCAAACAAGCCACCCGTTACCGATAACACAAATCCCAGCAGTGAAAAAATAAGTACGGCCGAAAACGTAATGCTCTGTTCATCGGCTATATACAGTTTCCATTCACCATTGGGTATCTGTACAGGAACAATCAGCCTTGGCCTGAACGATTCTTTGTGCTGTAAAAAATACTCCTCTTCACCTGTTTCAGGGTTTACTTTTTTCAGTTCATAGGAGTAACGCCGGTTAGCGGCTGTATCTATTCCTGCCGCTTTTAAGAGGGTATTAAATTTAATAACAGCAGCTGAAAAACCCCAGAATTTATCGTTCTTAAAAATCGGCACCCTGCTTACAAAGCCATCACCACCCTGTTTTAAATGAATGGGGCCTGAAATATAAAAGTCTCTTTTTTGAATAGTTGTAATGGCGCCGCTCTTGCGGGCCGAATCGGTTAAAATATTAAAACCGATGACCGATTCATTTCCTTTCAGCGGGTACACATGTGTAATTACGCCTCCTTCTACCAGCTCCACCACGTCGATGTATTCATTCACCGAAAGCAGCTGTTGGGCCACACTGTCGAAATGAGCAGGTACTCCATAGTTTTCAATAATATAAGCCAGTGTTTGTGTGGTGGAGAAACTGTAACTCACTACCGATTGCAACCCTTCCTTTGCACGGTTGGCCTCGCTGATAAGATCACGCTGTTCAATTTCTTTACGCAGCAGGTAACGCTGGTAAGAAAGCAATTGTGTAAGTAACAGCAGGGCAGCAAAAATGAACAGGCCGCTGAAAGCCGGTCGTTTGATAAATCGAAAAAAGATCTCTTTGTTCATTGTGCGCAGCTAAGTATTTTTCAGAAGCAGTTTCTGTAAAGCAGTTCTTTCTTTTTCTATGTAAATGTACAGCTGCCAGTCATTCATTGAACAGGCAGACAGTCATCCATTCTATAATTTAAGGTGTTGTGCATTATTGTTGATTGATTTCAGTAATTGCTTTGTGAACTCAGTGTAAGTCTTCGGGTTCTTTGTGATCCTGTATAAATCGTTGAAGAAAAAGAGTAACACAAAGAACGCAATTGATACACAAAGGTCACAGGAATACCTGTAGTCAGGTGTTTCTTCACCGGCACAACAGGTGATAATTTACACAATAATCTTCAACTGCAAAGGTTCTTAAAAATGAAACAGGTTGTATGAATACCCCGGTAAAAACACATGCAATAAAAAAGGCACCAACCGGCGCCTTTCTTTTTTTAACTGCATAGGTTTATTCAAATTAATCATGATCATGCCTGTGGTCATCACGGTCATTGTTGCGGCTCCTGTTACCGTATTGGCCATACAGTTTTCTTATATCACGGTCACGCAGATCCTGTAAGTAACGCAGCTGACGCATTTTTTCATAACGGTTCATAAAGTAATTGCTTCTTACACGCTGCATCCGGAAATCATAATCACGGTTGATGCGGGCTATTTCCATATCCCTTCTGCGTTCCATATCATGGCGGCCATTATTGTAGCGGCTATCCCTTCCATAATCATTATTATTCCTGTTGTTGTTCCACTCATCATTTTGCTGCTTGTTCCACCGGCCCTGCTGATGGTTACGGCCCCGGCCATTCTGTGCATTGGCTGCTGCAAACAGTGCAACCGCACATAAGAGTGTAAAGATTTTTTTCATGTCTGTTGTTTTTTATAGTGAATACTATACATAGTGGCAAACAGCAGACCAGTGTGTATAAAGAATCTGTTAATACATTTTCACCTGTTTTGTTAAGGTGTAAACCGGCAGGAATAAAAAAGTCGTGCATTGCACGACTCAGCTATATTTCAAAATAAAAAACCTTATTCCTTCACCACTTCAATCTGTTCTTTACTGTACAGTACAAGCTGTGGTTTATCCTTAAACAATTCCACCCTCCCCGTTACACAAACAGTCTTATTCAGAAAAAATTCTTCCGGCACTGTTTCAAACTGTTTGCGTACCTCACTCCAGATCACTACCGTAAACAACTGGTTGGGGAAAGCAGCACCAATATTTAAAAGTGTAGGACTGTTTTTAGCATGCTCAAAATAACGGGCACTGAAAACTTTGCTGCAAATTTTTACACTGTCGCCCACATGTTTGCCAATGTCTTCGGCTTTGATGGTGATTTGTGCAGATGCTGCTGTTGTAAGAACAACACAGAGAAGAAGAGATAAGAGGTAACGCATGAATCTATTTTGTGCGAAGTTGCGTCAAACGAGGCTTCAACAGTTTGCTCTTTACACAACCGGCGCAATACCCATATAAAATGGAGCGACTGTCAAAAGCAAAACCCCCTGCGGCGAATAAAAGGTCTATTCGCCGCAAATAATGCGGCAAAAAGAAAACCTTGCGGTGAATAAACTGTATATTCACCGCAAATACTGCGGACAATGAGCGTTTACATCCATCAGCTCCCCAACTGGCCCTCCTTTCACTGGAACCTGGAAAGTTTTGCCTCTCTGCTGGCCGAGGTCCGGCATCAGCAGGGGCGCTTATTGGGCCAAATGGAAAACCTCGGCTTCTCTTTACAGAAAGAAGCCTCCCTGCAAACAATCACCATGGATGTAATCAAGTCGAGTGAAATTGAAGGCGAACTGCTCGATGCAGAACAGGTAAGATCTTCCGTTGCACGCCGGTTGGGTATAAACATCGCCGGTCTTATCCCTTCTGACAGGCAGGTAGACGGCGTAGTGGAAATGATGCTCGATGCCACACAGCAATACACCCAACCCTTAACAGCAGAACGTTTATTCGGCTGGCATGCAGCTTTATTTCCCAGCAGCAGAAGCGGCATGCTGAAAATTGAAGTAGCCGGCTGGCGAACCAACAGCAAAAACGATCCCATGCAGGTAGTATCAGGGCCCATGGGCAGGGAGCAGGTGCATTTTACAGCACCCGATGCCGATAAATTAAATAACGAAATGAACCGTTTCCTCCATTGGTTTAACACAGAGCAAAACACCGACCCCGTAATAAAAGCAGCCATTGCACATCTCTGGTTTGTAACCATCCATCCCTTCGATGATGGCAATGGCCGTATTGCCCGTGCCATTACCGATCTGCAGTTGGCCAGAACTGATAACACCCCGCATCGTTTTTACAGTATGAGCACACAAATTCGCAAAGAACGCACAGCATATTACGAACTGCTAGAACAAACACAAAAAGGAACCCTTGATATTACTGAATGGCTGCTCTGGTTTCTCAACTGTTTCAACCGTGCCCTCGTCGCAACCACCGAAACTCTTACCGCCGTTTTTAAAAAGGCAAAGTTTTGGGAGCAGCATGCCTCCACACAGTTTAATAACAGGCAGCAGCTCATGATTAATAAACTGCTCAGCGGTTTCGAAGGAAAACTCACCAGCTCCAAATGGGCAGCCATCACCAAAAGCTCTGCCGATACTGCATTGAGAGATCTGCAGGATCTGTTGCAGAAAAAAGTATTTGTACAGGAAGTTGGCGGAGGAAGAAGTACAAGCTACAGGTTGCTGTAAAAAATAATACTGGCTGAAATGTAAAAACGAAATGCAATAGTAATGTAACCGGCAATTGTATTTCATGTCTTTGATCCAGACCGCAGCGTCTGTGAGCATCGTTCCTTGCGTCGCATGCCGATGTTTCAATCGGCATCCAGACATTTATCGTCTGTGACTCTTGTACGGCAATGCACATAGCAGCAATAAAACAAACACCCTTAACAAAGTTTACAATCTGTCAAACGTGACTTAAAGGCAAATGTACTTTAAGTCACATAGAATAGTATTGTTCCATGGAAATGAAAACCAAAATCGGGTTGCGCATAAAAGAATTGCGTACCGATAAAAGTCTCACACAGGAAGAGGTTGCATGGAAAGCCGAGGTTGACAGATCATTTATGAACCATGTTGAAA
>JANOIQ010000005.1:0-17961 GCA_031407835.1 Chitinophagaceae bacterium
GCAGCAACTATAAACGCCTGTGGTGCATCAGCTGCTACTGTTCCCCACATGTCTCTTGGAAAGTATGCATAAACAGGAGCGATAAAGTTTGGTTTATTTTCACTGGTATATTTAAAAGCAGTTGATGCTGTTACTGTACCTCCTGCTGAGAAACCCATGATACCAATCCTGTTTGGATCGAGTTTCATTTCATCAGCATGTTTACGTACATAAGCTATGGCAGCCCGTCCATCTGCAACAGCTAATGGAATTACAGCTGCATTCTCTTCATCAAATTGCTTGGTTCCCCAAATAGCACTCATTTCTGCAACAGGATCGGTTGTTTTACTGTGTGCAACCCTGTACTTCAATACAAAACAGGTAACACCTTTTTTCACCAGCCATTTCGCCACATCAAAACCTTCACTGTTGATGGATAAAGCATGAAAGCCACCACCCGGGCAAATAATTACCGATGTGCCATTTGCCTTTCCTTCTTCCGGTTTAAAAACCGTAAGTGTTGGATGACTCACATTATAAACAGCTTTTGTTTGCCAGGCATTATTATCATTTTCTGCTTCGTTCCATGTCCAGCTTTCAGAACCGGGTGCAGCGCCTTCGTATAATTGAATTACTGTTTGCTGTGCATGAATATTTGTATTAACAATAAAAGCGAATACAATAAAATAGAAAAGCTTTTTCATCAGTATATTATTTTAATTGTTTTAAAGAACGGGTATTAAGGTAGTGCAAAAGCAATATATGCATCTGAAGAATGTGTATTTAATTTACCGCCACCGCATGCAATCACAATAAATTGTTTTCCGGCAATATTATAAACCGATGGTGTAGCAAACCCCGGCGCAGGCAAATCTGTTTCCCATAACAACCTGCCCGTTCGCTTATTAAATGCCCTGAACTTTCCATCTTTTGATGCAGCAATAAATAATAACCCGCCTGCCGTTACTACAGGTCCCCCATAATTTTCTGTTCCTGTTGCAGGGATGTTTTTTGCTTTTAATTCAGGATATTCACCTAAAGGAATTTTCCAAACCAGTTCGCCTGTGTTAAGATTAATTGCATTCAATGTTCCCCATGGAGGTGTAACTGCAGGATACCCTTCCCTTGTTAAAAACTTATTGTAGCCTGTTGAGGTATAGGGCATTTCATAATAGCTGTCTGTTACTTTTGGCTTACCTGTGTATTTTTTTTTCTGCTCTGTTTGTTCCTCAAGAATCCAGGAAGCAATAGCTTTTTTTTCTTCAGCACTTAACTGCCCTGCTGCAGGCATCATTCTTCTTCCTGTAGTTAATAGTTCAATGAACTGCTGTCTGTTGTATTTTTTATTTACATCAATTAATGTTGGGATATTACCAGCTCCTTGTCTGTTAGGACCATGGCAAGCCATACAGTTACTGTAATATAAACGTTGGCCGGCCTGGAGGTTTGTTTCACCAGCTGCTATTTCGTTTTTTGAATCTGTCATCGTTAACACCCAGGGAATATCATTTGCATTAATGTAGATGATTCCTGTTGCAGGGTCATATGCACCCCCTCCCCATTCTGCTCCCCCATCAAAGCCGGGAAAAATAACCGTGCCTTGTTTTGATGGTGGATTAAACATGAATCCTGTTTTGTATGAATTTAACCTCCTTTTTATATCGGCATAAGAACTATCCGGAATGTCTTTGTTCAAATCTGCTTCAGTTAAGGATTGTCTCGCAAATGGTTTTGGAAATGAGGGCCAAGGCTGTGTTGGAGAAAGTTTTTCGCCAGCCAGTTCTGATTCCGTTGGTACGGGTTTTTCATCAATGGGATAAATTGGTTTTCCTGTTGAACGTTCAAACAAAAAGATAAACCCTGTTTTTGTTGGTTGGGCAATTGCTTCTATTTCCCTGCCGTCTTTTTTTATAGTGATTACTAATGGAGCAGTTGGCAGATCTTTATCCCATACATCATGATGCACAGTTTGAAAATGCCAGATACGTTTACCGGTAGCCGCATCAATTGCCAGTACAGAATTGGCATACAGGTTTTGTCCGGTTCGTTTACCTCCGTAAAAATCATAAGAAGCAGAACCTGTTGGAGCAAATAAAATTCCTTTCGATTCATCCATGCTGAAACCAGACCATACATTAGCGCCGCCAATATGTTTCCAGGCTTCCTTATCATCCCATGTTTCATAACCGGCATTACCGGGTTGTGGAATAGTATGAAAGATCCAGCGGAGCTTGCCTGTATTTACATCGTAAGCCCTGATATGACCCGGTGCCGCAGCGGCATCTTCTGCGACCCGACTGCCGATAATAATCATATCCTTATAAATAATACCGGGTGAAGTTGTGGCAATGTAAAGATCTTTTACATCCCTTCCCAGGTCATTGTGCAGATCAATCTTTCCACTGTCGCCAAATGAAGAAACAAGTTTGCCATTATTTGCATTAATGCAAAACAACCGGGAACTTGCTGCCAAGAATATTTTTTGATCATCTTTGCCATTAGTATAATAGGTAACTCCCCTGCATACATTGAACATAAAGTACCCACTCCCTTTACTTGTTGCCGATGAAGTATCAACCGGATTGAATATCCATTTTTCTTTCCCTGTTGCAGCATCTACAGCAAACAATTTCAATTTTGGTGAGACGCCATACAGTATTCCGTTCACAACAATCGGATTCACCTGTATCTGTGTCATGGTATCTGCATCGCCTGTGTGATACGCCCAGGCAATCTGCAGTTGTGATACATTATTTGTATCAATATTTGTAAGCGATGAATAATGTGTATTGTACTTAGTTCCTCCATAAACCTCCCATCCTTCATACTTCTTTGAACTGTTAGACGTACAGGAAATGAACAGGCAGACTGAAGAAATTGCTGCACAAAAAAATTGAACAAACTTCATATGGCAATGCGTTTAAAAAAAATGGGGTATTTTAAAGATACCCCACTTTACTATCAGACAGAAGCCTTTACACGTTATTTTTTTAACTCACTGATTTCAACTTTTGGAGCAAGTACTTTAAAACATTTTTCTACAACCAATTCTTTGGTAAGATTAAATGTTGCTGTTTGTTTGATGTTGAGCGACGAAGCGCCAATCTTAACGTTATACTTCCCTGCTTCTGCTATCCATGAAGTACTATTTGTATCAAATGATGCAAGTTCTTTTGGTTCTAAAACAAAAGTGATGGTTTGAGTTTGCCCGGGTTGCAGTAATGAAGTTTTGGCAAATGCTTTCAGTTCTTCAGCGGGCTTATTCAGCTTAACGGATGGTGCACTGAGATATAATTGTACAACTTCTTTACCGGCAACTTTACCTGTGTTGGTTACGTCAACAGTTACAGTTATTGTTCCATTGAAAGAAGCAGAACTTAATTTCAGGTTACTGTAACTGAAGTTTGTATAACTCAGTCCATATCCAAATTCGTAAGCAGGTTTTACATTGAATGTATTGTAATAACGATAGCCAACAAAGATTCCTTCCTCATAAGTAACCTCAGCTGGGATTGCCTTCATTCCAAACATTCCACCGCTGGAAGCCTTTTCAGGAAATTCTTTTCCCGGGAAATTTTTAGCAGTTATATCATCATCATACTTCACAGGAAAAGTAGAAGCAAGTTTACCGGATGGATTTACTTTACCGCTTAAGATATCTGCTACGGCATTACCGGCTTCTAATCCCGGTTGCCATGCAAGAAGTACAGCATCAACTTTATCTCTCCAGCTGGCTACTTCTATTACTCCGCCTGCATTGATGATGACGATCACTTTTTTTCCTTTGGCGTGAAAAGCCTCACTCACATCATTAATTAATTTTATTTCTGATTCTTTGAGGTTAAAATCATTTACCACATTCCTGTCAGCACCTTCACCAGCATTTCTTCCAATGGTTATGATGGCAACATCTGCTGTGGCAGCTTTGCTGTTGAATACATTATTATCAACCGCAAGTTCAGCAGCATACGGCGTAGGATTCATAAATTCTTCAAAGAAGGATTTTTTTGGATGCTTTACTTTGTAATCAGTTAAATACTCTGAATACAAATTTTTTACTTCCCCATCTATAGTATAGCCGGCATTCGTTAAGCCCTCTACTAATGAAACTGTGTACTCTTCATTTACATCACCACTGCCGGTACCACCTGAAATAAAATCATAAGAAGTATTACCAAAAGCCGCAATTTTTTTTATACTCTTTGAAAAAGGCAAAGCTTCACCTGTATTCTTCAGCAATACCATCCCGGCACTTGCTGCCGCACGTGCAATAACTGCATGTGCTTTTAAATCAGGTTTATTACTGAAGGCATATTTTTTAAATGCCTGCGATCCTAAAATATAATTAACAATCCGTTCTGCATTTTCATCCAGCACTTTCATATTTAATGTGCCATTATTAACAGCATCTGTTATTGCTTTCTTTTGGTCAGGTTTGCCCGGCATTATTAAATCATTCCCTGCATTCATTTGTGCTACGGCATCTTTCCCGCCAAACCAGTCAGTCATTACAATTCCTTGAAAGCCCCATTCCTTTCTTAAGATGGTGCTGAGTAAATCATGCGACTCAGAAGTATATGTTCCGTTTACATAGTTGTAGGAACTCATTACCGTCCAGGGATTAGATTCTTTTACTGCAATTTCAAATCCCTTTAAATAAATTTCTCTTAATGCCCGTTCACTCACAATAGCATTTACTGTATTCCGGTTTTTTTCCTGGTTGTTCACTGCAAAATGTTTAATGGATGTACCTACTCCGTTTGATTGAATACCATTAACAATGGCAGCAGCAATTTTACCCGAGATGAACGGATCTTCAGAATAATATTCAAAATTTCTTCCACCCAATGGATTACGGTGAATATTCATACCCGGGCCTAATATTACATCTACGCCATATTCTTTTACTTCATTACCAAAAGCCCTGCCCAGCTGCTCAACCAATTTTGTATCCCAGGTAGAAGCTAATAAAGTTTCCACAGGCCATGCAGTTGCATAATAAGTATTCTTATCTCCTTTACGTGTTGGTTCAATACGTAAACCCGCTGGTCCATCGGCCACAACTGTTGTTGGCAAACCCAAATGTGGAATAGCGTATGTTGTTCCTGCGGCACCGGGAACTTTATCCATTGTTTGGCCAACTCCTGTGCCGCCAGTTTGTGAAATACCGGGGATATTCATTCCCATGCCCACTACAAGATTCACTTTTTCTTCAAGTGTCATTTTACTGACAATCTCTTTTGATTTGATCTTATTATTTGGTTGTGAACGGAGAAGTGAGGGAATAACGAGCAGCATAGCTGAAAAGAAAAGAATAAATTTCATGTACAATCGTTTTAAGATTGTAAATCTCATTCAAAAGAAAGCCGATTGATTTGACAATTGTCAAATAATTACATTACTTCCCTGATCTGATACGACTCAATGTTTCTAATGTAACTCCCAGAAAAGAGGCAATATATGAAACCGGTACACGCTTAATAATACCCGGAGTTTCTCTTATCAGTTTCTCATAACGTTGATGTGCCGTTTCAAACTGAATAGAATCCATACGCTGCTGTGAAAGAATCAATGAACCTGTCATCATCTTCCTGAACAGTGTTTCAATATCATGATATTGTCCTGCAAGTTTAATCAGATTGTTATACTGAATACCCATTACTTCTGATGGTTCAATGGTCTGGATAATCAAATGGCTGGAGGTTCGCTGGAAAAAACTGGTGATAGAAAGGAAGAACTGCTCATCCATGGCGATCCATTCTGTAATCTCTTTCCCGTTCTTATGATAATATATACGGGCAACTCCTTTTTTGATGAAGAACATATAGTCGGCCACTTCTTTTTCCCTCAGCAGGAAATGATCTTTTGGCACAGTCCATTGTTCCCATCCAGACAGGAAAACCTGGTTGCTTTCCGGAGAAAGAAGAGAAATCGTATTGATAGCTTTTTGCAGCGGTTCCAACTTCAACAATTGAAAAAGAAAGGTAAGAAATTCATTTAACCCAATTGAAGTGATTATCACAACAGTTTATACTAATAAGAAAGGTACTCCTGATAAACTGTTTGTAAATAAGCCTGACCACACCGAATAAGTAAACTGTCTTGCCCATTTGCAAAAGCCCTGTAGTTCACTTTTTTACTGTTGTTATCAAAACCAATCTGTTGTTTTTTCCCCATCCATACAAAACCATTATTATAACTATTGAATGCAAACTCCTTCGAAAATGGATTCATTAAATTCTTACTCCAGTAAAATTCATGGTGCTGAATTCCTAACTGGGCAAGCAATGTTGCAGGCAAATCAGTTTGTGAACCAACCCTGTTCAATACTTTACCTCTGAAAGATGGCTGCAATACATTACCAAAAAAAAGCAATGGTATATGTGACCGCTGCGGCATATAAATTTCATTCTCATTCTTTGGAAGACGGTGACCGTGATCTGCTACAACAACAAATAAGGTACTGTCATACCAATTTTCTTTTGAGGCAGCTGTAAAAAAATCTTTCAAACTCTGATCGGTATAGAAGGCAGCGCTTCTGAATTTATTGGCAATATCATCGCCTGGAAATTTACTTTCAACAGGCAGTTCAAATGGCTCATGATTACTCAAAGTCATGATTGTTGAGAAGAAAGGCTGAGGTTCGTTTCGCAAATCCTCTATCATACGTTTCAGAACCACACCATCATGTGCTCCCCACTTTGAATTAATATCTTTTTTTTCAAAGTCACGTATATCTGTTAAATGCAGGTAATCTTTTTTTAGTATAAATGCCCTGAAATTGAAAAAATCCGATTCACCACCATAATAAAAAGATGTAGTATACCCATTGTGATAAAGCGCAGAAGAAATGGAAGGCAGTTTTTCTGCTTTAGCCGGAATACTTAAAATACTCTGCAATGGTTGCGACGGAAAGCCTGTATGCAAACTCACAAATCCTATATCAGTTCTGAATCCCGTAGCATAAAAATTTGAAAAGAATAAACCTTCATCAATAAGGCTATCCAAAAAAGGAGCTACTTCTTTTTCTCCACCAAGTTTTGAAATAATATCAGCAGTAAAACTTTCCAGAATAATAAGAACAATATTGGGACGCTTGACTGTAAGAATTTGCTGGGTGGAATCAGGAACATTTAATAAACTGTCGCAAACCTGTTTTGCTTCCTGTTTACTCATATACTGATAGGGATTGTCAACAGTATTCCTGCTATCCAGGTAATCCCTGAACAGATTCCATTCTGTATTTACAGCAGCATGATTCAATGACTGATTGTTGGAATAATAGGCAGACGAAATAGTTAGAGGTGAGTTAGAGACTCCGCCCCTGATCATGATTATTTCAGCAGCTAACACAAGCAAAACAAATACTATTCTTACAAACACACCCGGATAAGTTGTTTTGTAAAACTTTGGCTTATACTTTCTATACAGGAAAATTCCTGAAAGCATTAATAACAATCCTGAAAGCAAAGACAACAAAACCGGTGAAGAACCCGAACTGATCATCACCTCATAAGGTGATTTAAAAAAAACATGAATAGCCCTGTAGTTCAACTTAGAGCCCCACTCACGGTAAACATTAAAATCAACTACTGTAAACACACTAACCAGGCAGATAAGAGTAATTGTGTAAACCTGGATAACCGAGGATGAAAGAGGCTTTTTTTTGAATAAAAACAGTATACTCCAGCCAAGCAACGGTATCATTCCAAAATAAGCAGCAGCTGATAAATCCATTGGAAACCCGTAAAAAAAAGAAAAAAGCATTGCTGAAAAGTCCTTCTCTTTCCATTTGGAAATGATGGACAGAATAAACACGAGTCTGCAGGCTGCAAAAAACAGAAGCCAAAACAGCATAAAAAAAACAAAATTCTTTAATGACTCTTTCATAACTTTTCAAAAAGAAACCAGGTAGCGGATAAAAATCAAAATTAACTGTTTTAAAAAGAATCCTGCATGAAGCGTAAGCACTTTTTACAATCCATTCTGCCAGCAGCCACATTGCTTCATACAAATGCAATTAATTTTGTATCAGAAACTGTAGAAGAACCAGTCGGGTCTCTTATAATTCCGCAATATCTGAAAGATGGAGATACGGTTGGTATTACTTCACCTGCAGGATATATTACTGAAAAAGACATTCAGCCGGCAATATTGCAATTGCAAAGCTGGGGGTTCAACGTAAAGGTTGGCAATACAATCGGCAAACGTGCATTTACTTTTGGCGGAACAGATGCAGAACGTACAGCTGATTTTCAGCAAATGATTGATGACCCAAGCATCAAAGCTATTATGTGTGCAAGAGGTGGCTATGGATTTGTTCGCATCATTGATCAGCTCAATTTTTCTAAACTCAAATTACATCCTAAGTGGATAATCGGCTTCAGCGACATTACTGTACTTCACAGTCATCTTAACAGGAATGTTGGTATTGCTTCTATTCACTCTAAAATGTGCAACAGCTTTCCTGAAGACTGGAATAAAGCTGAACCACTTCAGATAGAAACAATTCTTTCCATCCGTGATGCGCTGAAAGGTGTGAAAATGAGGTATGAAACAACACCCAATGAAAAAAACAGAAAAGGTACAGCAGAAGCTATCTTGATTGGTGGTAATTTAAAAACACTGGAATCACTGGCTGGAAGTAAAAGTGATATCAGAACTAACGGCAAAATTCTGTTTGTAGAAGATACCGGTGAATATTTATACAGTATTGACCGTATGTTCTGGAATTTAAAACGAAGCGGAAAACTTGATCATCTTGCCGGACTGATTATTGGTGGATTTAAAATTAAACAAAGTGAAGACCCCAATGAAGAGTTTGGAAAAACACTTTACGATATTGTATTGGAAAAAGTAAAAGATTATCACTATCCTGTTTGCTTTGATTTCCCGGTTGGTCATCAAAAAAATAACTACGCTTTGAAATGCGGTGTAAAACATCAGCTGTCATTTACTGAAAACAAAGTACTGCTTACTGAAAACAAATAGCCCCGGCTATATAAAATAACCAGGACTATCGTATCAATTGCTGAGTTTTTCAGGATTAATATTTTCTCAGTTTATTCAATCACAAATTTTCTGACTGCTTTGTATTCAAATGTTTCCATTTTAAGGTAATACATTCCTGCTGAAAGTTCTTTTCTGTTAAACTGCATTGTATAGGTACCCTTCTGTCTTGTTTCATTTACCAGTGTTTGAAGTAACCTTCCTTTAATATCATAGATACCGATTAAAACATTTTGCCTTGTTGGAATTGTAAACTCAATAACAGTAGATTGATTAAATGGATTAGGATAGTTCTGCTTCAGGTCAAAATCAAGCTGCCCATTTAATGTTATTGACTTGATTGCTGAAATTGATTTTTTATCATTGAAATCAATCTGCACCAGGCGGTAGAAATAACGGCCTGTTGCCAGCCCTTTATCTCTGTACTGGTAATGATTAACAGTTGAAGATTGTCCGATGCCTTTCACAAATCCAATCGTTTCCCAGTTGCTGGCATCCTTACTTCTTTGCACATCAAATCCTTTATTGTTAATTTCAGTTGATGTTGACCAATCAAGTAAAGCATCACTTTCTCTTGCTGTAACATTAAAGGAAATTAATTCAACCGGAAGCGGGCCGCAGCTACCTACATTTACTGTTATTGCTGAGTTTTTAATAGTTGAGCAATTAACGTTGTCAGCAATATTGGTTAAGGTCATTGTAACTGATGAGCCTGTTGCAGTAATGCCCGTACTAAAAGCAACGCCACTAACTACATTACTATATGTGTTACCATTAATTGTTAATTGGAACGGTCCCGTGCCTGCAGTTGATGTGTACACTAATCGTATGTTTGAACCCAAACAAGCATTTGGTGCCTCTGTTCTGATTGTGCCATTTGGCTTAGGTTTCAAAGTTAATGAAGCAGTGCTTAAATTGGGGCCGGTGCTGGTGCAACCATTCAGATCAGTAATACTGGTTAATACATAATTAACAGTTTGGTTGGAAGTAATTTCAGGGATAAACAAAGGATCAACCCAATAGTTACGTGACTGGAAAGTAAGGGTAGGGAAACCACTGCCTAAACCTGCCAATCCATTCGCTCCGTCTGTTCCATCTTGTAAAGCTGTTAATGGCCCATTCGTAAAAGCAGAGGAAGCAAAGAAAAAGTCTGAATAGGCAAAATAACCGCTGGGTGAATAATAGGAAACAATGTAAGTGGTGTTTGGTTGTATGTAAACAGGCTGACTAAATTTGGCTTGTTTCCAGCCAAAGCTTGCATCATTTGCATTGGTAAATGTAACACTGGCAAGCAAAGTACCTGCACTATTATAAAGCTTTCCTACCTGTGAGCCTGTATTTAATCCGCCTTTATAAAATTGCACCCCTGTTACATACCCTGCAATAGAAGAACGGAATTTCATTCCTAACTCAACAGGTTGACCGGCTGCTTCATTGGGAGTTACGAAGATGGGTGGGTTGTTCCAAAGACTTACTTCATTATTAGTTGATGTACTAAAGGGCGTTCCCACTGTTACATTCTCATAAGTGTTGCCGTTAACAACAATATTGAAAGGAGATGTGCCAGTTGCAGCAGATAATTGTAATGAAACAGGAGTACTCAAACAGCTTGATGAAGGAACTGCTACTAAAGTAGCCGTTGGTGTAGTAACGCAAGTAAATGCAGCATAGGTTGCAACATAACTGCCGGCAACAGCATTAAAAAACGCATATTGAAAGCCCTTGATTGTTTTAACTGAAAAAGAAACAGGATTACCGTTTAACGTAATACTTTGTAAACTCAAATTATCTGTAGCACCTGTAAATTTCGGCAGCATTGCACGAATATTTTTAGACCCGGTTGCTGCGGTAATAGAGAAACTCAATTGATTGCTGCTCCAATTAAATGCACCAAATGAAGAATTGTTTCTTCCATCGAGCCAGGTAAGCATTTGCTTTACTGAAATAACAGGAATATTTCTTGCCTGTGCTGATTGAATGATTTCATTTGAAGCAGTTGATGCACCATAATCTGTATGGATATTTGTACTGAATACACCATAGTATTCATTAGCACCAATTGCATTATCTAATAGTGTGTTAATGTGAGTAGAAATTGTTTGACCAGATTCATCGGTAATTTGAGTAGGTAATTGATAATTATCAAAAATAGCCCCATTTGTATTGGCATACCGCATCGGAAATCCAGATGATGTAAACATACCTGGCCGATCCTGAATCCATGCTGCCGGCCAATAATAATAATCTGTATTTATCCTGATCCCTTTTTGAATTTCAATAGTAGGTTTAGTTGCCCAATCGTTCCAAACAGTACAATGCGTACGATTACTTGAAGGCGCAGCTAATCCGGGATAAGTTGAAGTAAATTGTGTTTGCTGTGTAGTAAAATCCGAAAACAGCGACGCTGGAGTATAGCTGGCACAATTAGTATTTAAGTGCATGCTGATTTCAAAACCATCTGCCTGGTAAGCTGAAGCCTGTGCATTGGTTAAAAGAGCACTCGGATAAATGAAAGAAGTTGATCGGATTGCGTACCAGTCATCTACTGCCGCCTGTGTATTGGAAATACTTAATTTTTTATATTGATTAAACCTGTCGGCTGTTCCACCTAAGGCATGGTCATCACCAGCCATAACAACTGCTGCTTTCAAATCCCTGGGTAAATACCAAAAACGGAGCAATGGTTTTTTATGCTTATTGCTTTGTATAATAATATTCGCCAATAATCGCTGCTGTTCATCAGCTTGCGGAATCTGTACTTTGTTGAAATTTATCCAATCTGGTTGCACATCGCCTGCTTTTGCACCAAAGAACAAATCATTAGTTCTGGTCATCCCATTTCCGTCTCTGTCATCACCTGCCCATGCCGGATTTCCCTGACGGGTATAAACAATAGACCTGCACAAATCATAAGTAAAGGCAATGGCCTTTCCCCCATTTGCACCCATACTCCTGGTTGTAACAGCAGGGTTTGTTGTAGCTGTAGTAGCACTGGAATATAATGTAGCAATAGCGGTTGTTCCGGCATTTAAAGTATATAAATCAGCAGTACTATGAAATTGAATTGTTTGGTTAACAATGCCTTTGCCTGGCCCACTTGCAGTGTTAACCAGCAAATATTGGTTAGAAAGTGTAGTGCCAAGGGATGTGATTCCTAATAAAGACCGGAGATTAGTATTATTTGGCCTAAAGGCAATAAGCACACCCCCTGCATTAACCCAGGTAGTAAATGTAGTTACCTGTGCGTTTGTTACTGTTATTTCACCCAAAACAACCACGTCATAATTATTAAGGACTGTTGCTGTTACTAGAGAAATATCCATAACAGCGAATTCATTCAACCCTTCGGCCCGCAGAATTTCTGCGGTGTATAAACTAAAAGGATTTGATGATGAATGGATTACAAGTACCGGGCCACCAGGTCCTGTATTAGGATTGGCCTGTGCGTTAACAGTTGTGACAGCTACTGATAAAGCAAAAACAAAAGCGATGAATAATTTACACGTACGATTCAATAGAGAATAGGATTGCTGTCTGAAATGACCATTAATGTGATTCATAAACCAGTAATAAAATTTAATGATAAATACAGCTTTAAAAAGGAGAATGGATCAGAGATTGAGCAAGCTGGAAAACGGGTTAAACGGATAGGAAGTTAAGGGACGGTTGATCGGGGATATGAATCAAAACAAATCTTATCGGGTCAAATATATAATAATTCATTTACAAATTATAAAAATTTTTTTGCTGCTGATTTAACCGTGGGAATCCGAAAAAACATCCACAGAAATTCAATTATTTTTACTCAATGACGAAAATACCCCCTTACCTTAAAAAAGGCGATACAATCTCCATTACCTGCCCCGCCGGTTACATGTTAAGAGAAAAAGCACAACCTTGTATTGAAAGTTTTCAGCAATGGGGTTATGAAGTGCTGATTGGCAAAACACTGGGCAGTAAATCAAAAACTTATTTCAGCGGAACCGATGAAGAGCGCCTGATTGAATTCCAGGCTATGCTGGATGAACCAAGTATAAAAGCCATTCTCTGCGGCCGCGGTGGTTATGGTGTGGGAAGAATCATTGACCAGCTGGATTTCACAGCATTCAGGAAAAATCCCAAATGGATCATTGGTTTCAGCGACATTACTATACTGCATGCTCACATTAACCGTAATTACAAAATAGCAACACTGCATTCTCCTATGGCTGCAGCATTTAATGATGGCGGCTACAAGAATAAATATGTACAATCGCTGAAAAATGCATTAGAAGGAAAGAAAGCAAACTATTCCTGCAAACCACACCGCTATAATCATACAGGAAAAACAACTGCAGAATTAGTTGGTGGCAATCTTGCATTAGTTACACATTTAATTGGCACCAAAAGTGACCTTCAAACGAAAAGGAAAATTCTTTTCCTGGAAGATGTGGGCGAACAGCATTACAATATTGACCGTATGATACATCAAATGAAACGCAGCGGCAAATTCAATGATCTTGCAGGTTTAATCATTGGCGGCTTTACAGATATGCAGAATACTGAACGGCCTTTCGGGAAAAAAGTGTACGACATTATCCATGATTTGGTGAAAGAATACAACTATCCAATCTGCTTTGGCTTTCCCGTTAGTCACGATAAAGAAAACTATGCAATGAAAGAAGGTTGTCTGTACCAGCTAACTGTTACAGACAACCTCTGTGTATTAAAAGAATAACAAAACTGAACAACTGCTTTTATCAAACAGTTGTTTCTTCAAGATCAGCATACGCCTTCTCATCAGTTTTTTTAATTATTTTAACAATAACCGGTGGTTTCCTGTCATCTTTTAAATCATAAATATTTTTTTGTGAAATCCTCATCTTATAAAACGAACGCCACACAAAAAACAGTGCAATTGCCAGGAAACCCAAACCTGCAAATGGAGCAACATCTCTGAATGATTCAGAAATAGCGATTTCCATTGCAAGCAATCCAAACAATGTTGTGAATTTTATGATTGGGTTCAACGCAACTGATGAAGTATCCTTAAACGGATCACCAACCGTATCACCAATAACTGTGGCATCATGAAGTTCTGTTCCTTTCATCTTCAATTCAACTTCCACTACTTTTTTTGCATTATCCCACGCACCGCCTGCATTGGCCATAAATACTGCCTGGAATAAACCAAATACCGCAATAGCAATCAGGTAGCTTATAAACAATGCCACTGCATTATTGCCACCAATACTTGATGGTGATGATAAACTTGCAAATGCAAGAGCAAAGAAAAAGATTGCAACGAAAATATTAAACATTCCTTTCTGTGCATATTGTGTACAGATTTTTACCACTTCGTTTGAAGCTTCGGCATTTGCTTTTCTTGGTGCATCAGGATCAAGATTGATATTATCTTTGATGTATTTCACAGCCCTGTATGCACCTGATGTAACAGCCTGTGTAGATGCGCCGGTAAACCAGTAAACAACTGCACCACCCAAAATAAATCCAAGAATCGTATATGGATTGAGCAGATTTAAAATAAGCTCAGGCTGTACTCCCAGTGTTTTCTGAATCATTAAAATAAGAGAGAAAATCATAGTGGTAGCACCAACTACGGCTGTGCCAATTAACACAGGTTTAGCTGTTGCTTTAAATGTATTACCTGCACTGTCATTTGCTTCAAGATAATACTTGCTTTTTTCCCAGTCGGGTTTAAATCCAAAGTCTCTTTTTATTTCAGCATTGATGCCGGGTATTTCTTCAATCAATGAAAGTTCATAAATAGATTGTGCATTATCTGTAACAGGTCCGTAACTGTCTACTGCAATTGTAACAGGCCCCATACCGAGTAAACCAAATGCAACCAGGCCAAAAGCAAAAACAGAAGGATAAATCATGATTGAATCTAATCCGAACGTACTGGCGAAATAGGCAGCAAACATCAGCACGAAGAAAACCAATCCATTCCAGAATGCACTAAAGTTACCTGCAACAAAGCCCGATAAAATAACCAGTGAAGCACCACCTTCTTTTCCTGAATTCACAATTTCACTTACGTGTGCCGACTTGGGTGAGGTAAATATTTTTGTAAACTCCGGAATCAAAGCACCACCTAATGTACCGCAACTGATAATAGTTGATAAGATCCACCAGAGATTTGTATTTCCGCCGAGATCATAGATCAGGAAATAACTTGCCACGAATGTAACTATGATTGATAACCCGGAAGTGATCCACACTAAAGAAGTTAACGGAGTTTCGAAATCAAAATCTGTTGAATGCCCAAATCTTGCTTTGCTGATAAAACCGTTAATCCAGAAAGCAACTAATGAAGTGGCGATCATCAAAATCCGCATCATAAAGATCCACACTAAAAGTTCGGTCTGTATTCCTTCGCCGCCTGTAACAGCAAGCAGAATAAATGAAATCAATGCAACACCTGTTACGCCGTATGTTTCAAATCCATCAGCAGTAGGTCCTACACTATCACCGGCATTGTCACCTGTACAATCGGCAATGACACCCGGATTTCTCGGATCATCTTCACCAATTTTAAATACAACTTTCATTAAGTCTGATCCAATGTCTGCTATCTTGGTAAAAATACCGCCTGCAATACGCAAAGCAGATGCACCTAATGATTCACCAATGGCAAAACCAATAAAACAGGCACCTGCAAGTTTACCCGGCATGAACAATAAGATCACCAGCATTAATAATAATTCAACACAGATGAGAACTACCCCGATACTCATTCCTGCATTCAGGGGAATTTTTAATAAATTAAAAGGCTTTCGCTGTAATGAAGCAAACGCCATTCTTGAATTGGCGAGTGTATTCATCCTGATACCGAATGCAGCAACAGCGTATGAACCGATAATTCCAACCACTGTCCATCCTAATATCAATAACACACCACCTATACCAAATAACGATTGACCATCTTCACCTTTTGCAAGAAATCCAAAATATCCTGCAACGGCTGCTCCTATAAACAGGAACAGGATGGCTAAAAATTTTCCCTGTTGTTTTAAATAGGTAACACAGGTTTTAAAAATAACATCTGAAATGTCGAGCATGGATTTGTGTGAAGGAAGTTTTTTCACACGTAAGAATTGGTACAATCCAAACCCTAAGCCAAAAGCGATAATGAAAAATCCCCAATACAATCTGGTTTCATTTTTAATTGCATCAGGGATTATCAAATCAGCTTCGCCTGCACGGAGTAAAAAGGGTGCAACAAGGGTTGCAGCCAAAATGCCTGTTTTTTTCATTTTTTGTAAAGTTTATTTCTGGAGAGAGAACGTATGGCAACAGATAGGAACACTGGATCTCGTTTATGCTGAAAAGGATTTATTACAGCGATATCAAAATTAGGAACTAATACAATAGCATGTTTAACTATTTACGCAAACGTTCACTTTCATAAATAATTTATACAAAAAATTATTTGAAAAACATTGTCATCATTTTATAACATGCGCTGAAACCTTTACCGGCAAAGGGTTCCAACGGCAAACATATTGATTCATGATTGCGGTCATTTAAAACGGTGATTAATGTCACTAAACTTTCTGTGCCTGATCATTTCGCAGCAATGTCAATGTTCCAACTTTTGTGCTATCAAATAATCAATAAACAATCAAAATAGATTTTATGTTTTACAAACTCACACTCGCACTTCTTCTTCCTGTTCTGTTGATGGCAGGTGTACTCAATGCGCAAACAAAATTCTCAGCAAAATCTTATCAAATAACAGTAGCAGGTACATCAACCATGCACGACTGGACATCAAAAGCTACTGCAGTAACTGTAACCGGCGACTTCGCCATTGCTAACGGAACACTGGAAAAAATAAATACTGCTACAGTAAAGATTGATTCAAAATCACTGAAGAGTACAAAAAAATCCGACCTGATGGATGAGCGTACACACAGCACAATTAAAGCTGAAAAAAATCCAAGCATTACTTATGTATTTACAAAAGTAGTTTCCACTCAGCAAAGCGGCAGTGAAACAACAGTAACGGTGAATGGTAATCTTACTATTGCTGGTGTTACAAAACCTACCGACCTGGTATTGAAATTCAAAACCCTCCCCAACGGAGATGTTGAAGTAAAAGGCAGCCGTAAGGTTCTGATGTCAAATCATGGAATTAAAGCCCCCAGCTTTATGCTCGGAGCAATGAAAGTGGGTAATGAAATCACCATCTCCTATGACATAATTCTTAAAAAAATATAAACACGAAACCTAAATTTTAAAATTGAAAAATTCATAAAACATGAAACAGTTAACAAACTATCTGAAAAAAGCAGTACTGACGGCACTAATCTTATTTCCCCTTGTAACAATTGCCCAGCAGCAAAAAATCCAGAACCTGAGAGCTTATGATCAAAGTGGAATTAATGTATTTGAAACTCCAAAAGAAACCAGTGTTCCTTTTGACGGAGTTAGAGTTCGTTTTGGCGCAGGATTTAATCAACCTTTTCAGAGCCTTAAACATTCAAACACTGTAGGCAGTCCAGCTCTCTATCCAAGATTAGCTCCGGGATTTGGAGTAGCACAGGCAAATCTTTATACTGATGTTCAGTTGGCTGATGGCATCCGTTTAAACCTTACTACGTATTTATCTTCACGTCACCATAATGAAGCATGGGTAAAAGGTGGTTATATGCAATTCGACAAGCTTCCTTTCAAAGGTGAAATATGGAACAAGATCATGAGTGTTACCACAATCAAAGTTGGACACATGGAAATCAACTATGGCGATCAGCACTATCGCCGTACAGATGGAGGTCACTCAGTTTACAACCCATTCATTGAAAACTATATCATGGATGCATTTGCAACAGAAGTTGCCGGTGAAGTTTATGTACAGAAAAATGGTTTGTTAGGTATGGTTGGCATTTCAAATGGCTTAATTAACGGTGGACAACAGGATCCAATTATAACTCCAACATCAACCACAACTTACAAACGCAATCCTTC
>JANOIQ010000024.1:0-9927 GCA_031407835.1 Chitinophagaceae bacterium
TTCTGGGCCCATCAGTTTCGCCATTGATGAGCCCTGCATTCTTTAATTCTTTCAGGTGCTGACTAACTGTACTCTGTGCCAGGGGAAGTACTTCCACAATTTCGCCACAAATGCATTGATTTCTTTTTGATAAAACACTCAATATTGCAAGGCGAGCAGGGTGACTGATTGCTTTGGCAAAGGATGCAAGGTTTTGTTCTTTTATACTGAATTCTTCTTTTTTATGTATTGCCATTTTATTTATCGTTTTTATACGATGATTATGCTGAAAGAAAACGACGGGTTGAATCGTCGTTTTGATTATATATCGCAAATATACGATAAGACTTTTCAGAATTCCAAATTAAAAGCCGGAAAATTTTCCGGCTTTTAATTTCGTCATCTCGACGAAGGAGATATCCCTGTAATATTATACTGATAAGTATTCGTTAGATTGTAAGTATGCAGACATCCTTCGTTCCTCCCTCTGATTGCTGGACAGGTGAGAATGACGGCTTCGGTTATCTGCCATCACCATCAAGTAAATTACCCAGTCCTCCCAATAAACTTCCTTCTTCTTTACGTGGACCTCTGCTGTAAGAAAGAATGCGGCTGGCCAGTCTTGAAATGGGTAAGGTTTGAATCCATACCCTGCCTGGGCCACGGAGAGTAGCAAAGAATAAACCTTCGCCACCAAAGATGGTATTCTTAATACCGCCTACAAACTGGATATCAAAACTAACCTGGTGTGTATAGGCAACCACACAACCGGTATCTATTTTTAATAATTCGCCGGGCTGCAGTTCACGTTCAAAAACATGACCGCCTGCATGTACAAATGCAAGTCCGTCGCCTTCTAATTTCTGCATAATAAAACCTTCACCGCCAAATAATCCGGTGCCGAGTTTACGTTGCAATGCAATACCAACGCTTACTCCTTTTGCAGCGCAGAGGAAAGCATCTTTCTGACAAACAACCGGACCACCCAAACGCATCAAATCAAGCGGAATAATTTTTCCGGGATAGGGTGATGCAAAACTCACTCTCTTTTTTCCCTGGCTAACATTCGTGTAAGCTGTCATGAATAAACTTTCGCCGGTGAGTAAACGTTTGCCGGCAGAAAATAATTTACCCAGTACACCTGTGCCCTGGTTAGCACTGCCATCGCCAAAAATAGTTTCCATCTGTACGCCATCATCCATCAGCATAAAACTTCCTGCTTCTGCAATAGCTGTTTCAGTGGGATCAAGTTCAATTTCTACATACTGCATTTCTTCGCCTACAATGCGGTAATCAATTTCGTGTGCCTGTGACATGGTAGTAAATAGTTGTTTTAAATTAATTGTAAAATTTCATTGGATGAATATAACGGGATAGATGAGACTAATCATACTTTTTCTGTTTGGCCATCATATTTTTTTTCGCAGCCTTGTGGTTAAAGTTTGCAGGCACATGAATTTTCCCCATCAGCTTTTTAATGTCGGGATGAATTTCATCTTCATCTACTGCTTTCATGGCCACCTTTAATTGTGTTTCAACCAGGTTTGATAAAGTACGTCCGTTACTTTTAGCAAACTTCCGGGCTTTTTCAATTACGTTTTTATCAAGACTGAGTGTGAGTTTTGTATTCATACGTAAATTAATAGTAACAAAATTGCTGAGTAATTTCTTATGAGATGGATCTGATTTTTAGGTAAAATTAATTTTCTGCTTGGAATAACAGATGAATATTTTGTTAAACGGAAAGAAAAGCCCCCTCCGTTTGCGGAGAGGGCTTTTCTTTATCAATAATACATATTATAAATTTTATTTTTTTGGTTGAAAGCCAAGATATCGGGGAAGCACTGGCTTCCTCTTTATAATCCTACTATAAAGCCACATCCATAAAACAAGGCTAAAAGGATTGAATAACAGGAAGAGAACTAATCCAATTTTCCAATTAATAGAAAGAACTATCAGGGGGATAAATAACCCACCAATTGCAACCCACTTGCTTCCATAGAATTTTGAAAATGGTCTACGGAGTCTTTCTGTAATTAGATACATGCTTGGAACCATCATTAATGTCATGAAGAATGCAAAGATCAACCCGTAAATAATAGTCCAGCTTAAAGGTCCCCAGAACACAACACTGTCACCACCTAAGAAAATCTTTGGATTGAGATGCTGGAACAGGGAAATGAAATCGATATTAAAGCCAATGGCTAATGGTAACAAACCAAGCATGGTTGCAATAGCTGTTAACATTACAGGAATGATACGGATCTTTCCTGCCTGGATGGCTGCTTCTCTCGTTTTATAACCTCTGCCACGTAACTCATCTGTAAACTCAATTAACAGGATACCATTCTTAATTACTATACCTGCCAAACCGATGATACCAACACCAAGCATGATGGTTGCAATAACTTTACCTGTAATAGCATAGCCAAGTAACACACCAATGACACTGAAGAAGATTTCTGTAATTACAATAAGTGGTTTACTCAAACTATTGAACTGCAATACAAGAATTAAGAAGATCAAACCAATGGCAATGATCAATGCTGAGCCAAGGAATGCATTTGTTTCAGCTTCCTGTTCACTTTGCCCTGTTTGACGAATGGTTACATCTGCGGGGATCTTCACTTTGTTTTTAAAGTCATCAATTTTCAGTTTCAATGCTGCATTGATCGGTGCTGCCTGTGTAGGGTTAGCAATGTTCGACTGCAGCTGAATGGTACGTTTCAGGTTCTTACGTTTTATACCTCCGCTTGTACTGGTATAATCAAATTTTGCTATAGCATTGATCGGCACCTGCTTAATCTGTCCTGTATTGAAATCACGGAACGTGATTTTCATGTTCATCAGGTCAGTGATATTGTTCCTTTGCAGATCGCTGTAACGTAACTGAATTTTATATTCATCTTCATCATCTTTCAGTTTACTTACTTCTTTACCAAACAATGCTGTACGGATTTCCATACCAACCTGTGCAGTGCTTACACCTTCAATGAGTGCACGTTCACGGTCAACCGATACAGTAATTTCAGGATTGTTTAAATCCACATCCATCTGCAGGTTGTCAATACCTGCTACCTTGTTTGTATCAAGATAGTTGAACAGCTCTGTTGCCACTTTTGCAATATTGCCGAAGTTGTCACCTACTATTTCAATGTTAACGGGAGGATCAGTGGGAGGCCCGCCATCTTCCTGTTCTACACTGATGGCCGCACCCGGAATTCCTTTAATGGATTTCCGCATTTCATCAATATATACACCGGTTGATTTACCATGACGTTTTTCATACTCCACAAACGATACCTGTATACGCCCCAGATTTGGCTGTGTACTTCTGTTATTATCTCTCGGGTTGTTGGCGCTTACCGCAACGTTTGTAATAATACTTTCTACAATGGAACCAGGTTCACCCGGTTTTTCTTTCTCTAATATTTTATATACTTTCTTTTCAAGCAAAGTAGTAATTGAATCGGTGTACTTCACATCTGTACCGGCGGGCAGTTTCATATACACATAAATAATATTCGGATCACCACTCGGGAAGAAGGTGGATGAATTACCACGCAGCAGCAATAATGCAACTGAAACCGGGAACAGGACGAATAATGATACCAGCAGCCAGGCAGGACGTGTACCCTGTAATACCCAGCGCAGCAATTTTTCATAACTGTTCATGAGTTTTGGCAATACTTTTTCCTGGAAGAAATAAATCGCATCTCTCAGGAAGTAACGGTTGATAACACCCATGATTGCCATGAAAAACAGGAAGTTTCCTGTACCATGATTACCGATTATATGATTGATGATACCAACGATCCAGAATCCCCACCAGTACCATTTGCGGAAGAGATCACTTTTCTTTTCATCATGCTCTTTTCCTTCAGGCTTCATAAAGCTTACTGCAAACACCGGATTAAAGATGAACGCAACAATCAATGAAGCAGCCAGTGTAAGAATAAGCATCACCGGCAGATAGATCATAAACTTACCAATGATCCCTTTCCAGAACAGCAGCGGGAAGAAAGGAGCAAGTGTAGTTGCAGTACCTGCTAACACAGGAATAAACACTTCACCTGCTGCTTCTTTCGCACTCCGTATTACCGGTACTTTACCATTATGATATATACGATGCGTATTTTCTATTACTACAATGGCATCATCCACAATAATACCCAACCCAAACAGTAAGGCAAAGAGTACAATGAAGTTGAGCGTTACACCTGAGCCAATAATATAATCGGCAACAGGTAAGAACAGGAAGGCAACAAACACACTCAACGGGACACTCAATGCCACAAAGAAGGCATTGGTTACACCCATAAAGAACATGAGGATGAGTAATACCAGCACAAAGCCAATTACGATTGTATTCACCAGTTCATTGAAAGATGTTTTGGTTGCTTTACTCTGATCGCCGGTGATGGTTACGATGAGATCTTTTGGAAGAATATCATTCTTCTTCATTTCTTCAACGGTTGCCTTGATTTTATCAGCTGCATTGATGAGGTTTTCACCACTGCGTTTTACAATGTTGAGTGTAATTACATTTTTACCATCGAGCTTGGCATAACTTTCTTTCTCTTTAACCGTATCAATAATTGTTGCAATATCTTTCAGGTAAACGGGTGCACCGCTTACGCCTTTTACAATAATGTTGTTGAGATCAAAAGCGGTATTGAACTGTCCACGAACACGAACGGTTCTTCTCATTGTTCCTATTTCAATCTGTCCGCCGCTGATATCATTGTTTTCTCTTGCAATGGCAGTTTCAATATCGCTGAAAGTAATGCGTGAACTGGCCATACGGTAAGGGTCAACATTCACCTGTATTTCACGTTCAGGTGCGCCAACAATATCAGCTCTTGTAATTTCTTTCAGTTCTTCAAAACGGTCCTGCATGTTATCTGCGTACTGTTTCAGTTTAATGCCGTCAAAATCACCGCTGATGTTTACATACATGATGGGCATTTCACTGAATGCAAATTCCTGAACGTCCGGTTCAGCCGTAAGATCCTGCGGAAGGTCGGTTCTTGATTTATCAACTGCATCTTTTACTTTCTGTTTGGCCAGGTCAACTTTTACATCTGTATCAAACTCAACAACGATGAGTGAAAAATCCTGTTGTGAAGTTGACTGTACTTTAATAACCCTTGCACCACTGATGCTTTTGATCTGCTTTTCAATTGGTCTTGTTACAAGGTTTTCAATATCTGTTGGTGAGTTACCAACATAAATAGTCGCTATCGATATGGTAGGAACTACGATATCGGGGAACTGTTCTTTGGGCATTGTAGTGAACTTAAACAACCCATAAGCTGTAATGATAATCGTAACGATATAGATCGCTGTACGGTTATCAACACTCCAGCTGGTAGGTTTAAATTCTTTAAATTTTTTACTGAGCCCTTCTAAAAAATTTGATTGCATAGTATTTTATTATGTAGTCATCATTCAGGCCTCTCCCTCATTCCCTCTCCGGTAGAGAGGGAGGCCCGACTATTTTTAAATTTCAACTTCTTTAAGTAAGCATTTCAACTTTTATTTTTCAATCGTCACAAATCGTTACACTGATTATAAAAGCTGGCCCTGTGCTTTGATGGCCTCCCCTTTCAGGGGGAGGTCGGGAGGGGGCTTGCCTTGTTATACAATCGCCACCACCTGCTTATCATATACAGACTGGTATCCTTCGGTAATTAACTGCATACCACTTTGTAAACCACCTTTAATTTCAATTTTATCACCATACGATTCACCTACAACAACAGGTTTTTTTACTGCTATGCTTCTTCCTTTACCATCTTTCTCTACTACGTAAACATATTTTCCCTTGTCATCTGTCTGCACAATATTAACCGGAATCACAATTGCATTTGGTGCACTGTAATCTTTAATACGTACAGCTGCAATTGAATTCGGGCGAACACCGCCGCCCGGTATTGCTGCTTCAATTGTAAATGTTCTTGTACTTGCATTGATGGTTTGTGAAGAAAGTTTTACAGTTGAGTTGAATGTTTTATTCATATCTGGAAGTGTAATGATCACCGGGCTTCCAACACGTACACGGTTCATATAATTTTCCGGTACTTCAATCACCGCTTTCAATGTGCTGGTATTTACAATCCTGATCTGCGGACCAAGTTGTGTTGCACCAACAAATGCTTCACCTACACGTACATTCACATCATCAGCAATGCCGCTAACGGGAGAATACACTGTATATAATTTTATCTGCTCGTTGGCTGTACCAATTGATTTCTCAAGTGTTTCCACATTATTTTTTGCCTGCAACAGTTGAAGTTCAGATCCGATATTCTGATCCCACAAATTCTTCGTACGCTGATACACATCTTTTGCAAGCACTAATTGTGTTTGTGTAATCTGCACTTGCTGGCGTAAAACTTTATCATCCATTTTTAACAGCAGCTGACCTTTTTTTACATAGTCGCCTTCCTTCACATACAAAGCAGTTACAATGCCACCCTGCCCGTTGGGAGGAGCAATGTAGGAGATGTCGTCTGCATCAATCTTGCCCTGCAGATCAATGTAGTGGGAGAAGTCTTCTGTGCCAACCGGTGTAACAGCAATCAGTTTTGATTTTTCCTGGCTGGCTGAAGAAGTGTCAAGTTTTTCAATTTCTTCTTCCAGTGTTTGAATTTCTGTTGCCGCAGCTATCTGCTGTTTTTTCAGCTCTTCCAGTTTGGCTTTCTTTTCGCCCAGTGAACCAAGCTTTTGTTTTCTTCCATCACCGCATGAAGCAATAACAACTGCTAAGAGTGCAATGAGGCTGTATTGAAATAATCGTTTCATATTTTTTATTTATTCGTTTAGTGTTTGGTTAATTATTTAAGTGTTCCGGTGGCTTTGTAATAATTGATTTTTGCAACAACGGCATTGTATAAGGCATCAAAATAATTTCCCTGTGCCCGCTGCCATTCTGTATCGGCCTGTAATACTTCAAACGTACTGCCAAGACCCTGCTCATATTTTTTCTTGGTAGTATTGTACACTCTTTCTGCCAGTTCGAGATTTTCTTTCTGTGCATCCATATTCAGGATGGCATTCTTCAGATTGTTTTTTGAAACAGTATGCTCAAGATCTACAGCCTGTTTAAACTGCTCAATACTGTTATTGGTTTTTTCAACCGTGTATTGTGCCTGCTTGATTTTATACTTGCGTTGAAAGCCATCAAAAATCGGAATGCTTAAATTCAGACCCACCAGATTGGAGTTAAACCAGAACCAGTTTTTCCCGGTAAAAGCTGAATAATTTTTGTTTAACTGTCCCTGCTCCTGAAACTGGTAAAAGAAAGCAAGTGTGGGAATATAACCGAGCTTATATCTTTTTACATCCAGTTCTCCCAGCTTCTTAGCTGTTTTAAGTAAACTCATTTCATTCCGGTTATTGTAATTCACCGTGCCATCATCCAGCACATCCTGTTTAATCAGTGTGTCATTCAATTGATCGGTGAGTACAATTGTATCTGTTTGGTTAAGACCTGTTGCAAATTTCAGTGCTGCAAAACCCAGCTCTATAATATTTTTTAATTGTAATTCAGTTGATTTGATATTGTTGAGTGAAACAGTTGTTTTATCAATGTCCAGTCTTTCAATAAATCCATTTTTATACAACTGACCCTGATCGCTCAGTAACTTTTCAAGTCGTTGAATAGTTTTTTGCAAAACAACATATTGTTCCTGTGCTATCAAAACCTGGTAGTAGGCTTTATACACCTGCTCTCTTGTTTTGTCTTCTGCCACTTTAATATTGTTACCGGCAAATTCAAGAAGCGTATTACGTGCCATCAATCCTACAAATACCTCAGGCTGAAACAGCAACTGATTTAAACTTACACCAGCAGTTACACTCCACGGTTGCACAAAGGAAAACTCCTGTACAGTAAAGCTTTGTTTTTGCGGAATAGAGTTGCCGCTGCCATCCTTAACACCTTCCCTGTTTAATACATCATAAATACTTGTTTCGCCATTACTGGGGAACAGAATTTTAGGAAGTGTAAGATAATGCGCCACCTGTGCTGATCCTGTTACCTGTGGTAAGGCAGATCCGGTTACTTCCTGGTTCTGCGCCTTTTGTTTCAGTGAATCAATACGCAGGTTCTTAATTTCTACTGTGTTTTTCAATGCGAGTGCAACAGCATCGCTTACAGACATCCTGTATTCTTTTTGTGCTTTTGCACTGGTAAAGCTTACCGCCATTACAGCAAGCAACAACCATTTACTTTTTACGTGTATGTTCATCTGTGATCTTATTTTTAATTTTTATTGTCAGTTAAAGTTTCGGATTGAAAAGAATTATTTTTTAAATTTCAATTCAGCCCTTTTCCTTTTTAATTGGTCTTCTTTGTATTTGATAATTAATTTATATCCTTTGAGTGTGGAAAGCCCGAACAGAAAATGTTCCATCGTTTCCTTTGTAACATCAACAAGGTTGAATTTTGTGGGTGAAGAAGCTGCCATAGCAAAGGGAACCATCATGGTTTCAACCCGGTAGCGGCTCATCATGTCCACATTAATATCTTCCCGGTATAATTCTTCTTTTATTCCACGTTTAATGTTGTGTGCAATTACCTGGAGCAAATATTCTTCCTTCATTTTCCTGAATGTTTCAAATGCACGGGGATGAAACTTTTCAGCATCATAAAGTACCATCGGGTTCAATTGAGAAAACTGGTCAAATATCTGCTCCATCGTTAAAAAGATTTCATCAATGGCGTCTTTTGCATTTTTCTTGCAGAGTTCACAATCATGCCTGGTTCTTGTAACTTCATCGTCCATGGCAGCCTCCACCAGTTCGTCTTTTTCTGAAAAAAACTGGTAAATGGTTTTTTTACTGATGCCCAGCTGCGTGGCAATATCGTCCATGGAAACGGAGCGTATACCGTAACGCAAAAACATTTCGTGAGCCTTTTTCTGTATTCTTTCTTTGGGTTCCATATTCACAAATTCGAAGGGCAAAACTATGGAAACTTATTTCGTTGCCAAAGTTTCCATCATGTTTTTTTTCCATTCGTAACAAAAAAATAACCTGCCCTCCTGCTTTTTTAAAACTGTACTTTTGAAAAGTAAATACAACCAACATGTTCAAAAGATTCAATTACAGACAGTTATTCCAGTATTTTTTACAAGGCTTACTGGTGTTAGCACCCATTGTTGTAACAGGCTATGCGCTTTACTGGGTTGTAACAAGTATTGATGAGCTGCTGCCCATCTTTACCATCATTGATGATCAGGGGAAAGTGAAAGTGCGGAACTTCGGTTTGGGCTTTGTGATCATTATTGGAGCTATCAGTATTGTTGGATACCTGAGTACATTTTTTATTCAGAGCAGGATTTTTAATTTGTTTGATCACTGGCTGGAAAAAGTGCCGGGGATCAAATTTGTTTATACCACCGTAAAAGATTTTTTTGAAGCCTTTGCCGGCGAAAAAAAGAAATTCAACAAACCTGTACTGGCCAATGTGGATGATAACGATGTGTGGCGGGTAGCTTTTTTAACCAGGGATGATATGGATGATTTTGGTTTGAAAGATTATGTTGCTGTTTACGTTCCTATGAGTTATTCTATTTCGGGTAATGTGTATTTAATTCCTTTCAATAGAATTAAATCGCTTGAAGGACATATAACCGGATCGGAAGCAATGAAGTTTGCCATCAGCGGTGGCGTAACAAAACTTGAAGAAGAAATGGAAGAAAGATAAATTTATTTTGTTGTTCAACGTTTCAGGTTTAACGTTGAAGAATTGATCTTACCGGCAGCAATCAGTCTGTTTATTTTGCAGAAACGCTAAACCTTAAACCCGCAACAAATGAAGATATAAAACATGAAGAAAATCATTTGTACAATAGCTGCACTATGCTTTTATCTGCAATGTTTTTGCTGGGGATTTTATGGACACCGTAAAATCAATTACCTCGCTGTGTTTTTATTACC
>JANOIQ010000034.1:0-4613 GCA_031407835.1 Chitinophagaceae bacterium
ATAGAACCAACAGAAAGCGAAGACAAAGCTGAACTGGATCGTTTCTGCGATGCCTTACTGAACATACGCCAAGAGATAAGAGATATTGAAGAAGGCAAGAGTGATAAAGCAGACAATGCTTTAAAGAATGCGCCGCATACACAATCTGTAATTACTGCTGAAGAATGGAAACATGCATATACAAGACAACAGGCTGCTTTCCCGTTATATTATGTAACACAGAATAAATTCTGGCCAAGTGTAAGCCGTATCAATAATACTTATGGAGATCGTAATCTCATTTGTACTTGTGAACCAGTGAGCAGCTATGCAGAAGAAGAAGCATAAGTCAATAGGCAAATAGATAATTGACTATAAAACAAAACATCCCGTTCAAATGAACGGGATGTTTTGTTTTATATATCTGTGGTATTATAATGCAGTTTTCTTCTTCCAGAAATAATAAGAAAGAATACCCGGCACGATCCACATTAACATGGTAAGCATCATGGGATCAAATTTCCCAGCAGCAGCAACACCTGAGTAAACGGCAGCGGTTAGATCGAAAAACAAACCGGCATACGCCCATTCTTTTATTGTTCGGTTTGTGGGAATGAGAAGAGCAACAACGCCAATAATTTTTGCCCAGCTGATGAACTGAATAAAATAAATGGGATACCCCAAATACTTATGAAAAATTTGGATCGTTTGCTCATTGGGGCCAATACCTCCAACTGAGGAAAAGATCATCAGTACAGCAAAAATCAGGGTGAATACCCAATACAGAATGTTGATTGTTCTTGGTTTCATATTGATTGATTATTTGTGAAAAATATTTGCCTGGCTGCGTCAAAAACATTGTTCCTGATTACAGAGTAAAACTAATTTACTTTTTTTGCCTGCACCTGTGCCATTACGACATTTAAAAGGTCATTTGCGACCTTTTGTAGTCTAAGCCGACTCAACAATACTTATGGCGACCGGAATTTAATTTGCACCTGTGAGCCGGTGAGTTCATATGCTGAGGAAGAAGTATAATTCAAAAAATACCTGATATTACGCAAAAGTCCTGCTCTGTGAGCGGGGCTTTTTTTGATGCCAGGCAACTAAATCTCTTACAAATACTTAAGAATTAGCTAGCTGTTAACCCTAACCTATGAAATGCAATTTTTTTTCAAACTTATTTCTACATCATGCATCCTTAGATGGGCTTAATTGCCATTTTTGATTCATTTGTGCTTTATTTTGCCTTTCACCAATGTTACTCTCCAAAAACCTGTGTTTTTTTGACATTTTTATTGCTATTGTGGATTATTCAGGTTTTTATGCAATAATTTATACCCTTACTTTGCCTTTCAAACCATATTTAAAAAAGAATAAACCCAAAGTAAATCATTAAAAACACCAACATGTTGAAAAAAGATGACCCAATTTGGCTTTTGAAGTTTTATAATGAATCAATTAAAAATGTCCCGCTCCTAAAGTATTCGAGATTTATTCTTGCAACAATTATAATTCTTGCAATCATCTCATTTTTTAAATTAAACAACTCTGATGTTTTTATTTATGCGTTTGTTGTCCTTCTAATCTCTCTTTTTGGATTTGCTATTTCTTACTTAATTAAACCAAAAGATTTTTTCACAAAAATAATATTCTACATAGTCCTTACATGCATAGTTATCGTAATTGCAATAGCAACTTTAGGATTTGGCGTTTTCATTATTTCCGGGAAACCAGAGTTTTATAACAGATGGTTCCCTCCTTTGAAAGATAGTACTATAGTAACTGTAAAAGATACAACTCATCACATAAAAGAGAAAATAACTCCTAACCTACCAGACTCGTTTATCCCTAAACCTGAAGGCAAAAAAGATCCAAAACCACCCATTACTACTAACCAACCCTTCTCTGATCAAAATACAAAAACAGACACAGCAAAATATAATACTACTGGTGAAATTAAATTGACAATACTTCCTTTTGAATACATTTCTAAAGATGAAAAATATGACTGGCTAAGTAAAGGAATCCCCGAAACTCTTTTAAACACCCTTGTGCAAATAAAAAGTTTCATATTTATTGAAGGAACTCAAAGAGATAAAGTTTTAAAAGAAATAGATTTCCAACAAGGGAAATATGTTGATATAAAAAGTGCGGTACAAATTGGTAAAATTCTTGGTGCACAAAAAGTGATAATTGGGAGTTGTCAACTCCTTGACAGACAAATTAAAATTTCCGCTAGAGTCGTAAATATAGAAACTGGTACAATTGAATCTTATAGTATTACAGAATACAACGGAACGATTGATAACCTTTTTGAAACGCAAAGCGAATTTTCTAACCTAATGTACAAAAAAATAAAACCTTCAAATTAGCCTTCAATGAAATCCTTCAAGCTGACAATACTTTATATTCTATTAACACTCAATCTTCATTCTCAAACAAAAGAGATAGAAAGAATTGCAATCCTTGATTTTCAAATCTTAACTAATAATAAAGATCTGGAAACTTATCAATGGATGGCTCTAGGTTTTTCCGAATCATTAACTGATGCTTTTTCCAGAATTACGCAATTTTCTGTAATTGAAAGATCTCAACTTGAAAAAATTATTCAAGAGCAAAAATTACAAAAAACAGAGTCAATAGACACTAACAGTATTGTCAGAATTGGAAAAGTATTAGGTGTGAAAAAAGTATTACTCGGAAGCTGCCAAATATACACAGGCCATGTATTAATAAATATGCGAATTGCAAACGTTGAAACAGGAGAAATTGCTCCATTAGACAACCTACCTATCATAGCCTCAATTGATAGTATATTGTTTTTACAAAAAAATATTTGTTTAGAAATATTAAGACAATTCAAAGCTTTTAGAGGTAAACAAGATTATGATAATGTCAATATAATTACTGCAAAAAGCACAAAAAGTTTTAAAGCATACGAATTTTTAGTAAAAGGAATTGAATTGTATAATAAAAACCAATTTTTGGACGCATTACAAATGTTTAATACAGCTTTAGATTATGATAAAAAATATAAAAAGGCTTTTTATCGAAGAGGCACAACAAATTTCGCTTTAAACAGGTTCGAACTAGCTGCAAATGATTTTAAAAAATCAGATAAATATATAAATAGAGATAGTGTTTATTACCTTATGGGGAATTCATACTTAATGCAAGGAAACACAAAAAAAGCAATGGAGTTTTTCAAAAAAGCAGAAAAAATAAACCCTTTAAACCAATCAGCAAGGAATGCTATCATTAAAATCGAATCGATAAATAATGATTTAACCAAAGAACAAAAAACTGAGATTAAAGAGCCTGAAGTAGAAATACCAGGGGTAATAGAAACCACTTACGAGTTCAATTTTGGCATTGCAAAAGTTAGATCAAAGAAAAAATTTGGGTTTATTGACACTTTAAATAACTTAGTTATACCATTCATTTATGATGAAATAAAAGAGTTTAAATGGGGATATGCTGCAGCAAGAATTGGGAATAAATGGGGCTATATCAATGATTTTGCAAAACAAGTAATAGCACCAAAATACTCAGATGCAGATGACTTTACAAAATTCGGATTAGCTGTTGTATCACTTGATAAAGCAGAAGGTGTAATAAATGTTACAGATCAAACAATTATTCCCTTTGAATTTAACTATATTAACTTAAACTCTTATGATAGTCTAATAGTTGTATCAAAATATATTAATAGAGAATCAAGATATGGAGCATTTGACCTGAGAGGTAAAGTTATTTTACCTGTTCAATATGACTCATATGATCGAAATATTAGTTCAGTTTTAAATAACCCATCTTACCCGTATATTCATTTATCCTATAATCAAAAATGGGGGATTGTTGATAAAGAGAATAATGTAATTGTGCCATTTAAATACTCAAACAAAGAGTGCATCAGGGAATTCGTCAATGGTTTTGCGGCGATAAAGGTCAATGAACGATGGGGATTTGTCAATACAAAAGGCAAGGAAGTTATAGCGCCGATTTATGATAATGTTAAGGATTTTACAACTACATCATTTGAAGTAAAACTTCGTGGAAAATGGGGTTTACTTGATTCAAGCTTCACTATTACAGTGCCTATCGAATATGAAATAATTGAAAATCTGAAAGAAGGGAAACTATGGGCTGCCAAAAAAGACTCATATTGGGGAATTATCGACAATCACAACAAGATTTATTGTGACTTTAAATATGATAAGATTGGCCCATCTGTTACTACTCAATATTATAGTATTACAGCTTACATACACGATTATTATAAAAATAATTATTTGTTTACCCCAGCATCTAAAAATGGAAAAATCATTTGGATAAATGAAAAAGGAACCTGTGTTTATAAATGTGAGTAATCCTTATTTTCAAATTTTGCAAAAAACTTATAAATATAAATTAAAGATAAAATACATAGTTAACCATACTCCAAAACAGTTAAGTCTTGTTTCTCTTTGATAAACGGTTCTGCCATCACAAAAAATCATTGTAACTTCTCTCCCTAAATCAATCAACATGGATCAGCAAGTAATCAACCTCTACGACGAGTACACTCATAAACCACTTTCAAGACAGGATTTCATGAGACGTTTAATCCTGCTTACGGGCAGTACTGCAGC
>JANOIQ010000052.1:0-3149 GCA_031407835.1 Chitinophagaceae bacterium
TAAAACTCTTGCCTGCATAACGTAATCCCTGTGTTACGGCGGTGCTTGTCCATTCTTCTAAAATGATACAGCTGTCGAGGATTATACTGATCTTACTGTCGCCAGCTTTTTTGCCATTGGTTGCATAAGCTTCCCATTCGCCGATCCAAAAATCGAATTGGCGGTAAACCGGGTTGCTGCAGGGTTTATTATTCTGTTGAGCGAAGGAAGAATAAAAACCCAATACAGAGATCAGGAAGAAAGCATACTTTACCATAAGCGTTTTTTTTAAAAGGCTTTTAAACTTAATAAAACATTTCCGGTTTTTTTTACAAGTTTTTATAAATGGCATGTCCGGAATTAGTAAAGCTCTTCGTCATTTGATAACTTAATGAACTAAAATTCTGCTGATGGCCAAAACAATTCTTCAAACGGTTTTATTTAAAAATACAACTGCTTCCATTCTGTATAATTTTTATATGGATGCTAAACAGCATAGCCTTGTTACCGGAGCACCAGCTAAAATTCAAAAAAAAGAGGGTGCCAGGTTTTCGGCTTATGGCAATTACTGTTTTGGTAAAAACCTTCAGTTAGTCCCCGGTAAACTTATCGTTCAAAGCTGGATAGCCAATGATTGGGATATGGCTGAGCCTGAATCAACATTCATTCTCCTGTTCGAACAAAAAGACAATGATGCAGTTGTTTATATGACGCATGCCAACGTACCCGAATGGCAATACAAGTCAATAAAACAGGGATGGAATGAATTTTACTGGAAGCCCTGGAAACAATTTTTAAAAAAATAACCGGCAGCTGCCCGGAAGATCATTCAACACACGTCATTACAGAAATCATTTCAAAACAATAAAACAAGTATTATGGAAAAGTTTATGTTAATCTTCCAGGGCGAGATGCCCTCTAACTCTAATCCTTCACCTCAACAAATGCAGGAAAGCATGGGTAAATGGTTTGCATGGATCGATAAACTGGCGAAAGCTGGTCAATACGTATCGGGCGAACCGTTATTGCCTGGTGGAAAAGTGATCAAGGGTAATCACAAAACAGTAACTGACGGACCTTTTACTGAAGGCAAAGAAATTATTGGCGGCTACTTTATCATTAATGCAGCTGATTATGATGAAGCAGTTGCTCTCTGTGCAGATTTTCCTGATTACGAAACAGGTGGTGCGGTTATAGTAAGACAGGTACAGAAAATGGATATGCCTTCTTAACAATAAGTTGTTGTAAAAAGGGAATAATTGAAGTATTTTACTCTTCTTCTTTTTCACCAAAAAATTTACATGTATGAAACAGTTATTTTCTGTAGTGGGATTGCTGATTTTATCGGGCTTTGCCGGAATTGATAGTAAGCTTACTAAAGAGGAAAGAAAATCTGCCATCAGTTATTTTAAACAAACGCAACAGGATTTTATAAAGGAGATTAAGGGCCTGAGCGAGGCACAACTTAACTGGAAACCGGCAGACAGTGTTTGGAGTATTGCTAATTGTGCTGAACATATTACCATTTCTGAAAAGAATCTGTTCGACTGGGGAATGGGCACACTGAAAGCACCTGCCGACCCAACAAAAAGAAAGGATTTGAAGCATGAAGATGAAGCCATTAAAAGCATGATCAGCAGCCGCAATGTAAAAGTTAAAACAAGAGAGGGCTTTTTTCCCACAGGGCAATTTGGAAATACAGCGCAAACTTTAGTGGTATTTAAAGAGAGACGTGCAGAATTGATTAAGTACATGAAATCAACAGAAGATGATTTACGCAATCATTTTGCAGAAACACCTGTTGGGTTGATTGACACGTATCAGCTGCTGATTTTTTTAAGTGCCCATACAAAAAGGCACACCCTGCAGATTGCAGAATTAAAAGCACATCCTGATTTTCCAAAGCAGTAATTCTTAAAGAAGCCTAATAGCCGGGAAGACGGGAAGTTGGTAATAGTTGACCGCAACTGTTATTTTCTTTTCGTCTTACTGTCTTACCGGCAAATACAGGTGACAGTCGGTTTATTTTAAAAGATCAGGTAAATTGCAGAAAAAATTGTTTGAATACTTCTTCTCATATTGATGAAACAGTTGATCATCTCTTCCGGCATGAGTGGGGGAAGCTTGTATCCGTATTAACCAAACTCTTTGGCCCGCAAAATTTACAGCTGGCCGAAGATGTAGTTCAGGATACTTTAGTAACTGCACTTAACAATTGGAAAATAAACGGGCTTCCGCAAAATCCATCGGCCTGGTTGTTTACTGCTGCGAGAAATAAAGCTGTTGATACTTTACGTAAGCAGAAACGAAAAGACAAATTCTCCAAAAGCATTACGCCGCTTCTGCAATCAGAATATACACTGGCACCAACTGTAAAAGAAATGGTGAATACAAATACCATTGATGATGATCAGCTGCGGATGATGTTTGTTTGCTGTCATCCTTCTTTGTCAGCAGAAGCGCAGGTGTCGTTAATCCTCAAAACACTTTGCGGGTTTAATGTTACAGAAATAGCCAAAGCATTTGTAACCGGTTATGATACCATTGAAAAAAGATTATACCGTGCAAGACAAACCTTTCGGGATAACAATGTACAATTTGAATTACCTGCCGGCGCAGATCTGGATAACAGGGTAGAGAGTGTATTGATGGCCATTTATCTTTTATTCAATGAAGGATATAATTCTACCAATCATGAAGATCTGATCCGCAACGACCTGATGAATGAAGCCATGCGGATGTGCGAACTTATTTGCCGCAACACGAAAGTGAAACACGCCAATGCACATGCGCTGATGGCACTGATGTGTTTTACTGCATCAAGAAATGAAGCAAGACTGGATAAGGATGGAAATATTCTGTTGCTGAAACAACAGGACCGCAGCAAATGGAACAGGGCCTTGATTGAAACAGGGGTATTTCATCTGGAAGAATCAGCCGCAGGCGAAACCATCAGCAAATATCATATTGAAGCCGGCATTGCTTACGAACATGCACAGGCAAGAGATTATGATCACACCAACTGGAACAATATTCTGCATTGTTATAATTTGCTCTATCAACTTTATCCCACACCCATCATTGCACTGAACCGTGCTATTGTGATCAGTGAATTAAATGGAGCAGCCGCAGGTATCAGCGCCATTGAAAACATTCAACAACTTTCTTCC
>JANOIQ010000061.1:0-1624 GCA_031407835.1 Chitinophagaceae bacterium
TTTTTACAGCTTTTTTTTCAGGGATGAGTTTAGTGGGTTCTACTCCTTCAATGATTATCCGTTTGCCAACAATTTTTTTAGGAACAGTAAAGCCGTAATCTTTTGTTCCAACTGATATTGTAGTTCCATCATCTTTTTTTACCCAAACTGTTAAGCAGTCCTCTTCGCACCAATCAACTTTTACCACTATGCCTGCTATAATTGATTGGCCCTTCATTGGTTTTGCCGTTTTGATATCAGCTCCCCTGTAATTTCCAAAGGTTCTGCTTTTGCCAACATAGATATCGTCTTCAGTTTGTTGTGCATTCGCAGCAATAGTAAATAAAATGAGTGGCAGAATTTGTAATAACTTTTTCATGGCTTGTTTTTTTGTTTTTCAAATTATTTTCCTTCCAGTACTTTATTGGTGTTGTCTATTTTCTTATGACTGAAGTAAGTGGTGCGAAAGATGCATCTGTAAAACACTCCATATAATGGTATTCATTATTTAAGAAACCATATGCATTACTGAATGTTATTGTTTTATTTCCAAGTGTTGGATGCAGGTTGCCAAATTGGTCTTTAAATTCTAAAAGCAGACTGACAGATTCTATTTTCCATGCATCTGCAAAAAAATTGGGCTCATATTTTATTGACAACTTCAACCCGGATTGTTGAAAGTGTTCCATTGGAGTAGGCTGGCGCCCTTCAAGATCAAGACCAAATTCTGCAGTCGAATTTATTTTCATTTCATTGCCCAAATTAAACTGGAGATAATTGCGCCAGTTTGCAGGAGTACTTTTTGCCATAAGTGTTACATAAACTTTGGATGGAAATTCCTTATTGTCACTGCCTGTTTTGATAAACACCCGTACTGATGTTAAAGAATAAACACTGGCATTCTGATTGCCTGTAGTCTGGGTTTTATTTGTTGTAGAAGAAGGAGGTGGAGGTGGTGCCGGCGTTAATACTTTGGTTACCGGTTTTTTTTCAGGTTTGGTAAAAATCTGTGCATGAACTGCAGCAATTGCAAACAGTAAAAATGTTGTAAAGAGTAATTTCTTTTTCATGTGTTGTTTTTTAAGTTTAAATGCTGAAGTAAAAATGATTCTATTTACAGCAGGATACTATCCCTTAAAAACAGGATATTTCAGATACTGCTTCAAACATGAGTCTCTGAGATATAACTGCAAAAAGCTGCCAGGCTAATGCTGATAAAAGAAAAGATGAAATAGTTCTCTAAATGGAATGAAAGAAGGCGTCACCCAAAAACAAGTAAAAGGTGATCATCAATCACCAAAAGTAAATTGTAAAGTAGCAGGATGTTTCCTGATTTGAAAGACGTAGATTAGGATATGCTGTATCAATTAAGTATCAATTTGTAGTCTTAATTCAACTCTTCCTCATCCACTTCAATAATCTTGTCTTCCTGTTTAATTTTGGTAAGATTATTCCGTTGCAGAATTTCTTTGGCAAGATTGAGATAGTTGATAGAGCCCTTACTGTCGGCATCATATAAAATAACGGGTTTGCCAAAGCTTGGGGCTTCACTTAAACGTGTATTACGGTGAATGATGGTATCAAACACAATACCTTCAAAATGGCGGCGAACTTCACTTACTACCTGGTTGCACAAACGCAAACG
>JANOIQ010000074.1:0-6292 GCA_031407835.1 Chitinophagaceae bacterium
CAGTTTATCACCATGCATGTGGAGATCTTTAATATCCTTCAGTTCAATGCTCTTTGTGGCAATTCTGTAAAATAGATCCAGCTGCGATGGAACCTTGTAGAAATGAACTAATGTATCCACATTCTGCAAATCAAAGCTGGCACCCATTTGTTCCAGTTTGCGCTGCAGTATATATTTACCGTCATCGGCCACTTTTCTTTTTTCTTCTTTCAGTGCATCTTTGATCTTACTCCTTGCCTTTGCTGTTACAACAAAACTTAACCAGTCTTCACTTGGTTTTTGTTTACTGCTGGTAATGATTTCGATCTGGTCGCCGCTGCGCAGCTTATGTGCAATAGGAACTAACTTATGATTTACCTTGGCTCCAATACATTTTCCTCCCACGTCACTGTGCACACCAAATGCAAAATCAAGTGCTGTTGCTCCAAGCGGCAGCATTTTTACATCCCCCTTTGGTGTGTACACATAAATTTCTTCTGCAAGAAAAGAGCTTTTGAAATCCTGTAAAAAATCAAGAGAACTGCTGTCCTGGTTATTCAGCACTTCCCGAATATTATGGAACCATTTATCAAAACGGTCTTCATCGCCACTTCCTTCTTTGTATTTCCAATGCGCCGCCAAACCCTTCTCTGCAATTTCATTCATTCGTTTGGTGCGGATCTGCACTTCCACCCATTTACCCTGCGGCCCCATTACCGTTGTATGCAGCGCTTCATAACCATTGCTCTTGGGGTTACTCAGCCAGTCACGCAAACGTTCAGGACTGGGTGTGTACATATCGGTAACAATTGAATAAGCTTTCCAGCAATCCTCTTTTTCTTTTTCTGGTGGTGCATCAATGAGCATACGGATGGCAAACAGATCATACACTTCTTCAAAACTTACACCCTTCTTTTTTATTTTGTTGGAAATGGAGTGAATGGATTTAGGCCGTCCGTAAATTTCAAAACTGGTAAACCCGGCTCTCTCCATTTTTTCTTTAATAGGCTTAATGAATTCATTTATGTAGCGGCTGCGTTCACGTTTTGTTTCTGAAAGCTTGCGTGCAATTTCCTTGTAAATGTCGGGCTCCAGATACTTCATGGAAAGATCTTCCATTTCTGTTTTGATATTGTATAAGCCTAACCTGTGTGCAAGCGGTGCGTAGATATAAACTGTTTCACTTGAAATCTTCAACTGCTTTTCCCGCTTCATACTATCCAGCGTACGCATATTATGCAACCGATCGGCCAGCTTAATTAATATCACCCTAGGGTCATCGGTCAGTGTCAGTAAAATCTTTTTAAAATTCTCTGCCTGTTGCGTTGAGTTAGCATCTACAACCGTTGATATCTTGGTTAGCCCATCAATAATTCTGGCAATTTCATTTCCAAATTCACGGGCCACATCTTCCAGTGTAATATCAGTATCCTCAACGGTATCATGCAGCAAGGCGCAAATGGTGGAACGTACACCCAGGCCAATTTCTTCCACACAAATCTGCGCTACCGATAAAGGGTGCAGAATATAAGGCTCGCCGCTTTTACGACGCATGGTTTTATGAGCATCTGCTGCCATTTCAAAGGCAGTACGCACCAATTCTTTATCGCCTTTTTTGAGTTTTGTTTTGAGTGATCGTAACAAACTGCGATAGTGACGAAGAATTTCCTTTTTTTCCTGTTCGGGAGTAAGCGTATAGGCCGGTATGGTGGTTGTTGATTCCAGTGGACCACGAATTTACGAAAAAGCTCTCTCTCAAAACGAATGAATACCTGAAACCCCCTACCTTTGCAGCCCGTTTTTTAAACAAAAGTTCTTCCGGATGTGGTGAAATTGGTAGACACGTCAGACTTAGGATCTGATGCCGTAAGGTATGGGGGTTCGAGTCCCTTCATCCGGACATTTTAAAAGTTTAAGGTTTCAAGTTGAACGTTTCAACGTTCGGCCACTAACCTTAAACTTTAAACAACTAAACGTTCAACATTCTTATGGCTACAGTTACAAGAGAAAACATTGGTTTGTTAAATGACAAACTCACTGTAAAAATTACAAAAGAGGACTATTTTCCTGCGTTTGAAAAAACCTTGAAAACCTACAGCAAACAGGCAACTATTCCCGGTTTCCGTAAAGGCATGGTGCCGGCAGGAATGGTGAAGAAAATGTATGGTCCCGGTATGTTTACGGAAGAAGTGATCCGCAACATTGAAAAAGGATTGAATGATTACCTTGCAAACGAAAAACTGGAAATTTTTGCCCAGCCCCTTCCCCTGCCAAATGGCGATTTCAAACCTAATATGGATAACCCTGCTGATTACAGCTTTGATTTTGAAGTTGGTTTAAAACCGGCTTTTGAAATCAACCTCGGCAATATTTCTGCCCCTTACTTCCGGGTAAAGGCAACTCCTGAAATGGTGAATGAAGAAATTGAGCGTTTACAAAACCGCTTCGGCAAAATGACCGAACCTGAAACTGTAAGCAGCGATGACAATGTACTGAACCTCACTTTTGAAGAAATAGATGCAGCAGGTAATGCGGTTGAAGGTGGTTTAAAGAAAGACAACTCATTACTGGTAAAATATTTTTCTGAAGCTTACCGTCCTAAACTTCAGGGTTTAAAGAAAGATGATACGCTGGTTATTGAGCTGAACGATGCATTTGAAGAAAAAGAACGCAGCTGGGTTGTAAGTGATCTTGGTTATAAAGAGGCAGCCGAAGCAGCTGGAAAATCATTTAAATTCACCATTACTAAAGTTGGTTTAATTGAAAAGAGAGAACTGAACGAAGACTTCTTTAAAGAAGCAGTTCCCGGCAAAGAACTTAAAACAGAAGCTGAATTCCGTGCAGCATTGGAAGCAGATATCCAGACTTACTGGGATAAACAAAGCAGCAACCAGGTTCAGCACCATTTATATCATGTATTGTTACAAGATGTAAAGATGGAACTGCCTGCTGACTTCTTGAAAAAGTGGATGGCAACTTCAGGTGATCAGGCAAAAACACCAGACCAGGTAGAAGCTGAATACCCAACTTTTGATACCCAGTTACGCTGGACATTGATTACCGACAGGATTATTACGGAGAACAATCTCGATGTAACTCCTGAAGAGCTGAGAGAAAATCTGAAACAGCAGGTACTGGGTTATTTTGGCGGAATGAACCTTGCAGATGGTAATGTTGAATGGCTTGATCAGTATGTTGAAACCTTATTGAAAGATGAAAAACAGGTTGACAGTACTTACCGTAAACTGGTAACAGAAAAAGTATTTAACTGGGCTGAGCAGCAGGTAAAAAAAGAGGAAAAGATAGTTAGTGCCGAAGAGTTCATTAAAATGAATGAAGAACATCAGCATCATCACCATTAAAATGTACGACGTACGAGGTTAGATCTACGAAGTAAAAAAATACAGTCCCGCTGAGTAATTGGCGGGATTTTTATTTTGTCAGGCAGGTTGTTATTCAGCCATAATAACCGAACATCAACAACTGAAAACTATCAACTATAAACTATCAATTGGTTTCCTCTGCCTTATTGTCCTGCTTTTATTCATTGCATGGTATTTGAAAACATTTCTATTTCAACCGATTACCTTAACTTCAAACCGGAAAAAAATTCAATATGGATATCAACAAAGAATTCGAAAAATATGCCGTGAAACACCGTGGTATCTCCGGCGCCACTCTGCATAATTATCAAACTCAGTTCAGCCCAACCAATCTTACGCCTTACATCATAGAAGAGCGTCCGATGAATGTGGCAAGTATGGATGTATTCTCCCGTTTAATGATGGATCGAATCATTTTTTTGGGCGAACCGATTAATGATTATGTAGCTAATATTGTAACTGCACAGTTACTGTTCCTGGAAAGTACTGATCGAACAAGAGATATCCAGATGTATATCAACAGCCCCGGCGGAAGTATTTATGCAGGTCTTGGTATTTATGATACCATGCAATACATCACACCCGATGTTAGTACTATCACCACTGGTATTGCGGCTTCAATGGGTGCAGTACTCATGTGTGCAGGTACCAAAGGAAAGCGTACAGCATTGAAACATTCACGCATCATGCTGCATCAACCGTATGGCGGCGCCGGCGGTCAGGCAACTGACATTCAGATTATGGTGAATGAAGTAAAAAAACTCAAGACTGAGTTGTATGAAATCATCGCCTATCACAGTGAGCAAACCTTTGAAAAAGTAAAAGAAGACAGCGACCGTGATTTTTGGATGACTGCCAGCGAAGCCAAAGAATACGGGTTGGTGGATGAGGTATTGCTGATGAATCCAAGAAAAGTAAAAGAAAGCTAAATCATTAAAACGAAACAACTATGTATTTGCATAATTCGAGATTTCCAGTTCGCTTTGAAGGCGAAGAAGATGATGAGCCAAAAGAAAATCCGTTAGAAAATTTTACCGCAGCGGCATTTGGTCCTTACAATAAAAAATTCCTCGAAGACCGTAAGATCTTTTTTTGGGGAGTAGTGCACGACAATTCTGCCAAAGAGATCGTGAATAAATTATTGTATTTAGAAGCCATGAAGCCCGGCGAAGAAATTAAATTATATATTAACAGTCCCGGCGGTGTTGTAACAAGCGGTATGGTCATTTATGATACCATGCAAATGATCAGCTCTCCCGTAAGTACAATCTGTATGGGCATGGCCGCTTCAATGGGATCTATTCTGTTGAGCGGTGGTGCAAAAGGCCGTCGTTTTATATTTCCGCATGGCGAAGTAATGATTCATCAGCCAAGTATTGGCGGTGCACAGGGAACAAGTGCCGATCTCGAAATTCTGGCCAATCAAATTGCCAAAACCAAAGAACTGGGTGCTAAGATACTGGCACAAAATTGCGGCAAAACGATTGATCAGGTATTGAAAGATTTTGACCGTGACTACTGGATGGATGCCAAAGAAGCCGTAGGCTATGGTATTGTAGACGGTATTCTCGACAAATTATAAGATTTCAGTGTATAACTCATAAAACAGGGATAAAGCAGCATTGCTTTTCCCTTTTTTATTTATTCTATGCCCTTTACAAAGGTTTATTATCTTTGAAGGCGGTTTGCGCTTGCAGACCTCCAAAAAAATCCATTTCAAATGGCAAAAAACAACATGTTGCATTGTTCATTTTGTGGCAGAAGCAGGGACGAAGTGAAGATTTTAATTGCTGGCCAGGAAGGACATATTTGTGAAAATTGTGTTGAACATGCACAGGAAATCATTGGCCAGGAATTACAACTCCGCAATGAATCCACTCCTTCTAATTTTAAACTTAATGTCAAAAAGCCGGTTGAAATCAAACGGTTTTTAGATGAATACATTATTGGCCAGGATGATGCCAAGAAGGTGCTGGCTGTTGCAGTTTACAATCATTACAAACGCTTAAAGCAAAAAACCGAAAGCGAAGTTGAAATTGAAAAGAGCAACATCGTTATGGTGGGCGAAACCGGTACCGGCAAAACCCTGCTGGCAAAAACCATTGCCCGTTTACTGAATGTTCCATTCGCTATTGTTGATGCTACTGTATTTACCGAAGCTGGTTATGTAGGGGAGGATGTAGAAAGTATCCTGACAAGGTTATTGCAGGTATGTAACTATGATGTAACTTCTGCCGAACGTGGCATTGTATATATTGATGAAATAGATAAGATAGCCAGGAAAGGTGATAACCCTTCCATCACCCGTGATGTAAGTGGTGAAGGTGTACAACAGGGAATGTTGAAATTACTTGAAGGAACGGATGTATTGGTACCACCGCAAGGCGGAAGAAAACACCCTGAACAAAAACTTATCAAGATCAATACGCAAAATATTCTCTTTATATGTGGCGGCGCTTTTGGCGGCATTGATAAGATCATCGCCCGCCGTGTACAAACCAATACTATCGGCTTCAATGTGGACAAAGAACATCAGGAGAACATGAAGAAAAACCTGCTGCGTTATGTAAATGCACAGGATCTCCGGGCATTTGGTTTGATTCCAGAATTGCTTGGCCGCTTACCAGTTGCCACGCATCTTGACCCGCTTGATGCTATTACTCTGCGGGCTATTTTGACACAACCTAAAAATGCACTTATCAAACAATACACAAAATTGTTTGAACTGGAAGGTATAAAGCTTACAATTGAAGAAGATGTAATGGATTTTATGGTAGAAAAAGCAATGGAATATAAATTAGGGGCCAGGGGCCTGAGAAGTATTTGCGAGAGTATCCTTACCGATGCTATGTTTGAGCTCCCTTCTTCCAAAGAAACTCATTTTATACTTGACCTGGATTATGCCAAACGCAAATTTGATAAGAGTAAAT
>JANOIQ010000088.1:0-6189 GCA_031407835.1 Chitinophagaceae bacterium
TTTTTACAACCGAAGCCATACGTTCCAAATCAAGAAACTCTGCCTTTGTTGGTAAAGAATTGAGAGGAAGAGTAATTGGCATTATCAGTAACAATCAACTAAAACTCAACTAAAACTTTGATTATGGAAAAGAAAGTCACAACACATATTGTCAAAGGCCTAATAATCGGCTTAGTAATTTTTGCACTCAGTACAATTCTTCAGGTATTTAATATCCAAGACAAATGGGTACAGTGGGCTATTTTAGCTTTGTTTATGGCAGCAATCGTTTGGGCTGATATTTCTTTTAGCAACGATATGGATTCAAATGTTACATACGGAAATGTATTTGTTCATGGTTTTAAAACCACGACAATTGTAACACTAATTTCAATTGCAGGATTTCTTCTTATCTATTTAATAATGCCGGAAATTAAAGATAAGGCATTGCTGATAGCTAGAACGGAGATGGAAAAAGATCCAAAAAATACAGAAGACATGATTGATACTGCAATGAAAATGGTTGATAAATTCTTTTTAGCATTTGGAATAGGAGGCACTCTTTTAAGTTATATGTTTTTTGGCGCAATAGCATCCTTAATAGGCGCTGCCATAGCAAAAAAGAATCCTCAAACTGGAATGCCCCAAAACATGTAAAACATTTCATGAACCTAAGTATTGTTATTCCTCTTAAAGATGAAGCTGAATCATTGCCTGAACTATGTTCATGGATTGAACGGGTGGCCAATGAGCAGCAATTATCGTACGAAATTATTTTAATAGATGATGGCAGTACAGATGATTCCTGGAAAGTAATTCAGCGATTACGAACAGCGAATGCCAATATTAAAGGCATTCGCTTTCAACGCAATTATGGCAAATCAGCTGCGCTGAATGAAGGCTTTAAAGCTGCACAGGGAATTGTTGTTATTACCATGGATGCTGACTTGCAGGATAGTCCTGATGAAATTCCTGACCTCTATAAAATGATTGTTAGCGATGGTTTTGATTTAGTGAGTGGCTGGAAGAAAAAGCGTTATGATAATACGCTCACCAAAAATATTCCTTCAAAATTTTTCAATGCAGCTACACGAAGAATGAGTGGCATTAAACTCCACGATTTCAATTGCGGGCTGAAAGCTTATAATAAAAAAGTGGTTAAAAGTATTGAAGTGTACGGCGAAATGCATCGTTATATTCCGGTGCTTGCCAAATGGGCGGGCTTCCGTAAGATTGGCGAAAAAGTAGTGGAACACCGTAAACGCAAATATGGCATAACCAAATTTGGTTGGGAACGTTTTGTGAATGGCTTTTTAGATCTTGCCACCATTACATTTGTTGGCAAATTTGGAAAACGCCCCATGCACTTTTTTGGTTTGTGGGGAACGTTTTGCTTTTTACTGGGCTTTGGCATCAGCATTTATTTAGCCGTTTCAAAAATAATTGACAGCAGCAATGCCATCACCAACCGACCTGCATTTTATGTTGCACTTACAGTAATGATCATCGGTTCACAATTATTTTTGGCAGGGTTTATTGGTGAACTGATTTCCCGAAGCTCACCTGAAAGGAACACTTATCTAATTGAAGAAAAAGCAGGGGTGTAAGAGATAGAGGCACTGATTGAACTGATTATACAGATTTACACTGATAATAAATTTCGACTGCCTATGTACTTACACGAAGATCTCACTGATAAAATAATTCGTTGTTTTTACAACGTATATAATGGGCTTGGATATGGATTTCTTGAGAAGGTTTATGAGAACGCACTATTGATTGAATTGAGAAACTCCGGTCTTGTTGCCGAAAATCAGGTTTCGATAAAGGTGTATTATCTGGGATCAGAAGTCGGTAATTATTACGCAGATATACTGGTTGAAAATAAAGTTATTTTGGAGTTAAAGGCCGGAGATATGGAACAAACAATTATAAATCATGAGTTACAGTTAACAAATTACCTGAAAGCAACAAATTATGAAGTAGGTTTACTTTTACTCTTTGGAATCAAGCCCCAGGTAAAAAGAAAGATTTTCTCAAACGACATAAAATAAATCTTCTAAATCAGCAGAATCAGTTCAATCAGTGACTCCATTGCCTTCATCCCAAAAAATAGTTATCGTTGGCCCGGCACACCCTCTCCGTGGCGGCATTGCCGCTTTTAACGAACGGCTGGCAAGGCAATTTCAGGATGAAGGTCATGATGTAACCATCTATTCATTCAGTTTACAATACCCCGATTTTTTATTTCCCGGAACAACTCAATATTCTTCTGAACCAACACCAAAAGATCTTACAATTCATACAAAGATCAACTCTATCAATCCACTCAACTGGATTACTGTTGGCAATGAAATTAAAAATCTGCAGCCTGATCTGGTTGTTGTTCGCTACTGGCTTCCATTGATGGGGCCTGCACTGGGAACCATCCTGAGACAAATTAAAAAAAACAAATTCAGCAGGATTATTTGTATTGCTGATAACGTAGTGCCGCATGAAAAACGAATGGGTGATCATGCATTCACCAAATACTTTATTAAACCGGTAGATGCGTTCATTACCATGAGTGATAAAGTGCTGACTGATCTGCGTTCATTTACACAAACCAAGCCAGCACAATTAGAACCACATCCATTGTATGATCATTTTGGAAACATCATCAGCAAAGCAGAAGCAAGAAATCATTTACATATCAATCAAAACGAATTCATCTTTTTATTTTTTGGATTCATTCGCAAATACAAAGGATTGGATATGCTACTGGAGGCGATTGCCAAATTGAAGAACTCCCAACTACAAACTTCAAATGCCGACGCTTCAGGTCGGCATCAAGACCAAAAGCGTCTTGACTACAAACTTCTCATCGCCGGAGAGTTTTACGAAGACAGAAAATTATACGACGACCTCATTGAAAAACTCGGCATCAAAAACGATCTGATTTTAAAAACAGAATTTATTGCAGACAGTGAAGTGAAATATTATCTCTGTGCGGCTGATGCAGTTGTGCAGCCTTACCGTAATGCAACACAAAGTGGCGTAACTCCCCTCGCCTATCATTTTGAAGTGCCGATGATTGTTACCAATGTGGGCGGACTTCCTGCCAATGTTCCGCATGGCAGATCCGGTTTGGTTTGTGAACCAACTGTTGATTCCATTGCAGATGCTATGCAGCATTTTCTGCAAACAGGAACTGAACAATACCTGCCACAGCTACGTGAAGAAAAGAAAAAATATACCTGGAGTAAAATGACCAACGCCATTTTTCAACTGGCATCAAAATAATTTACATTTGCAGTATGAGCGAGCAAATCAAACAGATCATCAGTGATTCCATTGCAGTAAAACAACAACTGCTGAATGATAAAGCAACGATCAAACGACTGAACGAAGTAAGCAATATCATGGTGGACGCTTTTCACCGGGGTAAAAAAGTATTGTTCTGCGGTAATGGCGGCAGTGCTGCCGATGCACAGCATTTAGCAGCAGAATTCAGCGGTCGTTTTTATTTAGACCGTGACGCATTGCCTGCTGAAGCTTTGCATGTAAACACATCCTATCTTACCGCCATTGCCAATGATTACAGTTTTGAAGTGGCCTATGCAAGATTAATTAAAGGAATTGCTCATGATGGTGATGTACTTGTTGGATTATCCACTTCGGGTAACTCAGCTAATATTGTGGAAGCATTTAAAGCTGCAAAAGAAAAAGGAATGATCACTGTTGGTTTTACCGGTGAAACAGGTGGCAAACTGAAAGAGTTGAGTGATCATCTCTTCAATGTACCGTCAACTGTTACACCACGCATACAGGAAAGTCATATTATGCTGGGTCATATTATTTGTCAACTGGTTGAAGAAAGATATTTTGCAACTCATTCATGATCCATTCACCATTTACAAGAAAAGTTTCGGCCAACACGGTTTACTATTCGCCATTTAACATGACTCCATTACCAACGATTACAAAAGACTGGACTTTATTTCTCGATCGTGATGGCGTCATCAATGAAGAAGTGGTGGGTGATTATATACGCAATTGGGAGGACTTTCATTTTCGTACCGGTTCATTAGAAGCAATTGCATTGCTCTATCCTTTTTTTCAACGGACAATTATTGTAACAAACCAGGCAGGTGTTGGTAAAGGTTTAATGACATTGGATGAACTGAACCAGATTAATGAACAGATGCTGCAGGAAATTCATGCAGCAGGCGGACGAATTGATAAAGTATATTTCTGTACATCGAATGATAATAAAGACATCAACCGTAAACCCAATCCCGGCATGGCTTTGCAGGCAAAAGCTGAGTTCCCTGAAATTGATCTCAGCAAATCAATTATGGTGGGTAATATGCCCAACGATATGAAGTTTGGCCGCAACTTCGGAGCATACACCGTATATCTCCCCACACGAGCCGAAGAAACACCTGATCCTTTATCGGTTGATGCACAGTATAAAGATTTGTTATCCTTTGCCAAAGACCTAAGCAGCAATGCCTGAAACACAATAATTTTGCCCTGAATCAGTTAATAAGTGGAATGAAAAAACTCGTTACTTTTTTTCTGTTACTATCTGTACTTGCTGCAAATGCCCAGCAGTTAACTTCTGCTGAACTGAAGCAATTCAAAACAAGACAGGATTCATTGAAAAGATTTGCGTTTGATATTGTAAATGGGAAAGATGCAGCCGTGCGTTTCCGCAGCGACAGCAATTTTACAAGAATATTGGTAAGATCACTCATCCAGGATAACTCTTTTTATTTTCCCTTTGATTCATTGAAAGCTATTTCAAAATTGTACAGTGAAGACAGCAGCTTCCGCATTTTTACCTGGCAGGTTGTAAAAGATGATGACTATTGCCGCCAGCGTGGATTTATACAGATGCGTAAACCAAACGGCAACCAGAAATTTATTCCACTGCGTGACGTAAGTGAGTTTACAGAAGCTGATACAGATACCATTGCTGATGCCGGTGGATGGATTGGTGCTGTGTACTACCGCATCATTGAAAAAGAATATCTCGGAAAAAAATATTATACAATGCTTGGTTATGATGAAAACAATAACCGCTCTACAAAAAAATGGATTGATGTAATGAGGTTTGATGACAAAGGTGTTCCGGTTTTTGGTTTACCTGCTGCCTTTTCATTTGCAAAAGATTCTGTTCCTAAACCTAATCTCAACCGTTTTTTGCTTGAGTATAAAAAAGATGGAAGAGCAAGGGTGCAGTATGATGAAGAGATGGATATGATTTTATTTGATCACCTGATTTCTGAAACAAACGAACCGAATAAACGATCAACCTTAATACCTGATGGTGATTATGAAGGTTTTCAATGGACAAACGGGCAATGGCTGCACATTGATAAAGTATTTAATTTTAAACTGAAAGATGGAGAAGCTCCTGTTCCTGAAGCCATCGACTTTAATAAGAAAAACAAGCCGGATGATATGGAGAAACCAGCTCCAACAACTCCTGCTCCCAAAACACAAAAGAAACCTGCGGTAAAACCTCCTGTTAAGAAGAAGACAGGTGGTGGCTAATTAGTAGCTATCCGGCTGAACCTGTCGAAGCTTTGATGATAAATATTCAAAAGCATATCAACAAAAACTGCAAGTTAAGACTACATTCCCCTCTTACGCTTTGTTGATTTTGATTTATTCCTGTTATTAATCTGTTGAAGTAATGAATCTTTTACCGGTGCATTTAATTGTTCATCTACTTTTTTAAGCCAGATAGTGATTGACTTTTTTACCGTTGCATCTTTCTTCAGTTCAATATCTACCGTAATAAAAGTGTAAGGAACATTCCAGTCAACCCATATGCTGTTTCCCTGTAGTTTTCCGTTACTGGTTTTAATGTTTAGTTGGTCTGGGCCGAGTGGTATATATTTTCCATTGCTCAGCTTGGCATCTACATTAATATAATTCCAGGAGCCTTTTTTCAAACTATCCGTATAGAGATTAAAAAACAGGCTGTCTATTTTCTGAGCTTTCAGAAAAACAGACATCAGCACAAAACATAACAGGAGAATATTATTTTTCAAACCAGTGATTTGAAACAAAGATTGGAAAACTATGCCAATGGTTGACTGTAAAATAAACTTTAACAAATCCATGTTCGGGTGTAACTTGTAAGTAAGTGTTATTTCACCTTAAAAAACAGAAAATGAAAGTGATTGTATTTGGTGCTACCGGCCAGGTAGGTATACA
>JANOIQ010000170.1:0-5851 GCA_031407835.1 Chitinophagaceae bacterium
CAGGTATTGGCAGATGAAACAGCACAGTTTGTTGTGATTGAATTTGATCGTAACGAAAAACGTGTGGTAATCAGTCATGCACGCATTTGGGAAAAAGCAATTGCTGAAGAGAAGAATGCTGAAATGAAAGAAAAGCAGGCAGATGCTGTACGTACCAAGAAAGCGGTAAAAGAAGTACAAAGCAAAGTAGAGAAAACAACGCTTGGTGATTTAGGTGTACTTGCTGACTTAAAGAAAAAGTTAGACAGTGATGCTGAAGAAAGCAAAAGCGAAGAGTAAGTAATTCTTTACTGATATTCTTATACAGCCCGTCGTTGCAAAACGACGGGCTTTTTTGTATGGATGATTAAATGGAAGTACATGCGGTTAAGAACAGTTTTCAATTAACTTCGCTGTAAACAAGAACTAAATGCGTTATTTCCTGATTGGGTTTATGGGTAGTGGAAAAACTTACTGGGGTAGAAAGTGGAGCGAAGCATTTGACATAAAGCATTACGATCTTGATGAAGAAATAGAAAAAAAAGAAGGAAAGAATGTAACGGCTATTTTTGAAGAAAAAGGAGAGGAGGCTTTTCGCAAAATTGAAAAAGAGATGTTACAGTCTTTCATGCAGAAGGATCATTTCATACTTAGTTGTGGTGGCGGGGCTCCCTGCTTTCATAAGAACATGAAGCGGATGAATAATGCAGGAGTAACCATTTATTTGAAATGCTCAGCAGCAGGGCTTGCGCAGCGGTTACAGAAAGAAAAGGAAACAAGGCCATTGATTGCTGATGTAAATAATGAAATGCTGGAAGAGTTCATTGCTGCGAAATTAGCACAAAGGGAAAACTTTTACGCAAAAGCAATGTATCATTTGCCAGGTGAGCACATCAGCGCCGAAAACTTTCAAAAAATCATAAGAAGACATGGCAAATAATTTTTTAAAGATAACTTTCTTACTCGGCGCACTGGCAGTTGCATTGGGTGCATTTGGTGCACATGCACTGAAAGAAATGGTTGATGAGAAAGCATTACACACTTATCAAACCGGCGTATTGTATCATTTCTTTCATGTATTTGCAATTGCTGTTACGGCAATACTGATCCGGCAAAATGCTGTTAACTGGTTTACAAGGGCAGGTTATTTATTTATTGCTGGTATTATTTTATTCAGCGGATCATTATATACTCTTACGTTTTTAAAAGCAGCTTCAATTGATAACATGAATTGGATTGGTGCCGTTACACCATTAGGAGGGATATCTTTTATTGCAGGATGGCTGTGTTTATTCATGGGAGTGAATAAGTTTTCCCGTTCTTAGATTGGTATTTCCAGTTTGATAGTTGTGCCATCGTTTGATGAAATACTGAAACTGCCGCCAATACTTTCCATACGCCGCTGCATGTTCTTCAATCCATTTCCAAACTGGTTGAGTTTTTCTTTATCAATTCCTTTTCCATTGTCAGTTATTTCAACCAGCATTTGATGATTGAATTGTATGGTCACTGTTACTTCAGATGCATTGGCATGTTTCATTACATTGTTGAGTGATTCTTTGAGAACAAGAAAAATATTTCTTCTTTTTACACCTGATACATCTTTCTCAGGTATTTCAGCTGGAACAATAATGTGATATTGTAGGTGAAAATTTTCAAGATATTCCGATGCATACGATCTGATATAAGCAACCAGCCCATTCACAGAATCGTTACCCGGGTTCATACTCCAGATGATGGCATTCATCTTGGTCATGAGTTCGTTGGCATTGTAAGAAATTTTAGAAATTTCTTCAACCGGTTTGTCCTTAGTTTTTTGCATGGCAATTTCGCTCAGCAGGCGGATGGCTGTAACACCACTTCCCAGTTCATCATGCATATCGGCAGAAATGCGGCTGCGTTCGTCCTGCTGGGCACTCAATACTGCAATTTGTTTTTCATATTCCTGCCGTTCACCTTCCTGCCTGATTGCTTCATCCATCTTTACTTTTTCAATCAGCTCAATTTTATTCTTATAGGTTAAACCCAGTAAAAACAAAACCAGCTCCAGGAAAATGCCTACTTCAAAATAAACAAGTGATTGCCTGAAGATTCCTTTAGTTGGAAGAAAGCTGGCCGCAGGGAAAGTGATCATAAATTGGGAAATGCCACCCATAACAAGATTGGCCACATTACCAGCCAGCAAATAGTTCATCAGTTTGTTGCGTTTTACAATCCCCAGGATGATGTACATGATGCCAAGAAAAATCAAAAAAAACTTACTTGCATTTTCAGTTGCAGATAAAAAACGGTATGGATATCCGGTATAATAAAAAAAGGTAAATGCTAAAAGAAAAACAACCAGTACAATTTCAGCCATGATGAACATGCGGTTGAGTGCTGGATACTTTCCGGGGGTATTTAAAAACATACGGGTAAAGCCGATGTAAAAAATATAACCAATCATCTGTAACGCATAATCAAAGTATTCTTCGTAAAAGAAACTGAAACCGGTTGAGTGTTTATAAAAAACTGCTTTTAAAAAAAGTAAGGAACCCATACATAAGGCATAAATGGAATAATACAAATATTCCCTTTTATAATTCTGGGCATAGTTGGAAAGTGAAAACAGCAGCATCATCAGCAGCAAGCCACATAACACAAACGTAAATGTATTTACTCCAAACCAGTGTGTTTGAATAAAATTGATATGATAATCAAAAAAGGCTGGATTAAGAAGGTATGCATTCAGGGTTATAATATTTGTACGGATATATTGGCATTGTATAAGAATGTTCATTTTCTCACCGGGTTGTATTGAAATTAAACGGTAAGACCTTTCTGTGATATCAGCCGAAAACTGACCGGGTATTTTGATCCATTGATTCGTGGTTGAATCCATAGAATAGATCACGGTTTCACTGGTATAAATTCCGGGGGTTATATAAAAAGAACGGGCAATTGTTTCATTGTTTTCAAGCCTGAAGAGCAAATAAATTTTCGAATCAATCATCAGCGATTTTGGAATCGTCTTCTTCGGCAGTTTATCCAGCCGCCGGAACATTGAAAACCGGATATTTTGTAAAGAAGCTGTATTACTGGTATCGATGTACACAGCGAGGCTATCGGGCAGGAAACGAACGTTTACAACGTTAGATGTTTTGATGAGTGGCGAAATTGTATCCTGGTTAGCCTTAGCATGAAGCAGCAGGGTTAAAAGACAGCAGGTAAGCAGGTATCTTTTTTTCATAAAGCGTCTGTTCGGCAATTAAGATAAAACTTTTTAGCATTTTTAAGCATTCTTTTCTCTGTGGTTGGGATGGAAGCATTCTTTATCTTTGTTTTTATGGCCGGTAACCGCATGAAGGAAAAGAAGAAAAAAGAAAATCCTGGACAGTTGAAACAGGAAAAGGAGGAACAGGTTTCTGTAAAAGAACTGGTGAAGGATGAGCGTACGCATAAAATTGCTGGCATCCTGTTTCTCATCGTTTCTCTTGTTTTGTTTATTTCATTTACCTCCTATTTATTTACCTGGAAAGAGGATCAGGATAAATTCATCCGGTATTCATCAGGTGTTTTGTTCAATGAAGAAATGAAAGTGCAGAATTTGCTTGGCCGTTTAGGTGCATGGCTTTCGCACCTGTTTTTCTATAAAGGTTTTGGAGTTGCCTCCTATTTTGTATGTACTTTCTTTTTTATCATTGGGGCTAATTTCTTATTTGGCAGGAAACTATTTTCAATTGCACGGAACATTAAGTATGTGTTGGTGGGTTTAATAGTACTGCCGGTATTCTTTTCGTTTTTTCTGCATGCACAGCAATTTCCATGGGGAGGTGCATTTGGCAAATATGCATCAGACTGGCTGACCGGATTTGCCGGAACAGCAGGAACAGGAATCATTTTATCAGTAGCGGCTATTTCTTATTTCATCTGGAGATTTAATCCGGTATTTAAACTGCCGGCAAAAAAGATAAAAGAGGGTCCTGTAAATGATCTTCTTCCTGAAGAAAATGATGGGCCGGTTGTGTTTGATCTTACTGATACAAAAGAAAGAGCAGCAGAGAAAAAGGCAAATCAATTAAAAAAAGAAAGTGCTTACATGCCGGTTCCCGAAGATGAAGGAACAAGAAATCCATTACATGATTTTTCAATAACAGAAAAAGAAGAGCAATCACTCAATGATAAATTTTCTTTTAATGAACAGGTACTGCCGATGGAAATTAATCAGGAACCGGTTGTTGATTTCACCATCCCTCCTCCGGTAAAAACAAAAAGGCAGGAAGCAGATGATGAAGCAGCCAATAATCTTGCACTGGAAATTAAAAATGCTGCAGAAGCTGAAGAATTGCATGAAGGTGCAGCAAAAGAAAAAAAGGTGGTTGAAAATCTGCCCCCTTATGATCCTTTTCTTGATCTGAAAGATTACAAATTCCCTTCGCTTAATTTACTGGAGAATCATGGCAGTGAAAAAATTATCCAGGATCCGCATGAGCTGGAGAATTATAAAAACCAGATCATTAATACACTTCGCAATTACGATATTGAAATTCAGAAAATATTTGCAACGGTAGGTCCAACTGTAACACTGTATGAAATTGTACCTGCAGCCGGTGTGCGTATTTCAAGAATCAAAAATCTTGAAGATGATATTGCATTAAGTCTCGCTGCATTGGGTATCCGTATCATTGCACCCATTCCGGGCAAAGGAACTATTGGTATTGAAGTGCCTAATATAAAGAAGACGGTAGTTAGTATGAAATCACTGTTATCGTCTGAAAAATTTCAGCATAATAATTTTGGGTTGCCGATTGCTATTGGTAAAAAGATTGACAATGAAAACTTCATTGTTGATCTCACAACTATGCCTCACCTGTTAATGGCAGGTGCAACGGGGCAGGGTAAATCAGTTGGGTTAAATGCTATTCTTGTTTCATTACTGTATAAAAAGCATCCGTCTCAGTTAAAACTGGTATTGGTTGATCCCAAGAAAGTAGAGTTGAGTTTATACCGTCATATCGAAAATCATTTTCTGGCAAAACTCCCCGGAGAAGAAGATGCGATTATTACAGATACCAAAAAGGTGGTTAATACACTGAATGCATTGTGTATTGAAATGGACAATCGATATGATTTGCTAAAAGAAGCCGGTTGCCGTAACATTCGTGAATACAATGAAAAGTTTGTGGGAAGAAAGTTAAATCCACTCAAAGGACATCAGTATCTTCCTTTTATTGTACTGGTCATTGATGAGTTTGCTGATTTGATTATGACTGCCGGTAAAGAAATTGAAATGCCGATTGCACGTCTTGCACAGTTAGCACGTGCTGTTGGTATTCACCTTATCATTGCAACGCAACGTCCTTCCGTTAATATTATTACCGGTACAATTAAAGCAAACTTCCCTGCAAGAATTGCATTTAAAGTATCGTCAAAAATTGACAGCCGAACGATTCTTGATATTGGAGGTGCAGAGCAATTGATTGGAAAAGGTGATATGCTGATCAGTTATAATGGTGAACTCACCCGTTTGCAGTGTGCATTTGTAGATACTCCTGAAGTGGATGATATTGTTTCATTCATCAGTAAACAAAGAGGTTATCCGCAACCATTATAGCTGATGAGCATATCGCCTTTACCAATCAACTGTTCAGCGCCACCGGTGTCAAGAATAGTACGGCTGTCAACTTTTGACGACACTTTAAAAGCTATCCTTGCAGGGAAGTTGGCTTTAATGGTACCGGTGATAATATTTACAGATGGACGTTGAGTTGCAATGATGAGATGAATACCAACTGCTCTGGCCAATTGTGCCAAACGGGCAATCGGCATCTCTATTTCTTTACCCGCCGTCATAATCAAATCTGCAAACTCATCAATAACCAATACAATAAAT
>JANOIQ010000187.1:0-4939 GCA_031407835.1 Chitinophagaceae bacterium
GTTACCAGCTTCAGTTTTTCATGTCATCGTCCCTTGCAAGTTTACCCTGAGGTAACGAAGGGCACTATTCATCTTCCTGTTCTTTACTCATCAAATCCAATAAACACTTTATCTCCTTCTACTTTCACTGCATATGTTTTAATAGCACATTCTTCACCATTCAAACATTCGCCGGTTTTAAGTGAAAATGTTTTTTTATGAAAGGGGCAAGCCACTTTTGGTTCTTCGCCCTGTGTACCAATCATACCACGGCTCAGTGCCATTTGCTGACGGTGCGGACATTCATTTTGTGTAGCATACCATTCATTACGGCGGGTAAAATGGAATAATGCGATTTGTTCATCTTTATACTTTACGCATACACCACCGTTCTCGGGTACATCATCTGTTGTACAAGCATAAAACCAGGTCAATATGTTTTCTTCGGTCATCATTTTTGATAATAATTTATCTGTTGCTTTTAATAAAGCAAGCAATCGTTAAAAAAATGGCTTTTAAAAACTGGCAAACAATCGTGTAAGAAAGGTTTTCGGGAAAGGATTTTATATACAGTATGGCAATTAAATTAACTGCACCAACATCACTTCCACTCCTGTGCTTTCTTCTGGTCTCTCATTTCTTCAAACTTCACTGATGGGTCTTTCTCTTCCGGTGCGTTTACAAAATGGCTGAACCGTTTTCTTAACTCTGGCGTTTCAATCGCCGTTTTCCATTCACATTCATAGGTATTTACATGGTTTGCCATATCAGCTTCCCATTGTTCGTTCATGCCCAGTGCATCATTTATCACTACACTTCTTAAATAGTCCATTCCACCTTCCATTTTATTCAACCAGGGGGCAGTACGGGTGAGGGGGTCAGCAGTCTTCACATAAAACATTAAGAACCGGTCTAAATATTTGATACAGGTTTCTTCATCAATATCTGTAGCTAACAATAAAGCATGTTGTGGTTTGCTTCCGCCATTACCGCATACATACAGGTTCCATCCTTTTTCTGTAGCGATGATACCAAAGTCTTTACTCTGTGCTTCGGCACATTCACGGATGCATCCGCTTACACCGCCTTTTAATTTGTGTGGCGAACGAAGACCTCTATAACGTTCTTCAACTTTTATTGCAAAACTTACACTGTCATGCAATCCAAATCTGCACCAGGTACTGCCCACACAACTTTTTACGGTACGTAAACTTTTACCATACGCATGACCGCTTTCAAAACCTGCTTCAATCAATTCTTCCCAGATAGTTGGCAGATCGCTAAGATGAGCACCAAACAAATCAATACGCTGGCCCCCGGTAATTTTTGTATAGAGATTGTATTTTTTTGCCACCTGCCCGATGACGATTAATTTATCAGGAGTAATTTCTCCACCGGGAATACGTGGTACTACAGAATACGTACCTCCTTTTTGTATATTGGCTAGGAAACGATCATTGCTATCCTGGGCCGTATCATTTCCTTTTTTCAGAATCACTTCATTCCACAAACTTGCGAGAATAGATGCAACAGGCGGTTTGCACAATTCACAACCATCCCCTTTTCCAAACATATTCAGCACTTCTTCATAGGTTGTAAGTTTGTTTAGTTTTACCAGATCAAACAGCTCCTGCCTGCTGTAATCGAAATGTTCGCATAAAACATTCCGTACAACTTTTCCCTGTGTTTTCATGGTGTGAACCATCAGATCTTTCACCATTGGAACACAACCTCCACAACCTGTTCCTGCTTTTGTACATTTTTTAATGGCATCCACTGTTTCATAACCAAGTTCAACAGCACCACAAATAGCACCTTTGGTAATTGCTTCACAGCTGCATATCACTGCATCATCGGGCAATCCAATAATACCGGCAACAGCTGATTCTTCTCCGCCTCTTGAGCCCAATATCACATCTTCAGGATTGGGTGGCAACACAACTTTATTCTTGCACGTTTGCAGCAACATATTGTATTGTTCTGCATCGCCAACCATAATACCACCTAATAATGTTTTCCCATCTTCACTTATATTAATACGCTTGTAAACACCTTTATGATTATCGTTAATTGCAATTGTTTTAATTCCATTTCCACTGATAAACGGATCGCCAAATGAAGCTACATCAACACCAATCAGTTTGAGTTTTGTACTCATATCATATCCCCTGAACTCTTTGTCAGCTCCACACAAATTATCCACTACTACCTGTGCCATTTCATAACCGGGAGCTACAAGTCCATAAATCATATTATTATATAACGCACATTCACCAATTGCATAAATAGATGGATCGGATGTCTGGAGCTTTTCATTCACAAGTATTCCACCTCTCGGACCAACTTCAATACCTGATAACTTCGCCAGTTCATCTCTTGGTTTAATCCCTGCACTAATGACCAGCATATCAACATCAATGTTTGTATCGTCAGAAAACTTCATCCCGGCAATACAATCTTCGCCCAGTATTTCAGAAGTGTTTGTATTGGTCAATACTTTCAATCCGATACTTTCTAATTTTCCTTTTAATAAATTACTGCCGGCTTCATCAATTTGCCTTGGCATGAGGCGGGAAGCAAATTCTATTACTGTTGTATCTGTAACACCCAGATCAATCATTGCCTTTGCTGCTTCAAGCCCCAATAAACCACCTCCAATCACTGCACCTTTTTTTGCTTTTTTTGCATAAGCCGTCATCAGTTCCAGATCTTCAATTGTTCTGTAAATAAATACACCGTCTTTTTCAGTACCCGGAATTGGAGGAACAAATGCTGCCGAACCGGTAGCGAGAATTAAAACATTATAATCAACTAAAAGTCCTTTGTGTGAGAGTACCGTTTTTGAAGCACGGTCTATTTGTGTAACAGGATCGCCAAGATGAAGTGTTATATTATTTTCAGCATACCAAATGGCGGGCGCCATTGTTAAATCATCAGCAGATTTACCTGCAAAATATTCGCTGAGATGAACACGGTCATAAGCAGGGCGAACCTCTTCACCAAAAACTGTAATTTGAAATTGATCGGGGCTTGATTTGTCAATTAATTTTTCACAAAACTTGTAACCCACCATCCCATTACCAACAATGACAATCTTCATGCTAAAAGAATTTAAAATCAATAAGTAATCTATAGCATGGCAAGAAATCGTTACATTAAAATAAATTATATTTAATATCCGTAAACTTTAAATTCTTTCAAAACCATCATTAAATATGATCTATATCATAAATTTAACTACTTATTTTAAATATTTCATCATTTTTCAAATAATATTTTATATAGATTTATTTATAATATTTATAATTAACCTTTTTGGCTTTCTTTTTAGACCCTTGCAGCTATTCAAACAAAGTTTGATTTGCCTGCATGATTATAAATAGATTTGCGAACAACACTGTTTACGAGTATGTTACATTGAAAATGTTGTAAAAAATCGAACCGCTTGTCTTAAAAGAAGTGACGCAACATTACCGGGATGCCAGTATATATTATTTATTACACATATGAAGAAAACCAAGAAATCCTGCGACCTCAAGAGTTGTTCTTTTTGCAAACTCTGTTTGAAAGAGTGGCTGCCGGCTATAGATTTAAACAGGCAAACATTGCAGGTAAGCAAAGGAGAGATATTTATTCAGGAGGGTGAAAAGGTTACGGGAGTATATTTTGTTTATGAAGGTGCAGTGAAAGTACATAAGCAGTGGGGAGAAAAAGAACTGATTGTACGGTTTGCCAAGAAAGGTGACATTGTTGGTCACCGAGGCCTTGGAAATGATATTTATTATCCCGTTTCAGCTACAGCTATTGAACCGTCTGTTGTATGTTTTATAGAAATTGATTTCTTTATATCCTCTCTAAAAGTAAACCAGGACTTTTTGTTTCAACTCATGATGTTCTTTGCAGAAGAATTAAAAGTTTCTGAACGCAAGATGCGTAACATGGCCCATATGCCGGTGAAGGGGCGTGTTGCCCTTGCTTTATTAACACTGCATGAAAAATTCGGAGTAAAGCAGGACGGAGTTATTGATCTTAGGTTAACAAAACACGACCTTGCGTCATACACCGGAGCTACCTACGAAACAGTATTCAGAATATTAAATGACTTATCAGATGAAAAACTGGTAAAACTTTCCGGTAAAACGATTGCTATCCTGAATAAAAAAAAGCTGACAGAAATATCGAGTAAACCTGAATAAACTACTGCACGTGTAATTCTTTTTCAGGTTTAGCTATTATCCATTTGCGGTTTGAAAAATCACCAAAGGTTTCCCCGTCTTTCCTTTCAGTTACGTACACTTTAAATAATTCGTCAAGTGCAGTTAATATCTGCTCTTCATTGAGGCCGTCTTTATACTTTGTATTTAAACGTTGCCCAACTCTGTCACCGCCGATGTGCAAATTATACTGCCCGTAAGCTGTTCCTACAAAACCAATTTCAGCTGCCGGTGATCGTCCGCAACCATTGGGACATCCGGTCATGCGTAAAATAATTTCTTCATTTTGCAGAGAATGTTTCTTCAGCAATGGCTCAATCTTATCAATCAAAGAAGGAAGATAACGTTGTGCTTCAGCAAGAGCCAATGGACAGGTATTGAATGCCACACAGGCCATTGCATTTTTACGTAATGCACCTGCATGATCAGTATGTGCAATCACTCCAAATTTACTGAGTAACTCTTCTATGATTAGTTTATCTGCTTCAGCAATATCAGCCAGTATTAGGTTCTGGTTACCTGTAAACCGGAAATTTGCTTTCCCCGTTTTTGCTATTTCATACAATGCTGTTTTCAATGCAATTTTTTCATCATCCAGCACTCTCCCATTTTCAATAAATACGGAGTAATATAATTTGCCTTCATGATTTTTTTTCCAGCCGTAATGATCTTTACGATCAGTAAAAGTATACGGCTTTGTTTCTTCCAATTGAAAACCACAACGTTTTTCCAATTCAGTTCTGAAT
>JANOIQ010000267.1:0-14535 GCA_031407835.1 Chitinophagaceae bacterium
ATCCACTGATCCATATCTTTCTTAAAATCTTCTGATTTTCGGAACGCATCAATCCGCATAGCTCCTAAAAAATGTCCCAGTCCTTTACCCGGCTGATTCTCCGGCATAGGTACATAAGCAGGAAATGGCGGCACCCAGGGACCATAATTAGCTCCGCTCAATACTGCTGAAAAAATATCAACAATAGAACCCAGTGCATATCCTTTATGACTTCCATGTTCTTTATCACTTCCTAATGGCAGCAAGGCTCCTTTGTTTTTTAAAGCATGTGCATCTGTTGTTGAATTTCCTTCTGCATCCTGGATCCATCCTTCCGGTGCTTCCATATTTTTCCGTTGCAGAATTTCAAGCTTACCATTGGCTGCTGTAGTTGTTGCCATGTCTGCAACAAAAGCCGGTTCAGTTCCCGCAGGTACTGCAACGGCAATGGGGTTTGTTCCTAACATTCTTTCGTTTGAAAAAGTTGGGGCAACCAATGCCGATGCATTCGTCATGGCCATACCAATCATATCATGCTGTAAAGCCATCATAGCATGATAACCAGCAATACCAAAATGGTTACTGTTCTGCACACTCACCCATCCGCTGCCAACATTCTTTGCTTTGCCAATAGCTACATGCATGGCAAAGGGAGCAACCACCAAACCCAATCCTTTATCACCATCAACCACAGCAGTTGAAGGAGTTTCGTGAATGATATGAATATGTGGTTTTGTATTGATGCGACCTGCCTCCCACAAACGAACATAACCACTGAGTCTTGCAACTCCATGTGAATCTATTCCACGAACATCAGCAGAAAGCAATGCTTTGGTTGCGGTTTCAGCATCTGCTTCGCTGCAACCCATCGCAAGAAATACATGCTGCGTAAACGAATATAAATGCTGATAAGAAAATACCTGGTCCATTGATTAATGAATTGAATGTTGGACAGAAAAACAATCAGAGTCTTGAAAGTGCAGGCTCCATCTTACTTATTACCTCTTACCTCCTGCTTCTTACTTCTTCCTCTAAGCCTGTGCAGTTGGTCCGCCAAAATTCATGGGGATCTGAATATCTTCCAGGTCACGGATAGAACCATTGGCCTGTTCAAACCGCTGGATATTTTCAGTGAGCGCTTTCATGAATCGCTTGGCATGTTGCGGCGTAAAAATGATTCTTGATTTTACTTTACTCTTAGGAGTGCCGGGCATTACGTTTACAAAATCAATTACAAATTCTGCATGACTGTGTGTAATGATGGCAAGATTGGCGTATGATCCTTCAGCTACTTCTTCTGTTATTTCAATATTAAGCTGGTTGGGGTTTGCCTGTTGCTGTTCGTCCATAAAATTAATTTGAGTAACAAATATACAATCTATGACATTGAAAAGAAGAGTTAAGGCTGAATGAACAAATAAGAAGCCGGGATTAAAGATTTGGGAAGCTATACTCTGGGTGACAAAATATTCTTATCTACACCCTCCACCACAATTGCATTCTAATTTTCCATCAATATTTTTATTGATAGTCACCGAAGTTATTTTGGAAAATTGTGTCTTGAGTTTATCCCATGATAATTTTGAGTATAAACAACCCGCATCAAGTCGGATAATCAAATTATCATACAGTATTAAATAATCCCAATCCTTATTAAAAATACTTTCATCTTGCGTTTGTTTTACTTTCTCCAACTCTTTAAACTTTTCACTTGCATCCTCATTAGATTTGTATGAATAAACTACTACTTTAAATCCTTGTCGTGCGTTTTTGGCAATTAATTTCTTTGAGGTAAATTTTAGTAGTGACACTTCCTTTAATCCCACACTAATAAACTTAATAAAATAAGGGTCACTTTTAATCTGCTTCACTTCAAGATTTTGTTTTTTTGTTACTATATAATCCCTGGAAAAATGCTTTGCAGATTCACTCAAAAATAATTCCTTTTGATTGTTTTGAGCTTTAATGATGATTCCAGGCAGAAGAAACAGCATGACTAATTTTATAACTTTCATATCATTAAATATTGGTTTCTCAGCAACATCTCCGCATCGGGACATTGCGTATTACGAAGCTAAGAATTAACTTCATACCCAATGCCGGTAAAGCAATCGTTCGCCCTGAAAAAAAACACTTCTGCCGCAGACTTTCTATATTTACAACCGAAACAAACGGCCTGCCAGGCTGCGCCATCAATTCTTCAGTTTATAACCAACCAATAAATACATTTTTCAAATGACCACGAATGAAAGAAAAGTAGCCATCGTAACAGGTGGTGGTTCAGGCCTGGGCTATGCCATTGCTGAAAAATTTCTGCAGAACGGCATCATAACAATCATTGCAGGAAGAGATAAAGAAAAACTGAACAAAGCAAAAGAACAGCTGGGCGAAAACTGCCATGCAGTTACCTGTGATGTAAGTAATTTATCATCCATCCCGGCTTTTGTTGACACTGTTCTGCAACAATTTGGACGGATTGACATCCTGGTAAACAATGCAGGGATCAATCAGAAAAAAGAATTTACAGAAGTAACCGATGAAGAGTTCCAGAATATCATTACCACCAATGTCACTGCTGTTTTCTCCATGAGCCGTGAAGTGGTAAAGCATATGCTGCAAAGAGGTTCGGGTAATATCATCAACATCAGTTCAATGGCAGCACAATACGGATTGCCAAAAGTAATTGCATACAGTGCAAGTAAAACGGCCATTGATGGAATGACAAGGGCGATGGCTGTTGAATTATCTCCTAAAGGAATTCGTGTAAATGCAATTGCTCCGGGCTTTATTTATTCTGCCATGACGGAAAAAGCGTTAGACAGTGACCCCGACCGTAAAGCAAAAGTATTTGGAAGAACACCAATGGGCCACATGGGGCAACCGGTTGATATTGGAGAAGCGGCTTTGTTTTTAGCAGGCGATGCGGCCAAATATATTACCGGGATAATATTACCTGTTGACGGTGGTAACAGCATTGGCTTTTAATTTTCCATTGCCGGGTTTGCACAGATAAAGTTTATAACGGAAAACAACAATACAGACGAAATAATTGAAAGGCTCTTTTATTTAAGAGCCTTTAATAAAGCTAAGCTTACTGGCACCTGTATATTTACATCATTACTTTCATCTTCAATATAATAATACTGAATAGCTGATTGCTGTGCTGCTTTAATAACTGCTGCAATATTGATTTGTCCTGAACCTAATGCTACATCATTGTATACCGGTGTGCCGCCTGTAAAATCATGCGCCACTCCTTTGCGTAAATCTTTTACATGCATCAGTTTAAAACGGGTGGGATATTTTTTCAGCAGCTCCACCGGATCTTTCCCGGGATGAAATACCCATAAAATATCCATCTCAAAACTTACATAGTCGGGATTGGTATTCGCAACGATATAATCAAAATAAGTTCCGTTTTCATATGGAAGAAACTCATACCCATGATTATGATAACAGAAAGTAAGTCCAAATTTTTCTTTTAATAATTTGCCCGCTTTATTAAAATCATCCACTGCTTTTTTAGCAATATCAATGGTAAAAGGTACTTTATCATGTGGTATCCAGGCCACTCTTACAAAGGTAGCTCCCAGTGTTTTTGCATTTTCTGCAACCTTCTCTGTATTACTCATCAAATCGGCGTAACCAACTCCAAAAGAAGTACAGCGCATTCCCCGTGCATCGAGCAATTGTTTTATTTCGGCTGCTGTTTTTCCAAAGAGGTTGGAGAATTCAACATTGATCATGCCCATTGCTTTAATACTGTCAAGTGTGGCAGCAACATTTTTTGAAAAACTGTTTCTGAATGTATAGGATACAACACCCGGTATTTCTTTCAGCAATTTTCCCTTGCGTGTTTCAGGTATAAACGTTGTTTCTTTGATTTTTACATTTTTAAAAAACACTTTATTACCATGATCCTGTAACAGGATCCGTCCTTTGGCATTTAAACCAAAACCGGGTATGGTTGCATACTTGCTGCCGGCCACCAATGCTTTGAATGCCTCGCTGCCACGTTCATACGCAACAACCATTACACCATTCAGCCAATGCTCAATATAATTTCCGTTTGAAACAATCTTTGCTGTATTCCATTCACCAATTTCTTTCGAAGGTTTACTGCTGATGGCAGGAATCAAATCATACAGTGAAGAAATGGTACGGTTGCCATTTTTACCCAATTTCGCATCAGGGTGTTTTACATCATCCAGCACCTGGAACTCCAAACCAAAAGCAGAACGTGGGCTTGTAGGTGTTTCCTGCTTTGCATCAACAAAATATTTAATACCGCTGTTGGCACCTTCCGTTAATTTAAAATCAACCGTTAATTCAAAATTGTCATACTCCTTCAGGGTTACAATATCTCCCCCATTGGTCGATTCACCGCCATTGGATGGTTCCACCATTAAAACTCCATCTTCAATTTTCCATCCTTTTGAAGGGAAGCTGTTACTAAAAGCGCCCTTCCATCCCTTGCTGGTTTTTCCATCAAACAATAATTGCCAGCCTTCTTTTTTTTCTTTTTTTGTTAATTGATTGTCCTGTGCAGTTACAGTTGTAAGAAGCATACTAAAACTGAGGATAAATACCAAAGCGGTGATGTTACGGAATTTCATAAACGTTATTTTAAATATGGAAGATTGATCCTGAATACATTCTTTAAAAGCAATCGTTACTTCTGACAGATCTTACCAGCTGCTTTTAACCGACACAATTTACTGCATCTGTCCTTACTATTTACATAAACACAATAGTTGAATTTTTTTGAGTCATGATTCCGACTAAACAGATGGATATTGCGGTTGCTTTAAACGTAAAACTGCACGCAGCCATTGATTGGCTGGATAAAGACAAACTACACGATAATGTGTTGAAAAATTATTGCAGAAAAGACAAGAGCAGATAACCCGGGCAGTGGCCTCTATTTAAGATACTGAAGAAAAAACGTTGTTACCAAAACTGCTTTCGCTCTCTAGTTAATGCCTGATTATTTTTATCAAACACTTTTAATTCATGCGGCACACGGTCTGTATTAATAAAGATGTTTGCCTCCAGATCCTCACCATATGCTTCTAAGAGAGTTGACCTGTAAGCAGAGTAGGCACGGCGGTCGCTATTTTCTTCAATTTGCTTTTGTTGTTCAGCCGATAATTGTTCAAGGCTGAAACATTCGCCATTGATGATATAGATATTCTTCAGATTTGTGCCTGGTGAGCCGGTCATGTGGTATTAAGGTTATTGTCTGTAAATTAAAGAAAGCAGCAGATTAATAAAACCAGAACTATCCACATTGTATCCAGACTGTTTTGTGGGTAAAAAAAGTAGCGCAGTTTTTTTCAGCATTCTTCCGCCGGATTTTTAAAACTTTACTGCCTGTCTTTCATAGATTTGCGCTATCTCAAACCCTGTTGTTTGTATCGGCGCCGCCTTAATAGATGAACTATTTCATGCTTGCGGCGAAATGCTGCTGGTGACCACCAATGTAGCCAATGTTACTAAAACAGCTGGTGGAGTAGCAAGAAAGATTGCACAGCAGCTCGCTTTGCTTGATGTTCCCGTTCAAATAACCTCCTGACCTGATGCCTGCATGTTACTTAGCTTCCTTTTTCCACACGAGTGACTAATCAAGAACGTTCACAGGCGATGTTTGTGCCAATGGCAATTGAGTGAGGGCTGCACGACTCGCCGTCATCAATCAGTTAAACAGTATTATTCGTCTTTGTTAAATCAATATCCTCAAGCTGCATATAATCTGTTACAGGATACACACATTATGGCGCAATTATAAATTAAGGAATCTGGCGACCCGCTGCGGCGGGGTGTCTTGCAATCAACAGCCTTTATATAATTATACAACAAAGCCATTGATTTTATTCATCCATAACTTTTATCTTTCTTATATGTCAGGCACCCCGCCACAACGGGGCGCCAAACTTATTATTATTTAACCTTTATAGAATGCGCCAGTATGTGTTAATCGTAGCTGACAGCTCTTTATTAAAAATTAGACTTAGATATAGCTTTACTATATCATTTTACTAATGAACGAAACGATTTTTTTACTCCGGATAAAATAGAAATGAGATAGATGCAATTCGATACCGGTAAAACTATAACCCGGGTATTGATTTTTCAGATCTTCAATAAACTTCCGATCATCATTACCGTTATCCTCAATTGCTGCAATTTCGTGTTGATATTTGATGTCATCATAAATATCATAGCTTTTAATGACTGAAGAACTTATTTTGCCTATCACTCCGACCCCCATCGAGTTGTAATATCAGCAAGGCTAAACATCGTTGTAAGATTGAAGCCCGCCTTCTTTAATATTTCAAGATCCTTGGTTATACCTTCCTTACTTATATTCGCCCCCCATTCATAATATGTCTGATTTCGCCTCTTCCGGCGGATTTGCAAAATTTCAACAGAACCCTGTGAATCGATAGTTGAAAAAAAACTATACTAAAAAAACAATAGTCCTTTAGGCTTAAAAAAACAACAGCAGTTGACATAAAAGCTCTATAAATATTTTACCAATGTGACGGGAACAAATGCAGATCACTTTAATAAACAATCATTTTGCTAGTCTTCGGAGTTTACTTCAACAAAAAATTATTGAGTTAGAAAACAACTGCTTCATCTGTTCAGCATGGAAATGGAGGCTGCTAACAGCAATGAACCGCCAACAGAAGAACGTAATATTCGCAACGCTTTTTGAATATGCTGGTCAACTGTGTTGACAGAAATATTTAACCTTTCAGCTATTTCTTTATATGAAAGTTGTTCTTCACGGCTCATTAAGAATACGGTTCGACATTGTGGTGGTAATTCATTTATTTTTTCCTGCAATTGCCGGTTTAATTCTTTGGCTTCGTAATCATCCTGCAAGTTGTTGGTTACTATACGAAGATCGTTGGCAACAGATTTCTCATATTTTACTCTGCTCAGTTGTTTATAGTAATGATTATATATCTTATTTTTTAATGCAGTAAATAAATAAGGCTTTAAAGAGATTGTTGTCTGTAATTCTTTCCGCCGTAAATAAAGACTTAGAAAAACATCCTGTACTAATTCTTTTGCATTGTCTAAAGAATCTGTTTTTTGTACGGCGGTATTTACGAGGTAAACAACATACCTCTTGTAAAGGGCATCAAATGCCCCTTCATCGCCGGCTTGCCAAAGTGCAATCAATTCAGGGTCGGTATTGAGATGATACGTTTTGATTGAATGTGAAGGGTTTTAGTCTCAAATTTAACAATAAAATCATTGCTAAATAACGCAATATCCATTTGAACAAACCAAGCGAAGCTAAAATAAACTCTACTTGCTTCCTGTCTTCGACGAAAGAAAAGTAAAAATAATTTCATACTAGAGTAACGGTAAATTCATTTTCACCTGTTCTTAATATATAGCGGGACTTATTACCCACTGAAAAAAATGGACAAACAACAACTTTACAGCTTATTGACTAAGCACCAAAACAATGCCTGTACAGAAGAAGAATTGGCAGAGCTGGAGCTTTGGTATCAATCACTGGATACGAATAACCAATCAATTGGATTAACCGAAGCTGAATCTTTCGCTGATGAAATGCTATTGCATTTCAAGAAAAAAATGGCACCTGAAAAACTAACTATCCCTCTTTATAAAAGATACTTTGGCAAAATTGCTATTGCTGCCTCTGTATTTCTGACACTTGGTATTGGTTCTTATCTCATTTTTTCAACTAATTGGAACCAAAACGAGATTGCAGAATCCACTAACAATGCTGGCTTCAATGATGTAACGGCACCCAAAAGTACTAAGGCAATGATTACTTTGACAAATGGGGAAACGGTCTTATTAGACAGCGTTATGAGCGGCAAGCTGGCAACCCAAGGGAATGTGAATGTAGTGAAGACAGCAGACGGGCAAATTGTTTACGAAGGCACTTCTACGGTTGCTGAATACAACACGTTTACAAACCCAAGAGGAAGTATAGTGCAGCAATTGACTCTAAGCGACGGAACTAAAGTATGGTTGAACAGTGAAAGCTCTTTGCGTTATCCAACTGCATTTACAGGCCCTGAGAGAAGAGTGGAAATCACTGGCGAAGCTTATTTTGAAGTAGCTCATAACGCAGCAAAACCCTTTATAGTAAAAGATATCAGCAGGAATGCACAGGTGCAGGTATTGGGTACTCACTTTAATATCAATACCTACTCTGATGAAATGGCTATGAAAGTAACCTTACTTGAAGGTTCTGTTAATGTAGTAAAAGGCAATGCTGCCGGATTGCTGAAACCTGGGCAACAGGCTCAAGTTACGGCAACTGTAAAAATTGTGAATATTGTAGATATCGATGCTGTCATGGCGTGGAAAAATGGGTTCTTTCATTTTGGGAACACCAATATCCAGGATTTGATGAAACAACTTGCCCGTTGGTATGATGTGGAAATTGTTTTTGAAGGTAAAATACCGGCAAGGCAGTTTGGTGGGGAAATTTCAAAAGAAGAAAACTTATTGCAAGTGCTCAAAATACTTAATGAAAGTAAAGTGAGTTGTCGTATAGAAGGAAAGAAACTGATTATTGAATAAAATTATAAGGGGATTCCAAATAAAAACCGGGTTGTGCTACTAACACTCCCCGGCAACTAGTTTGGGTTAGCCCTCCCGATAAATATCGGTGTATAAACAATCGTTCTGACAGACCGCTTATTGTATAACCCAAAACTAAAGACAAAGTTATGTTTTTAAAGATTCATTTTGTTCCGCCCAAAGCGGAAATTATCAAACTGCTGAGAGTTATGAAGTTGACTGCAATTTTTTTATTTACTGCCTTTATTACGGCAAGCGCAACAGGGTATAGTCAAAAAGTAACCCTTTTTGAAAAAGATGCCCCGCTGGAGAAAGTATTAAAAGAAATAAAGAAACAAACAGGGTATGTTTTTTTCTATGATGAAAGCTGGCTTGAGCAATCAAAAAAGGTTACAATCAATGTAAAGAATTTCCCTCTTGAAGATGCATTAGTTGTTTGTTTTAAAGATCAGCCACTAACATTCTCTATTGTGGGCACCACTATTGTTCTTAAGAGAAACCAGGTTGCAATTCAACAACAGGTTAATGAAGAGCCTTCCTTTCCCCCGCCGATAAATGTGAAAGGTACGGTGCGTAATGAAAAAGGAGAACCAATAGAAGGTATTTCAATTGTAATAAAAGGAACAAAAAAAGGAACAACAACAGATGTCAACGGAAATTTTTCTTTAAGCGATATTGATAGTGATGCTGTGTTAATTTTTACAAGTGTTGGAACTGAACCATACGAAATAAAAGTGGGCAACAGAACGCAGCTTTTGATTACTTTAAAAACCAGGATAAATGAAATTTCTTCCGTTATAATAAGTACCGGATATCAAGATGTAAAAAAGATCAACATTGCGGGTTCAGTAGCTACCATCAAAGCTTCCGAATTAAATTTAAACGGCGTTAACACGTTAGAGCAGGCATTGCAGGGAAGGTTACCGGGTGTGGTGATAATAAATAACGATGGTTTAGTAGGTACCCGCCAAAAAACTATTGTACGGGGTGTATCTACTTTAACAGGAACACAAGACCCGGTATGGGTTGTTGACGGTATTATTCAAAGCGACCCTTTGCCTTTTAAAGCAGCCACGTTAAATTCTCTGGGTGCCATTACGCCAGATAATTTTGATTATGTAAGAAATTTTGTGGGCAATTCTATTTCATGGCTTAACCCAAATGATATTGAAGATATAACCGTATTGAAGGACGCTTCTGCAACCGCTATTTATGGTGTAAGGGCTGCTAATGGCGTAATTGTTATCAATACAAAAAAGGGAAAAGAAGGCCCGCCAACAGTTAGTTATACCAACAGTGTAAACATTGGCGGAAAAGTTACCTATGACAAATTGGAATTGATGAACTCTAAGGAAAGAGTGGCTGTATCAAAAGAAATATTTGACCGTGGCCTTACCTCTGCTTTTACAGTGAACAATATTGGCTATGCAGGTGCCCTGGATGATTACCTGTTTGGCAGAATTACCTACGAACAATTTAATGCAAGGGTAAAATATTTAGAAACAGTAAATGTAAACTGGTTTGATAATTTATTCCGCAACCCGGTAAGTGTAAACCAATCGTTGAGTTTATCAGGTGGTAATGCCAATACACGATACTTTAGCTCTTTTGGTTATACAAATACAAGGGGAACTGCTATTGGTAATGATATAAAATCTTATACTGCCAATATCGGGATTAATACAAGGCTGAGTAAGAAACTAACTGCTTCTGTACGCCTCTCTGCTTCGCAAAGCAGCACTAACGGTTTTTACAAAGTAAACCCATACACATACGCATCAACAGTAAACAGGGCCATACCTGGATATGACTCTGCAGGTAACCAATTATTTTATAAAAACAGGTCGGGCTTTTTGTTCAATATTGAAAACGAATTAGACAACTCAGCTTCAGCAAACAAAAATTTTACAGTTAATACCAACTTCAACATTAATTATGATATTATAAAGGGGTTGCGTTTCAGCAGTTTGTTCAGTATTAATCAATCATCTGTTAGTGGCTATACTTCAGCCACTGAAAGAACAGAGTACATGGCCAGCACCAGGCTTGCCAGCGGCGTTCGCTTAAGGGGGTTTGATTATGGTACAGTTAAAATAACAGATGCTGCCTACATTAACGCTTTGGTGCCAATTGGTGGCGAGTATAACCAGGATGATACAAAAAACAGTTCCTGGAACTGGCGAAACAGTTTATCGTATTCTCATGTTTTCAATTTAAAACATGCACTGTCTGTAATGATTGGCCAGGACGCTAACAGCTCTCATTACGATGGATTTTCATCAACCAATTATGGGTATTTACCTGAAAGAGGTAAAGCGTTTGTGGCATTGCCCCTTACTTATACAAGCGGCAATACCCCAAATCCATTAGTAAATACGACAAAGTTATTAACTGACCGTACTACTAACAATGTTGGTTTATACGGAACGGTTAATTACAGTTATGATAACCGCTATGTAGTAAACTTTAGTGTTCGTTCCGATGCATCCAACCGGTTTGGCCAGTTCACCGGTGAAAAATTTAACCCTGTTTATGCCGGTGGTGTACGCTGGAATATGATGTATGAAAAATGGGTGCAACAACTGAAGTGGCTTTCTACTTTCAGTTTAAGAACTTCATTCGGTTATCAAAGAAATATAGTATCTACAGTAAGCCCCGATTTAATTGCCCGGATGCCAACCACTCCTGCATCGCAGGTAGTGGATTTATTTACCGGCGAACCGAGATTGCTGATAAGTTCATTGCCTTATGGCGACCTGCGCTGGGAAAAAACTGCTACAATTAACCTCGGCGTTGATTTTGGATTTTTTAAAAACAAGATAAATGGTTCAGTAGAATATTATGTAAAAAACAGCAAGGATTTAATTACTACGTTGCCGGTTCCTGTTGAGTACGGTGTATTATCAATGCCGGTAAATGGCGGCGACCTTACTAACAAAGGGTTGGAACTTAGTCTTGGTTTTATACCTGTACAAACTAAAGATTATACACTCAGCATTGGGTTCAATACATCAAAAACATTTAACACCCTTAAAAAAGCAGGTTTGCAAAACCCTACATGGCGGGTAGCCAATTCAGGTAGTTTGTATGTTAATGAGTTTCCGGTATCAGGTTTTTGGGCTTTTGATTTTACAGGTATCAATCCAGCTAACGGCCTTCCAACATTTAACCTGGCTGTGCAAAACGGTAAGGATTCTATAAACAACCCAACATCCTACATGAAGTACATGGGCAAATTAAATCCTGACCTTATCGCCGGCATGAATATTAATTTCCGGTATAAAATGTTTACCCTTTCAACCGGGCTTTATTTGCAGTTAGGTGGAAAAAGATTGATGACACCAGCTTACGTGGGAATAACCCAGGGAACTGTTGGTCTCCCTACTGAATATGAAAATATGTCAAGAGAATTACTGGGCAGATGGACACCACAAAATACCACCGCTTCGTTTCCCGGTTTACCAACATCAGGAATACCCAATTTTTTGTTGCCCGATAGAAAAACCACCACCAATGTGTATGAAATGTACAATTACAGTTCTGCAAGAGTGGTAGACGCATCTACGTTACGGGTAAATAATATTAATCTGAACTATACACTGCCGCAAAAAATAGCCGGAAAAATAAATGCAAAATCCATTAATGCCGGATTGGGGATATCAAATATTTTTTCATGGGTAAGTAAAGATTTTAAAGGAAGAGATGCTGAAGTAGCTACCGGTTCGCAACCACGTACCCGTAGTTATTCCATGAGGCTTGGTATTAGTTTTTAATCGTTTAAAAAAATTATAATGAAGCATACATTAAAATATACAACCGTATTTGTTTTTGCAGTAATACTGTTAGGTTCCTGCAAAAAATTTTTAGCAGAATCCAGCCCGGATGAAATAAGGCCCACCACCACAAATGACCTCAATGCATTAATGATTGGTACGGCGTATCCTTATCAAACACCGATGGATTTGTACCAGGACCTGCTTACAGACGATATAAAATGTAATGGCCTGCCGCTTTTACCAACAGGTCTGCCGAATACTGCCTATTCCAGTTATTTAAACAATGGTACCTATTTGTTTGCCTGGAACCCTGCAATGTTCGACAGAACTGCCGGCGGCTTACTTTTAGACCAGGACTCATGGCAGATTTATTACAAATTGATAAATGGCTGTAACCTGATAAAGGATTATATAAGCAAAGTAACAGGGCCGGAGAAAGATAAAAATGCCATGCTGGGGCAGGTATTGTTTTTAAGGGCATTTTATTATTTAAAACTGGTAAACATTTATGCACAACCTTATAATGGCAATGGAGTAAACCCTGCCACAGCACCGGGTGTACCATTAATACTTTCCTCCCTTGTGTCTGATGAAAGAAAGATCAGGAATACCATTGCCGAAGTATATACTCAAATTGAAAAAGATTTATTGGAAGCAGCCGACCTGCTGAAAAATAATTACACAGCAGCTACTACTTTCCGGGTGGGGCATCTTACAGCTTATGCTTTATTATCAAGAATGTATTTATACATGGGCCGTAATGAAGATTTGGATAAAGTTATTCAATACGCCAATTTGGTTATAACTGAAAAGCCAACACTCACCTTATTAAAATCTTACTTTACATCGGCTACCGCTTTTAGCAATGCTGGTATTTATGACATAAATGCAAGCCAGGAAATAATTTGGGGATATGGGATAAATCCAACCACTTCCACATCCTATTTTCCCCAGGCTTCCACCGTTTTCAATTTACATCCGCCTTTCACCGTTTCTGACCAATTAAGCAACTTGTATGATAAAGGAACCGGGACCACTAACCAGGGAGACTTACGTTATGTTTCTTACTTTGTAAAATACACCAATGCCAGTGTGCAGTACCCACTCAGAAGTGCCAAAATCAGTAACTTAACACCCCAGCAGGTTTATGGCGACAGGGGCATAAGAACGGCAGAAATTTATTTAAACAGGGCCGAAGCATTAATTAAGAGATACAAGCTTGCAGGCAATTCCGCAGACCTTACACAAGCATTAAGCGATATAAATGCTCTAAGACTTAGCCGGTATGATACCAGAAATGTGGCCTACACTCCGGTAAATATTACTGATGCAGATGCGTTGTACACTTTTTACCAAAGCGAACGCAGAAGGGAGCTTTGTTTGGAAGAAGGGCACCGCTGGTTTGATATCAGGCGTTGGGCCCTGCCGGTTACACATACGTTTATTGATGCCAATGCCGTATCAACTACCTATACGTTAAATGCGAATAGCCTCATTTATACATTGCCGATTCCCTATACTGCCATGGAAAATAACTACAACCTGGCGCAAAATCCCCGGTAAAAGGTGGATGGTAATTTTAAACAATAAAAAATATACAATGAAAAATAAATTATATCTCTCTTTGTACGTTCTGCTAACAGTCGTACTATTTTCATGTACAAAAAAAGAAGCAGCATTAACCCCTTCAGAAGGAAACCAGGGTTACACGGTGCCGCAGGGTACTAATGATTACGATGCCAGCATTGTAAACTTTTACAATAAGTTTGGCACTTACCTGCTGTATAATTTTACAGATAAGGATACTTACTGGACACCCAATGGCTGGAAAAATGCCACACCATCTACTACTACTCCCGGATCCTGGAATCCTGGATATGAAATGGTAAAAGCTGATCCTTTATATGTAAAAAAGCAATTGACCCTTTTAGACAGTACCTGGTTCCGATTTTATTCCGATAAATTTTTAAATGAGTTTTTACCGGTAAAAATTATGCTTTGTTCAAAGGTGGATTCGGTATACCCCATTTTTATTTTTACAAATCCAATTACTTACAATAAGGGTGCAAAAGCTGTTGCTGCCTGGTATAACTACGACAATATTTGTGTGAATAATGGAAGTTCTGTAATTGATGTGATGACAGCGGCTGATAAAAAAGATTATCTCGCCAGGGTAAACCTGATTTTTGTGCAAAGTATT
>JANOIQ010000276.1:0-6684 GCA_031407835.1 Chitinophagaceae bacterium
CAGCAATAGCTTTGGTATATTGATCTATTGTACTCATTACTTGTTCAAAATTGTTTCGTTAATTCGTGCTGGTACTTTGTGGTACGAAGCCTTGGGCGAAGTATCAGCACAGTCCTCAAAAATACAATGTACACACTCAACTGCAAAGGAAGATTATTGGTGATTGAAAAGCCTGTTGTAATGGGCATCTTGAATATTACACCCGATTCATTTTACAGCGGCAGCCGTGTGCAGCAATTGGATGATATTCTGTCAAAAGCAGAACAAATGATCAGTGAGGGTGCCGTTATTCTTGATATTGGCGGACAAACTACTAAACCGGGTAGTGATCGTTTAACAGCAGAAGAAGAATTACAGCGGGTGTTACCAGCTATTCAACTGATCAAAGAAAAATTTCCGGAAACATTCCTTTCGATTGATACCTATCATTCAACAGTTGCCAGAGAAGCGGTTGCTGCAGGTGCAGATATCGTAAATGATATCAGTGCCGGTGAAATGGACAAACAAATGATTGCAACTGTTGCAGCCTTGCATGTACCTTATATTGCCATGCATATGAAAGGAACACCGGCAACCATGCAGCAAAATCCAATTTATGATGATGTTACAAAAGAAGTGGTGGATTATTTTATTCATAAAATGGATGAATGTAAACAGGCTGGTATTACAGATATCATCATTGATCCGGGCTTTGGCTTTGGCAAAACCATTCAGCATAATTTTCAAATGCTGAAAAAATTAGAAGCCTTTCAAATCTTTCATGTTCCTGTATTAGCAGGGCTGAGCCGCAAATCAACCATCTGGAAAACGCTGAACATAACTGCCGAAGAAGCATTGAACGGCACAACTGTTCTCAATACCATTGCCTTAACTAAAGGCGCTGCTATTTTAAGAGTGCATGATGTGAAGGAAGCTGTGGAAGCAATTGAATTACACCAAGCATATGAGGCCGTATAGCTGTAAAAGAAGGCAATCTAGATTGCAGGTAACTTAGCTAACTCTAGTTTTTTAGGGGTGGATTTGATTGCAGGTGGTATAAAGCAGCTTCAAATTTTTTTTTGTAAATAATTCTCTCCTTATCAAAAACCACTTTGCCTGTTTTTTCCTTCCATCAATATAAAATCAAAATGGGCTCTAATTTATCCGGTGAGTTTTGCTGCTTTTATTAAGTGAGTAAAACTTTCGATCTCTGATCAAAAATTGAACGGCCAGCTGTTAATTCATTCCAAGCAAAATTGCACTCATCAAAGCAGTAATATTACGAATTTGAAAGTACCAGGGATATTGGCCCATCCAACAGGTAAGAATGGCAATAGATTTATGCATAGGTTTATGATCCTTTAAATTACATTGGAAAAAATCACAATTTTTGTTTTGTAATTATCTCAAGAATAGTCTTTTTTAACAGTGGACTTGTTGCATATGGAGCATCATTATTAAGCAAAGTCCCATCCGGCCCAACAATAACATACTTTGGCGCCCCTAAGACTTTGTAGTAAGCTGAAAGAATACCTTCGCTGTCTAATAAATGAATTCCACCATAGTTATTTTTTAAAATGGTATTTCTCCAGTCGCCTTCTTTTGTTTCAAATGCTACAGAAATGATTTCCACAGGGTAATCTTTTAACTCGCCTATCAGTTGATTTAGATGAGGGATATTGGCAATACATGGCCTGCACCAGCTACCCCAAAAATCAAGCAGTAAAATTTTACCCCGGTATCTTGATAGTGGTATTTTTTCCCCGTCCAATCCTGTAAGTGATACATCAAAAATGCTTTTAATATTCTTTAGCTTTCTGTAGCTGGCACTATCCATATACACTTCTAAAAAATCCCAGTTATTACTTCTCTTGAATACCTCATCCAGAATGTACTTTCCAAAATCACTTTGCTGTACATTCTTTGACAACCCATTAAAGTGTTTCATGATTATATCCGGGGTATAGAGCCGTTTATAATGGAAAAGTAAAGCGCCAGAAAAATAGGAAGCAGAGTGCAGTTTAATGTAGTCAAGAGCAGTTATGGCTTTCAATTCGCTCAATACATCAAATTTATTTTGATACTCACCGATTTTTTTCTGGCGTTCAACAGAATCCAGTTTTGAACTACTTCTTATAAAGCTGCTGAATTCTCTTAAATATTTGTTTTCCATTTGCAGTAAAAACCTGTTGTCCGTACTCCACTTTTGTCTTTCATTTTGAGACAACGAACCTGTTGTAACCTGATTGATAATATTTGCACCTGCCATTATTAAATTCACAGTTATATTTCCTGGTTCCAGTATTAATCTGAAAAAACTCGAATCTTCAAATTTTGCATTCAAATTACAGTTGATAATCATCTCTGCTGAACGGTTAATATACCCTGATATTTTGGCTTCCCCTTTTTTAAGTACAACACGCTCCGTAATTCCTGCATTTTGGTTACAATCCTTGTAGCGGTATACAATCGTATCTGAATAAGGGTTCTCAATCTTTATATGTAAATTAAATTTCGAGCAGGAATCAACAAATTTAAACTGCCCATTAGAATTTGCATTCACTCCTGTCAAGAAAACAGTAAGAAAAAGTAAAAGCTTCATAATTTTAAATTTTAAAGCTATACAACGACGTAAGCCTTGGTATAGATATATAATCTTAAGAACTATGCTTCTCATTTGCATTTTAAATTGATCTGGCTTTTATACTTTACTAGTAAATTACTATTCTCATAAATGGTTTACTCAAATCAAATTATTTGGTAATCCCTAAACAGCTCAATTCGTTATATTAGACCTTTGATTTATTACTTTTAACAAATTACCATATTCAGATATTCTTGGGGCATCCGCATCTAGCAGTTGCCCTTCTTTTCCCAGTAAAACATATCTTGGAATGGTTGTTATATTAAAATATTGCATAAATGAATTTGGAACATTTGAATACAAAAAACTATATTTTAATTCTTTTCCGTTTTTCTTCATATAACTCTCCCAACTTGCAGAGTTCTTATCTTCCGACAGATACAATATTATTATTCCATCCTTCTCAACAACTCCTGTATTTTGTACCTCACTTGCCTTTTCGATTTCCTGCAAACATGGTCCACACCATGTTGCCCAATTGTCAATCAGGATATACTTTCCTTTAAAAGACTCAATAATCTTTTTAAGGCTTGTTTTACTCCCATCAATGCTAATCAACTGAATATTTGTAATTGAATCAGGCAGTTTATTACTGATGTTTGCAAACAAAACATATTTCGCCTGTATATACTCTCGTATTGCTTCGTCTTTAAAAAATTCAGAATTGCTGCTTATTTTTTTTATAACTTCTTTTTCTTCCTGAGCAGTCTTTTTAAGTGCTGCATTAAATATAAATGCAAGGAATAATTCTCTTATATGGCCCGTATATTTTGAATTAAAATAGTAATACAGAGCCAGATTTTCTCCTGAAGTGCTCTTATTAATCACTTCCTTTGATTTGATAAATTTTAAATAATCGCCACAAAATTGCCTGAATGGTTGATGTTGAAATAAAGTCTCCACATTAAAAACAGAGTCAATGTTAATAAGTTGATATTGCTTCTCTATTAAAGGGACGTCATAATTTACTGTTCTGTATAGTGGAATTAAAGGATATTGTAAATATTCGCTGAATAAGTATTCCTTTAAATAGTTTTTAAATTCCACAGATGCTTTGTTTTTTAAAGTATATATTCCTAATAACAAAGTATCCTGCTGGTATTTTTTGTAGCATGTTTTTTGAAATTCCTTCCAGTTACCTTTATAGTTTTTAATCTCCTTATCAATATTAATCTCAGATTTGTTTTTAAGAAATTCAGAAAATTCATAATGACAGGCATTCTTACCGGAAATTTTTAACTTATAACCTTTTGCTGAAAGACTATCGTCATTAATTTCAATGTTTATTGAATCCCCGGGTGTTATAAAAAAGAAGTCTTCATAAAACTTACAATAAACCGGTTTTGTCAATTTGAATGCAAACAAGAAATTTCCTTCGACAGAAACGCTTGAAGTTGATATGTAGGTAAAATCCCCTTTTACCACATCATAGTAAAGCAAATTTACAGAAGACATCTTCGTTTGTATAAATTTGCCCCCTATATCCACACTCTCCTTGTATGCAAATAACTTTACAGAAAAAATCAAAAAAAATATAACAGTAATGCCTTTTTTCATTTAATCACATTTAATTATTAAAATAAGATGGCAAATACATCCCATTTTATAAAATTCAAATAATTATTAGTTGTTTCATTTCGGCAAGCTAGCTTATAAAAGTTACCTCACCATACCTTAAAATGATAATATTTGTGCGTAGGGGCTTCTTGCATAACTGAATGTTAAAATATAGGGTATTTATGCACAAAGATTAAGAGTTAAGCAGAAATGTCCCCTTGTAATATTAAAACGAAAATGAAAAAGGCTGTTATTTAAGCCTTGACATCTTCAGACCGGACATAAAAAAACCGGAGACAGTTTCCTGTCTCCGGTTCGCTATTTCAATATCTTATATTATTGATTTGGATTTCCACCACTTGGAGGAGCCTGTTGAGGTGGTCCCTGAGGTTGTGGTTTTGGAACTGTTATATCCAGTACTTCAACTTCAAATATCAGGTTTTCGTAAGGCTTAATTACAGGAGGATTACCCTGCATGCCATAAGCCAGCATTGAAGGAACATAGATTCTTGCTTTACCACCTTTTGCAAGTTGTTTCACTCCATCTTCAAAACCAGGACTCATTCCCTGTGCACCAATGACAAAACTCATAGGGTCAGTATGGCCGAAAGAAGTATCAATATTTGAATCGAATTTCTTTCCTTCAAAATTCACCCCTGTATATTTTACAGTAACCTGCTTTCCGCTGTCTGGTTTTTCACCAGTGCCTGGGTTGAGAACTTCAACGTAGGTTCCCAAAGCAGTTTTGGTTGCAGTAATATTTTTTGATTTGAGATATGCTTCTACGGCTTTGAATTCTCTTTCTTTTTGCGCAGTCATTTCAGCATTGAATTCATTTTGAGCAGCAGTAAGATCAGTCATTACTTTGGTAATGCGGATAGAGATTGTGATCTTATCACCTTTCTTTAAACCGGGAGGCATTTGACCCATGTTCAATTTTGCAATTGAATCAGCACTCTGAACAATAACGCAACTGTCGCCTGCATGAAGCAACGGAATGATCTCAGAAAGATCATATGGACGTCCAACACTGTCAACGGCAGTAAATGCAGGAATCTTACCATATGAATTATAGGTAACAGAATCTTTTTGCTTTACGATTGCATTGAATTTGATAAAGTTTCCGGCTTTCAGTTGAGCCCCTTTACCATCAGAAATAATTTTGTACAGTAAGCCACTCTTTGCTTTTTTGAAAGAGCCGCCACCGCATGATGCCAATACCACTATAGCAAGCATGGCAACAAAAATGGATTGAATTTTCTTCATTGTTTGTATTTAAAAAGTTGATAATTGCGATTTATAATTCTGAATAACCGTTTTAAACAAATTCACATTCGCCTCCAGGCTTTCATCTCTTTCTCCTCCCGCTGCATTGAAATGTCCGCCCCCGTTAAAATGCTGGCGTGCAAAAGTATTACAATCAAACTCTCCTTTGCTGCGGAAGCTCCATTTTCTTTTTTCGTCCCTGTCAATAATCAAAGCAGCCAGTTTTATGCCCTGGATACCAAGTGGATAATTCACCAAACCCTCTGTATCGCCGGTTTTAATCTGGAAACGCAGCAAATCCTGCTTGGTAACCCAGATCAGTGCTGTATTGATTTCATAATCCACTTCCATCCTGTTCATCAATACATGACCAATAAAACGGAACCGGTTTTCTAAAAAATTATCGTAAATATGATCGTGAATGACTGTATGCTCCAGTCCTCTTCGTTTAAAATCGGCAATCATTTCAAATACCGATGCGGATGTAGATGCAAAACGGAAACTCCCTGTATCGCCCATTACTCCAGCATACAGGCATTGCATCATTTCATTGGTAATTTTTTCAATATGACCGCTGTGCAGTATGAAATCATACACCATTTCACAGGTAGAGCTTTTGGCTGTATTACTGATGCCATAAGCAAATACTTCTGTTTGAGGTTCCCTGTGATGATCAATCAATATTTTTTGTGCCTTTGCATTTTCCAATGCAGGTGCCATCCGTTTGGTACGGTTGAGTGCATTGAAATCGAGACAAAAAATCCAATCGGCCTCATTTAAGATGGTATTGCACTTATCAATATTCGTTTCGTAGTTGAGCACATGATCGCAACCGGGCATCCAGTTTAAAAAAGCGGCCCAGTTAGTGGGAGAAATGACCTGCACACTATGGCCAAGCTGTAGTAATAAATGATACAATCCCAAAGACGAACCCATGGCATCGGGGTCGGGCTTTTGATGGGTGGTGATAACCACTTTTCCGGGACTGTGCAGTAAAGGATATAATTCGTTGATTGCTTGCATATCGGGCGGCTGCAAATGTAGGGGAAAAGAGGGAGTTAGGCGTCAGGAATCTGGTTAATTATATGAGTAATCAACTGCACCCCAATTCCAAATTACAAATCACAAAACCCATTCTCTTCTCTCATCTTCCCTATCTTTGCGGCGCAAAAAACAAAGAATACTATGAGCAATCGTACGTTTACAATGATCAAGCCTGATGCCATGAAGAACGGTCA
>JANOIQ010000333.1:0-8640 GCA_031407835.1 Chitinophagaceae bacterium
ATTTGTTTTCCCTGCAAACCAATCATCACCAGTTTGTGTTGCTTATTCCATGGACAAACACTCATTTCTGTATTGATGCTGAAGGGATCATTACCTGTTGGCTGTGGATATTTGTATTTGAAATAGTTGATGAACTCTTCCGCACGTACTGCACCTGCAGGCGGCAACTGACCATAGTTAATCATCCGGCGCACATTGCTGTAAGATGCACCATCCACATCAATAGAGAAAGTGGAAAGAGGTTCATCATTTACTTTGCGAAAACGGTTTTCGGTAATACCGTCGTAATCTTCGGTATTATAAACATCTTCCATTTCTCTGTTTGAATAAGGGGCATTAGAGTTAATTGCTTTTTGGTCCATTACTGTTACAGAACCAGCCATATCCTTTTTAATTCTTGTCCCATAACCAATTACAACTACCTCTTCCAGTTTCGCTTCACCAGGCTTTAGTGAAACAGTTAAACTTGTTTGCCCGTTTAGTTTTGTTTGTTTTGATTCGTACCCAACATAAGAAAAAATAAGAGTTGCCTTACTGTTAGACACTTTAATACTGAACCCTCCTGCAGCATCTGTTGCAGTTCCGTTCTTCTTTCCTTTTTCAAAAACAGAAACACCTGCAAGCGGCGATCCGTTTTCATCTGTTACTTTACCTGTAACTGTAACAGGTTCATAAAAACCGGTGCTGATGATGGCAGCTACAAGAATAACTGCGGCAAAAATGTAACGCATAAATTGTGATTTTTAAATCAGATGCTGATACTTTCACAATTACACAACCAACTCAAAAAATATTTTTACCTAACTTCCGCCCTCAACTGTTTTCCTTGGCATTCATCCGTGAAAAAGAAAAGAACAATTATTCCGATACAGAGCTGGTACATTTTTACCGGAAGGATGGCGATTTAAACACACTCTCCATCCTCTACCAGCGCTATATGGATCTCATATATGGTGTTTGCCTCAAGTACCTGAAAGACCCGGAAGCTTCAAAAGATGCCGTAATTAATATTTACGAGGAACTGATTACCAAACTGAAACAGCATGAAGTGAGTAATTTCAAAAGCTGGCTCTATACGCTCAGCCGCAACCATTGCCTGATGCACCTCCGCAGGGAAAAAGGTCACAATACCGTAGAAATCCCAGAGCAGTTTATGCAAATGGAGGAAATGCTGCATCTGGAGGATGTATTGCAGAAGGAAGAACAACTGACGGGCATGGAAAAATGCCTGGAACAGCTTTCGGCAGAACAGAAAACCTGTGTTACCTTGTTCTATTTACAGGGGAAATGTTACAACGATATTATGGAACAAACAGGGATTGACTGGAATAAAGTGAGAAGTAATATTCAGAATGGACGGAGAAATTTGAAACTTTGTATGGAAGAAAAAGCTGCAAACTGATCGCTTTTAGCTGCAGGGAAAACAGCTAACCGACAGTAAATAGTCATTAGTAAAAAGAAAGAAGATCAACTACAACACACACGATATTGAACGTTACCTCAGCAACAAAATGAATGTTGCTGAAATGCATGCCTTTGAACAGGCCATGATGGATGATCCATTCCTGGATGATGCGGTTGATGGCTATCGTACTTCTGCAGGTAAAACAAATTTTCAGGCTGATCTTACTGAACTGAAAGAACGGCTGAACGAAAGGAAACAGAAGACAGGTATTGTAATCAAAGGTTCTTTCCGCCAATGGATGAGCATTGCTGCGGGGTTGATCATCGTATTAAGTGCATCCGTAGTGCTGTACCGCATGTTCAATCAAACAGAACTAAAAAACAAAACTCCTGTTGCTGAACTTGCAAAAGCAGATACTGCATCAGTTGTAAGGATTCAAACTCAGGTTGATTCAAACACTGTTGCTGTAAATGACAATGCAAAAATTATTGTTACTCCTCCTGCCGCCACACCTTCTTATAAAAGAGAAAAGCCGGTAAAGGATTTTGAAACAACAACAGCTCCTGCAAACGAACCCATAGTTGCTGAAACAAAACCGGCAATCGTAAAAGAACAACCTGTTGCAAGTGGGAACGTAGCATCTGCTCAATCAAAAATGGAGGATGTAAAATTTAAAGAATACGAAACCAATGCAAGACAAGAAGAAAAAAAGAAATCGAACTTTGTTATCCTGAATAAATTCAGCGGTGTAGTGGTAGATGAAAACAATCAGCCCCTACCCTTTGCCAATGTAACAGAAATAAAATCAGGTGTAGGAACTTATGCTGATGTAAAAGGAAACTTTACATTAGTATCGGCTGATACTGTTTTGAATGTGGAAACAAAATCAGTTGGCTATTTCAGTAACTCCCTGCAAATAAGAAGCAATCAAACACAAAGAATTATACTGAAAGATGAATCGGTTATTGCAAATGCACCCAGCCGTGAACGTTTGTATGAAAAAAATAAAGACCGCCCATCTGCCATGAAAACAGAAGTAACTGAAATGGAAAGTGAACCTGCAGATGGCTGGAAAAACTACAGTACCTATATTGTTAATAACCTGCGTGAAGCTGATCTCAACTTAAAAAAACAGTCAGCTGAAAAGAAAGAAGTGGAAGTTTCGTTTGATGTAAATCCTGATGGTTCGCTAGCCAACCTGAAAGTTGAACGTTCCAGCTGCAATACCTGTAACAACGAAGCCATACGTATTATTAAAGAAGGACCAAAATGGAAATCAAAAACCGGCAAAAAAGAGCGTGCCCGGTTAACCATTCAGTTCTGATTCCACTTATATAAATCTTCTTTCGCTTTCATTCACTTCCCTATCTTTGGCACCTAAACTACTTGTCAACAATGAAACAATTTCTTTTATCAGCCATTTGTGCTGCTTCCATCTTACTGGCAGAAGCGCAACAGTTAAAAACACCGCAACCATCAACCACTCAAACCGTTAAACAGGATTTCGGGCTCGGAAGTATTGAACTTTCTTACAGCCGTCCCAATATGAAAGGCCGTAAAATATTCGGCGACCTGGTTCCTTTTGATAAAGTATGGCGCACAGGTGCCAACGGTGCAACAACCTTAACCTTTACAGATGAGGTAACTATTGGTGGCACAAAAATTCCTGCAGGCAAATATGGTTTACTTGCTATTCCATCAGCTAATGAATGGACAATCATCATCAGCAAACAAACGGATGTAACCTCTCCAACTGCTTACAAAAAGGAAATGGATGTTGTGCGTGTAATGGCTAAACCAATGACCCTGCCATGGAGTTTTGAAACATTTGGTATTTCATTTGAAAATATTAAAGATAACAGCTGTGAATTGATGATGGCGTGGGATAAAACATTGATTTCTTTTCCCATTACAACCGATGTTGATGGTAAAGTAATGAAGCAGATTGAAACCATGATGAAAAATGACAGCCGCCCTTACTTTAGTGCAGCTGCTTATTATGCTGATAACAGCAAAGACCTGGGCCAGGCAGTTATCTGGTTTGATAAAGCCATCGAACAAAATCCAAAAGCATTCTGGGTTTATTATCAAAAAGCAAAAGCATTGGCAAAGCAGGGAAAGAAATCTGAAGCTATGGCTGTTTCCATGAAATCAATGGAACTGGCAAAAGAAGCAAAGAATGATGATTATGTTGCACTGAATGAAAAACTGCAGAAAGATCTGAAATAAATAAATGAATTGTATATAAAAAAACCTCACTGTAAATACAGTGAGGTTTTTTTATACTTATGGAAGAAATTTATTTTCTGATCGTATAGCCATTGGTGATAGGCAAGGGTAATCCACCGGGAATGTCGGTTGTATTAAACCGGTTAAAATAATAATAACTCAAATCGCAACAGGCTGATTGTTTAGGGGTATATCCAAAAAACATCGAATCAGTAACCACATTATTCAATGACAGATAATACACTGAATAGTTCTTATCAACGGTAAAGCCTGTTGTAGCAATTGTGTCGCCAATGTAATAGAATAAACGGTTGATAGTTGTAATACTGCCGTTACTCACTGCCTTTGCAGTTATTTTTAAATTGGCAGAATCGTATTGTTTGGCCGTACCAACCAGTAAGTCTTTATTGGCACTGTTTAACAATCTGAACGAAAACGTTGGTGGCGCCATATTATCACATTCTTCCTTTGCACAATCGCCTTTACATTGAACAAATACAGCCGATACAAAGAGTACAGATGCTATAATTAATAGTCTATTTTTCATGCGGCGAAGGTAAGTTCATTTCCCGAAATCAGGCCCTTTTAAAACTTGTTAAAATTTGGATAAACAGGGAAAGCAGAATAACAGCGATTGCTCCTATTACATTCAGCCACAGGAAAGAAATGATATCCATGTAGTACACACTGATGACAATCACTTCCGATAAAATAGCTGCAATAAATACAGCACTTCCTCCTACCCGCTTCAAATAAAAGGCAACCAGGAAAATGCCGAGAATTGTTCCGTAAAACCAGCTGCCTAAAATATTTACTGCTTCAATTAAGCTGTTACCAAGATTATAAGCAAAGAAGGCAATCAGGATGCTGAACAATCCCCAGAACAATGTGTACAGCTTGCCCCAGTTATATTCTTCTTTATGTGACAGTTCTTTCTTTGAAAACTTTTTATGAAAATCGATCATGGTGCAGGAAGCAAGTGAGTTGAGTGCTGCTGCAATACTTCCCCAGGCTGCAAGAAAGATGATAGCAATAATGAGGCCTACCAAACCTTTTGGCAGCACATCGCCTACAAAACGAAGAAAAATATAATTGGTATCATTAGTATCAGCATTGGGATCAGCTTTCTTAATGATACCTTTCATCTGTTCCCTGATCTTCTTCCCATTTGTTTCTGCCTGCTGCATTTCTGTTCTTGCAGAAGAAATACCCTGTTCATTTTTTTGCTTCAATGCTGTTGTTAACTGAACTGCAGCAGACTTTTTTTCAGTTTGAACAAGTTCATAATTGGCAGCAGCATTTTTATATTCTCCTGCATAGCTGCTTTTCAACACCACTTCTTCCTGTGCCTTATTAAAAAAGGCAGGTGCTTTAAAGAAAGAATAATAAGCAAATAACAAACAACCGATCAACAGAATCGAAAACTGAAGCGGCACTTTTAAAAGACCATTCATTAATAATCCTACCCTGCTTTCTTTCGTATCTTTTGCAGTCAGATATCGCCCCACCTGACTTTGATCAGTTCCGAAATAACTCAACGCAAGAAACAACCCGCCAATCATACCACTCCAGATATTGTATTTGTCTTTCCAGTCGAATCCATTTTCTGTAACACCTGTTGTAATTACATTCAGCTTTCCACTTTTACCGGCAATATGAAGTGCATCCACAAAACCAATTCCTTCGGGCAGGGATGTAATGGCGTAATAACCGGCAACAAACATCGCTGCATAAATAATGATAAATTGTAATTGCTGTGTATAAGCAACCGCCTTTGCACCTCCTGTTACGGTATAGATGATGAGTAAACCTCCCATTAAAATATTGGTTACATAAATATCCCAGCCAAGCATGCTGTGTAACACCAGCGATGGAGCATAAATACTGATACCCGTACTTAATCCTCTTGACAATAAAAATAAAAAAGATGTGAGTGTTCTTGTTTTTAAATCAAAGCGTTTTTCTAAAAACTCGTACGCTGTAAATAATTTCAGTTTATGAAAAATGGGAACGAATGTGATACTCAATACAATCATAGCCAGAGGCAAACCGAAATAATATTGCACAAAACGCATTCCATCAGTATAAGCTTGTCCGGGTGCTGTTAAGAAAGTAATAGCACTGGCCTGCGTACCCATAATGCTCAGCATTACCAGCCACCAGGGCATTTGCCGGTTACTTAAAAAATATCCTTCCAGGTTTTTAGACGTACGGCTTTTATACATGCCATAAGAGATCACTCCCAGCAATGTAACAATCAATACTGTCCAGTCTGTAAGTTGAAAATTCATGCAAACTGTTGGGTGAAGAAATAAAAGAAGATGATGAGTAAAAGTAACTCAGCTGCCACGCTGATGTACCAGCCTGTCCAGTTCGTTTCTTTTTTGTTTGGCAAATCGTTCATGAATGATTTTATTTTTTTGATGTCGGGTTTATTACTGTTATCAGCTGTATCGGCGTCGCACTCTTGTACATTTTTGCATCAATCAACAAACCAATAATTTTGTAACCCTGATCTTGTCGAAGGATAGTCCTGAAATTGTACAATGGCTTATCAAGATTTTTACAGACTCCACACTCCTATCTCCTGTCATCATCCTGCTGCTTTGGCTTCATTACATAAGCAATCAATAAACTCAATCCAACACCCAGCAACAAACCATAAGCTATCCGTTTGCTGATAAAGCCGATTAGTAAACCAATAGCAAGCCCTATTAATAATGTTTTTTCAATGGAAGATTGCTTTTTTTGATTGCTCATATCCGATATGCTGTTTCAGTTTATTTATTATTGTTCAAATGAAGCTTCTGACATGTCCGATGTTCTGACAACACTATTTTTACTTCTTTACCGGCTTCGCCAGCAAGTTAGCTATTAATCGATATGCACCGGGTACACCTGCAGGCAATTGCCTGAAAAATGCAACAGATGAATATACAAATCTTCCCTTACCATAATCAGCTACAATCAAACTTCCTTTCCGCTGCGGTTCACCTGCATCATTCATGCCGAGAATAGAGACATAATTACTGTCAGTATTTTCAGCTTCATATACACTACGCTCCTGCACCCATCCTTCAAAATCTTTTTCAGTAATCTTATTCGGGTAATTCAACACAACATGTTTGGGAGCAAGGAAACTCACTTTCGCATCTTCTTCTGTTACCCTGTTTCTTGAAATGGCAAACGGATAAGGCGACATTCTTGCTTTTACAGTTCCTAATTGATTACTGGTATTATACTGAACTAACAAAATTCCTCCTTCTTTTACATATTGCATCAGCCCATCATAAGCACTGCTCAGCCATGCATGAATATTGTAAGCACGAACACCTGTAATAATGGCATCGTATTGTTTTAAATTTTCAACAGTCAATTGTTCTTCTTTCAGAAAATCAACTTTATATCCCAACTGTTCAAGACAGTATGGAAGAAAATCACCTGCTCCATTAATATATCCAACTTTCTTTCCGGTAATCTTCACATCAACTTCAACAACTTTTGTAACTGCGTCAGGAAAATAAGTAATAACGGGGATATGATCATATTCAATTTTACGAACCCGTTGCCTGTTAAACCTGGAGAATCCTGATGTAAAACTTGGCTGCACATAAGTTGTTGAGCCATTCATAAACTGGTCGGGCTTTACTGCAACCTGCAGTTCATAATCCTGTCCCTTCACAAACTGGAAATTTCCATAATCAGGTTTCAGCTTCCATCCATTAGATGTATTGATTGAAACAGAAGCTTTTGTTTTAAGAGTTGCTTGCGGAGAAAACGTAAAGTTTGCCTTTTTTGATTCGGTGTCTTTGAAAAGTAATAATGAATTATTTGCCTTAATCAATGCTGGCGGATATACAACCAGCTTTTGATACAGCTCACCTTTTACAGCATCTGTAGACTTAACCATTACGGGTTTACTGAAAACAAAATCAGTTCCATAAACCGTTGCAAAAAATAATGCTTCATAAACAGGAGCATTTTCTGCCATACCAATCATTGTCTGCTCATCAACTGTAAAACTTCCGGTACTCATTGGCTTAGAAATCCAGTAAGGTTCTGTTTCATTTCTCTTTACCAAAATCTTTCTTGTAAAATTTATACCTTGATTGGGCATTAACGTTTTGCTCAGAACAGTATCAACAAAATATGGTTGCTCCTGCATTTCTTTTTTCAATGCTTCTTCATAAAAACTGAATTTAACTTTTGTGCTATCTGGTATAGAAAGAATATTACTGCTGTCAATCCTTATTCTTTGCAGTTCAACAGGAACAGTAGTTCTGCTGATCACATTAAAGTTTACACGAAGGCTGTCGCCCATAACAATAAATTCCTGATTTGTACTTGCTTCCATCCACAATCCTGCGCAGGCTTCAATCAAACTCTTTACCTCATTCAGTTTTTTCATCTTCCAATCACCATCATTAATTTTCTCAATGGCTTTGTATAATTCAACTAAACTTTTAACAGAAGCCGATGGGTTTTGAAAAGAATATTCAGCAACAATTTTATCTATATGTTGATTGATGGATGAGCCACCTTCATAACGGCTCCAATCGGTAACAATCCCTTCAGCAAAATCACTCTTCATTGAATCGCCACCCGTTAATGTAAAGAATTCAATGGCAGCTCCCCGCTGGCGTGGTACACCAAAACCCTGGCTCTTATGCTGGCTGCGGCTTTCACTGGCAATTTCACCATAACCTTTTCCAAGCATAGGATTAAAAACACCCACATCAATTTTCAATTGATCATTACTGGTTGTATTTGTATTTCCAAAGTTGAAGGTATTCCACATAATGCGTTTCGCCTTCCATGGTTTTACGCCATAATGAAATTGTTCAGGAAAACGATTGGGATCAGCCGCTGCATCAAATGCTTCACGGGCCAATACTGCTGATGAAGAATGATGCCCATGCCCTGCCCTGCTATCGGGAGGAAAACGGGTCATAATTACATCGGGTTGAAACTTACGGATCACCCAAACCACATCGCTCAATATTTTT
>JANOIQ010000351.1:0-14351 GCA_031407835.1 Chitinophagaceae bacterium
CACAGCAATCAAAAAGTCAAACGGAAAACCCGCTGCTGATAAAGTTCATACTGTTGATTTATATGCAGCATTGAACGAGCAGTTCGGTTTTGATGCATTTAAAGGCACACAGGAAGCCGTTATCCATAATGTACTGAACGGGAAAGATACGTTTGTGATTATGCCAACAGGTGGCGGTAAAAGTTTATGTTACCAGTTGCCGGCACTGGTAAGTGAGGGTGTGGCTATTATTGTGAGCCCACTGATTGCCTTAATGAAAAACCAGGTTGATCTGGTACGCAGTTACAGCAGTAAAGATGATGTGGCGCATTTTCTCAACTCAACCCTTAACAAAAAAGAAACCAAGGAAGTGCATGATGATTTGCTGGCTGGCAAAACAAAAATGCTTTATGTGGCTCCCGAAACATTAACCAAACAGGAAAATGTTGATTTTTTCAGTGACCTGCAGATTTCTTTTTTTGCAGTGGATGAAGCCCATTGTATCAGTGAATGGGGGCATGATTTCCGTCCTGAATACAGACGGCTAAAAGAAATGATGGATCAGATCAATCCAACAATTCCCATCGTTGCATTAACAGCAACAGCCACTCCAAAAGTGCAGAGTGATATTGTAAACAACCTTGGTCTCCGCAATCCTGATATTTTTATTTCTTCCTTCAACCGTGCAAATCTTTACTATGAAATTCAGCCAAAGATCAATAAGGATCAGGCGGTAAAAAGCATCGTTAAATTCATTTCACAGAATAAAGGCAAGAGCGGCATCATTTACACACTCAACCGTAAAACAACGGAAGAACTGGCTGATATTTTAATGGCCAATGGTATTAAAGCAGTTGCATATCATGCAGGTTTCGACGGAAAGGTAAGGGCCGGTAAACAGGATCAGTTCCTGAATGAAGATGTGCAGGTTATTGTTGCCACCATTGCGTTCGGAATGGGGATTGATAAACCGGATATCCGGTTTGTGATTCACTATAATATTCCCAAGAGTATTGAAAATTATTACCAGGAAACCGGTCGTGCAGGAAGAGATGGCATGGAAGGAAAATGTTTGCTTTACTATTCGCACAAGGATGTGAGTAAGCTGGAACACCTGATGCGTGACAAACCTTTAAGCGAACGTGAAGTAACGGCACAAATGATACAGGAAACGGTGGCTTTTGCTGAAAGCTCTGTTTGCAGACGAAAAATATTACTCCATTATTTTGGAGAAGAATATAAACAGGAAAATTGCGGCAACTGTGATAACTGTTTACATCCGAAAGAAAAGATCGAAGCGAAAGATGAAACCGTGACCGTACTGAAAACAGTGAAGGCATTAGACGGACGTTTTGCAGCAGAATATGTTATACCTGTCATTGTTGGCCGGTTAACTCCTCAGAACCAGATGTACCGGCACGATCAGATAGCGGAGTTTGGAACGGGTAAAGAAAAAGATCTTCATTTCTGGAACTCACTGATAAGGCAGATGTTGCTGAATGGATTGATTCAAAAAGATATTGTAGAATATGGTTTGCTGAAGATGACCAAAGATGGCGAAGCATTTCTGAAGAAGCCAAAGTCGTTCAAAATTGTACTCAACAATTTATACGAAGAAGCTAATGCAGATGATGATGAAGGAACTGATAACGGTAATACAGGTGCAGCAACTGATGAGAAGCTGTTTGAAATGCTGAAAGAACTTCGGCAGAAAGAAGCTAAGAAAAAAGCATTGCCTCCGTTTGTTATTTTCTTAGAGAATTCGTTGCAGGATATGGCCACTCTTTATCCAACCACACTGGAAGAATTAGAGAAATGCCAGGGAGTAAGTAAAGGCAAGGCGATCCGTTATGGCAAACCATTTGTTGAACTCGTTTCAAAATATGTTGAAGAGAACGATGTAGAAAAGCCCGATGATTTTATAATGAAGAGTGTGGTAAATAAGAGCGGCAATAAAGTTTTCCTGATACAGAATGTTGACAAACGGATTCCGTTAGAAACCATTGCCAAAAATAAGGGCTGGCAGATGGACGAAATGCTGGAAGAGATGGAAACCATTGCTGCCAGCGGTACAAAGCTTCGGTTAGATTATGCCATTGATGAATGGCTTGATGAATATGAGCAGGAAGAGATCATTGATTATTTTAAAACATGTAGTACCAGTGATCTGAAAATTGCTCAGCAGGAACTTGAAGACGGAGGCTACAGCTGGGAGCAGTTGAAGATTATGCGGATCAAATTTCTTAGTGAGTTTGGAATGTAAGGGAGGAAAGCTGTCAGCTTTTAGCCATTAGCAAATACAAAGAATTCAGAAGGATAATAATTGAGAATTGATTTCAGATTTTAGCCTGATACCTTTATATTTGCAGCCCCAACGACGTTAAAACTTTGTTGGGTAAAACCCGAGGCACAAAAATGAAGGTAGCTTCCACTTACCGGAGTGATGTGTTTCAGGAATCCAGCCTTCGCTAAGGCTACGGCTGGTAAAGGTGCGGTAGCTCAGTTGGTAGAGCAAAGGACTGAAAATCCTTGTGTCGCCGGTTCAATCCCGGCCCACACCACTTAAAGGCTTGAAAATCAAAGCATTATGCTGATTTTCAGGCCTTTTTGCTTTACGCAAAAAGCATATATGAGCACTAAAAAGCACCATTTTGGAGACATTTTGGTGACATCTCAGTGACATATTTACTGGGTAAAACCAGTGTTGAGAATCAAAATCCAGTGACATTTTCCCCTTTGCTTCAGGATGCTTAGACATGCGTTTCACACAGTGACCCGCAAATAAAAACTTTGCAATCTTAAAAGCAACAAAAAAATGATCCATCCATTAAACGAACAAAACAGAAGGGAAATTTCGATCAGTTTTATGCTCCGAAAATCTCACCGTTTACCAAACGGAAAGAACCCCATCGTACTCAGATTGACCTATTGCGGCAAACGAAATGATCTATATACAGGTCAGTTAATTGAGCCCCAATATTGGTTACCGAAAATTGGAATTGCAGCCAATAATTTGCCTGAGGCGAATCTTATTAATAAGGAATTATTTAAACTGAGTAATAAGGTTGAAGAGACCTATGACAACATGAAAAAAACCTTGGGTGATTTCTCTATGGAGGAGCTGATTGATCAAATCAAGGGGAAATCAAAGGCGCCTCAGACAATCATGGAGTATACCAAGCTCCAGCTCATAAAACTTGAAAGTAATGTTGACGTCAGTATATCAAGACCGACATTTTATAAGTACAGACGCACAGCCAGGTACTTTGAAGATTTTCTTTCTGCTAAAAAGAAACTTACGAATCTTCCTGTCAGCCGTATAGACCGGACTTTACTAGAGGATTTTTTTAATTTCCTGCGCAAAGAAAAGAAGAATTGCCACAATTCTTCTTCAGCCTTAATGAACTGTTTAAAGACGATTCTGGAGGAGCCGGTTAAAGCAGGGGTTATCAGATACAATCCATTTAATAATTTGCCACTTACAAGAAAACCTGTTAACCGTGAATATCTGACTACCGAAGAAATAAAAGCAATTCAGCAGTTAGAAGGACTCTCAGAATCACTTGAACGAAACCGGGATATTTTTGTGTTTGCCTGTCTTACTGGCTTGGCTTATTCTGATATCAAAGCTCTTCACAAAAACAATATTATTGTTGAACCGGATGGGAGTAAGCACATAGAAAGCTACCGAACTAAGTCTACAGTTTTAAGTTATATTCCTTTATTAAAAGCAGCGGAAAATATTCTGCTGAAATACTCCCCAACAAAAAACTGCAGGGATTTTAAATGGAAGATTTCTTCGAATCAAAAGCTAAACTCTTCGTTGAAAGTTATTGCAAAGCTGGCGGGTATTGAACGGAATCTATTTATGCACCTGGCACGCCATACATTCGCTACAACGGTTACACTATCACAGGGAGTTTCGATTGAATCGGTTAGCAAGATGCTTGGACATACAACACTAAAGCATACGCAGCTGTATGCAACGATTGTAAACTCAAAAGTGAAAATGGATATGGAGAAAGTGAAGGATAGTTTTGAGATTGAGTAGTGAGTATTTAATTGTTCAATAAATTGTAAGTGATAAGAATGAGTAATGTACCACAGGTTCGTGACTGGTTGAAAAGAGAAAAGCAGCATTTGCCCCTTTTCTTTTCTGAATCTTACAGATAGCTTTTAGAGAGTGCTTTCAGAGTAAAAAGGCGAGGGTTTAGAGTATAACCTATTGAAAACTATGTGTAATTTATCAACCAAAGATTAGTTTTGAGCCGAATAATTCTCTTATTCGGCTCATTTATTTTAGTATATTTGAGCCGATTATCTACTATAATCGGCTCATGGCAATATACAATTGGCAACAAAACGACTGGCCTCATTTCAAGTTCTCACTCGAAAGCGTGGAAGACGACTTGCTTACCTTTTCGGAGAAGGTAGGGCGTGTTTCTGGTATTTTGGAGGGTTTGCCCGAAGAAACGAAACAGGATGTGATTGTTGATATTATTCTGGCCGAGGCTATCAAGACTTCTGAAATAGAAGGCGAATACCCCAGCCGTAAGGATGTTCTTTCCTCCATTCGTAAGAACCTTGGTTTACATCACAGCACTGAGCACTTAAAAGATAAATCTGCCGCTGGATTAGGCGAACTAATGATAGATGTTCGCAAGACCTTCAAAGAACCGCTAACCGAAGCAAAACTTTTTGAATGGCATATAATGTTATTGCGGGAGAATAAACGGATAGAATCAGGTCAATGGCGTACTCATGAAGAACCAATGCAGGTAATTTCCGGAGCAATAGGCAAAGAAAAAGTGCATTACGAAGCACCACCTTCATCAAAAGTGCCAAAGGAAATGAAGAGGTTTATTCAATGGTTCAATGATACGGAGCCTGGTGGAAAAAATGAAATTAAAAAAGCTCCGGTACGCTCAGCGATTGCACACTTGTATTTTGAAACAATTCATCCATTTGAAGACGGCAATGGCAGGATCGGTCGGGCGATTGCCGAGAAAGCTTTATCGCAAACAATTGGCCGTCCTGTGATGTTGAGTTTATCAAGAACAATAGAAGCTAAAAAAAGTATTTATTATGCTTCTCTTGAAAAAGCCCAGAGATCAAATGAAATCACGCCATGGATGGAGTATTTTGTAAAAACGGCTCTCGATGCTCAAGAAGAAGCAGAAACACAGATTGAATTCACATTGAAGAAGACGAAATTCTTTGACCGTTTCAAAGACAAGCTGAATGAACGTCAGATAACTGTTGTTATGAGAATGTTTGAAGAAGGCACTAAAGGTTTTGAAGGTGGTATGAACGCCAAAAAGTATATTGGAATTACCAGGACATCAAAAGCAACCGCTACAAGGGATATGCAGCATTTATTGGAAATAGGTGCTTTTGCACTTGCAAGCAACGCTGGAGGACGCAGTACCAGTTATCAGATAGATCTGACCTGAATGGATGATTTTACAGCACAGTTACAAAAGTTTGAAAACCTGCTTGACCTGTAATAATATAATTCGTTAGAGCAAGGTAGAATAAGAGTCAGTACATAATATGCTTTGAAATACAACACTAAAGCACACTTAGCTCTATGCGAAAATTGTAAACTCCCAAGTGAAGAAGCATATGGATTAATCCTATTGAATCAATAGAGACTGCACTGGAAAGTGTATTTTCCTAAAAAAGGTGTTCTAATTATTCTATTTGACAACTAGTTTAAGTACCTTTTATGTACCCAAAACCTATAGAATGAAATTGCTAACTGCCTTAATACCCACTAAAATTCGTTGCCAATTTATTATTAATCAATTGTATACTTCTTGGAGGAATAGAGATTCTTTAAAAAAAAAGATTAAATATTTTAGAGAAGGGCAACGTGTTTACATTATTCTTTTTTTCATTCTGCTTATTATATCATCAACTGAAACTTCAGCTCAAATTTTATATCGAGAGAAAGTCTCCAAACTTGTAAATAGTGGAACAATTCAAAAAACTGGAACACTAAGTAGAATAACTACTAAAGTTCAAGATGTATTTAGCAAGTTAGATAGTGTTACTGTTGTTGACTTTACTATAGCACACGACAAGCAGACAAACAATAAAATAAATAGAGATGTAGTTAGTTTTTTAAAGCACTCTGAATTTATAGAACTGACTACGAATGTTGTAAAGAAAATTGCAAAAGAAAAACCTCGGGCATTATCAGTTTTAATAATGTTTAAAGGTAAAAAAATTACTCTAAACTTAATTATTGCCGATCTTTTTAATGAAGGATTTAAAGTCCTATCAAATAATATGTCAGAATCTGCACTTGTAAAATCTGGGGCTTCATATCAGGGGATTATGAGCAAAAAAGCATCTATTGCAACATTTAATTTCTTTGAAGATGAATTTTCTGGGATGCTTTGTACAGAAACTGAAGGAAATATAAATATTGGCAAATTGATTATACCGGGAACTAATACTCATATTATATACACGGATAAAGATTTTAAAACCCCCATCCTTCAGCTTTGTCAAACCAAAGATAAAATATTGCCAAATATCTCAACCACTCAACTGAAAGCGAATATTCTTTCAAAAAATACCAGCATCTTACCATGTTTTAAAGTTTTTTGGGAATCTAGATATGATATTTATACCTCTTATGGCAATAATATTCAGGCTGTCAATGACTATATTATATCAATTTTTAATAATTTCAACTTAATCTATCAGAACGAAGGCATTGGTACAAGGTTGAATAATATATTTATTTGGACAAGCATGGATCCGTATGGGTCAGGTGTGCAACAGGTAATAGATAATTTTTGCAACTTACGTACCAATTTTGGTGCAGAGACAGCAATGCTGCTTGGAAGTGCAACTGGTGGCGGGATTTCTGCAAACAAAAATTTTTTACCTCTGTGCGAATTAACCGAGCATGATCGACATGCATATTCTGGAGCCATTTTTACCCTACCTCAACCTCAGCAGCAGCCTTGGCCAAATTATAGTTACGCTGCCTGGGTTACAAGTCATGAAACTGGTCATCAATTAGGTTCTCATCACACACATGCTTGTGTATGGGGTGCTAATCATAATCAGGCAATTGATGGCTGTAGCGCAGTGGAAGGATTTTGTAACACTGCGCCTATTCCTTTGAAAGGTACAATTATGAGTTATTGCAGTTCGTCTAATATGCCGGGTATAGATTTTACCTTAGGTTTTGGGCGACCATTTGGCAGCATGGCAGCGGAACCAGGTAATGTTATTAGATCGAATTTTGGATCTGGCTGTATCGAGACAACTTGTGATGGAAATAATACTTGTTTAGATTATTTTGAATCAAATAATGTTTATACATCTTCTACACTTTTCTTTGGCACCCCTTATCCATATCCATTAAGCACAGGCACTGTTGATAATAATATTAATGCAAATATTGGCTTCCTTGATGATGTGGATTGGTATAAGGTAACATTAGCTGCATGTGGTAGTCTTACAGTTTCTTTATCAAAACTCCCTTACGATTACAATATTGAGCTTTACGGACCGGAAGGAACAAACCAACCGGCAATTGGAAAATCATATAATACAGGAACTCAAAATGAGACAATAAATTTTCAAAGTACATCATCATCGGCAACAACATACTACCTTAAAGTTTATTCATTTAATGCCGTCAACTTTTCAAATGCATCATGTTATAATTTAAGAATGCAATGGACATCTGCAACCTGTAACAGCACCTGCATTTCTCCCTCTATTTCTTCACAGCCAGCTTCTAAAACAGTAGCAAGCCCAATGGGAACAAGCTTTAGTATTTTGGCCAACGGCTCCAGTAAAACATATCAATGGCAAAAAAACACTGGAAGTGGCTGGTCAGATATCAGTAATATCTCACCATATAGTGGAGCTTTAACACCTACTTTAGGTATAAGTAGTACTAATGTTAGTATGAATGGCTATCAATACCATTGTAAAGTTTCAAGTTCATGTACATCTGTAACAGCCACCAGCAATGCTGCTACATTGATTGTTAATACTGCTTCAATTATTGGGTGTAATAATGATTTTGCCTGTTCTCCTAAAGTTCTGCCGATTAGCTCTTCCTGTGTAGTTGCCAGTTGCACAACTGTTGGCGCAACCCCACCTACTTCGAATGTAATTTATACATCCTGTGCAAATAATCCATATCAATCAGGTCGGTATGATGATGATGTGTGGTTTTCTATTACTGCTTCAAATACCAGCCCGATTACTGTTAAAGTAAATGCTACGTCTAATCTAAGTAGTTTTGATCCCGTATTAGGTGTATATACAAATGGCTGTCTAAGCATGGTTCAAATTAATGGGGGTTGCTCCGATAACCCTATTGGCTCTCCTGAACAAATAACTTTTACTCCTGTAGCTGGGTCTACATATCTTTTAAGAGTATTTAGCTATGGAATGGGAAGTTCTTTTTCCGGGAACTTTGATATTTGTGTAACTACAATTGGGCAGGCTGCCCCGGCAGATTTAATTATTACGAATCCACAACTTTCAGTCAACACGCTTTGTGCAGGAGATGCAATAAATGCTTCATTCAATATAGAAAACGTTGGTAGTACGACAGCATCAACATCAGTAGTAAAATATTTTTTATCCCCTGATAATACATATTCAGCAAGTGATGTATTATTAGGAAGCACATCTGTAAATAGCCTTGCTAGTGCTGGTTCTATTTTTTATAATAAGACTTTAACGATCCCTTCTGGAACAAGCTCTGGTACCAAGTATATTTTAATTGTAGCAGATGCAATTGATGATATAAGCGAAGGGACAAATGGAGAATTAAATAATTTATCTGCAAATACAATTGCCATTAATAATTGTTCCGGTTCAGCAGACCTGACAATCAAATTCAATTCTTTTACGCCTGCTACAATAACTCCCGGAACAAATGTACTGGTAAATTACACAAGACAAAACCTGGGAACTGCGACTGCTTCACCAATCTATATAGGAGTCTATATTTCAAAAGACAATGTTTTTGATCAAAACAATGACGAGTTTATACGTGATTGGGGGGCAGGCTCTTTGAGTGCCGGGCAATCAATTACTGATCTTCTGAATTTTGGTATCCCTGATTGTTATCAATGTGGTACTTTTTACGTTTTTCTTGTAATAGATTATCAAAATGATATTAATGAAACAGATAACAACAATAATACAGTTAATTTTCCGATACAAATTACCGGGTGCGTATCCTGCACTTATTCAATTCCTGCAACAGGAATTAATTTCCAGGCTACCGGCGGTTCAGGAAATTTCAATATTGCAACTACCCAATGTTGCCCATGGACAGCTACAACAAATGATAATTGGATAACATTAATAAAAAATTCTGGAAATGGGAATGGGGTAATTAGTTATTCAGTTTCTCCTTGTAACAGTGGAGGTACGAGAACAGGAAAAATTACAGTTGCGGGAAAGGAACATACAATTACTCAGAATTGCATAGAGACCTGTAATGCCTCACAATCATTTATCTGGGGAGCACAAGCTGGGAGTTCAACATACTCAGAATATGCATATGATTTAATCACTGACATCTCAGGTAATTCATATATGACAGGTAGTATACAAGGTTCTTCTTCTTTTGGCAGTGGTATTATTTTAACTACACCAAGTTCCTCACCTGATGTATTTGTTTCCAAACATAATGCTTTAGGTCAAATTCAATGGGCAAAAAACTATGGAAATATTAGTCAAGAGCAAGGTATGGGAATTGCAAAAGATAAAAATGAAAATATTTATGTTGTGGGTTATTTCCAAAATTCAGTAACGTTTGGAACCACTATTCTTACTTCTAATATTTCAAATAATGATGCAGCATTTTTAATAAAACTGAACCCAAGCGGAATTATTCAATGGGCCAAAAAAATTAATCCAACCAATATTGCAAGATGTTCAGGTATTACAGTTGATAACAATGATAACATCTTTGTAACCGGGAACTATACTGATAATTCGAATGGATACAGCAGCTTCTTTATAAGTAAATATAATACATCAGGAACTCAATCCTGGTTTCAAACAATAGGCACCGGGCCTTCTTTTAAAAGTGTTAGTGGAATTGCATGTGATAACTTGGGTAATGTTTTTATTTGTGGGCGGTTTCAACTTTCATTGACTTTAGGATTAACAACATTGACTGCTATAGCTACGACTGATGGCTACATTTCCAGATTAGATGCAAATGGTAATGCAGTGTGGGCAAAGCAACTTTCAAGTCCAGATTTGGCACAGAATGCACTTACATCAGTTGCTGTTGATGTAGCAAATAATATTTATACGGTAGGGTATGTAGATAGTACAGCGACAGTTGGCAATATAAGTATTCCGCTTTCTAAAGGTGCAAAAGCAATTATTATAAAATTCGATCAGAACGGTAATACCCTTTGGGCAAAAGCATCAACGCAAGGTCGTCAATACCCCCAAAAAATAATAAAAACAACGGATAGCTCAATTTATTTTACAGGGTATTTTGCCAATTCCCTTAAAATAGATTCTACAATTATACTTAGCTCAGGAAGCAATGATGGTTTTATAGTACGTATTGATGAGAATGAAAAGGTTAAATGGATTAAAGGTTTCGGAGCAGCTCAGGCAGATGAAGTATATACAATTGCTGTAAACAATAATTCTGATGTATTTGTTGCAGGTGGTTTCAGCGGTTCTGTTGTTTATGGAAGCACAACACTTACAAGTAGTGGAAGTATTGACATTTTTCTTGCTAAATTCAAACAATGTGATCTTCCGGCTGCCAATATAACTTATAACGGAAACCTTGTTCTTTGTGCTGGCCAATTACTTGAGCTTTCAACAGGTTATTGTTCAAAGAACAGTTATCAATGGCTGCTAAATGATATAGAAATTCCAGGTGCCAATAATCCATCATATGGTTCTCATCAAACTGGCCAATATAAAGTCAGGGTCTCTGCATTTCCTGGATGTGAAACCTTATCAAATCAAGTTTCATTAATAGTCAATCAACCTCCCCCCCAACCAGGAGCAATTACAGGAAACACGACAGTTACAAACGGCCAAACAGTGAGCTATAGCATAAATAATTTGTCAGTAGCAACAGGTTATAATTGGCAATTAATTGGAGGCGGTACAATTACAAGCGGTCAAAATACAACTGTAGTAACTATCAACTGGACAACTTCAGGTAACTATATTTTAAAGGTTTCTGCTTTAAATGATTGCGGTACGGGTGATGAGCAAATTCAAAACATAACTGTCTCCGAGGCAACAGCAGTCACAAACCCTGACAACAGTTTCCTGATCAATGTTGTCCCAAATCCTTCGCCGGGAGAATTTTATGTATCTGCAAAAGGGATTATTAATAAAGATATTGGTATAGAGGTCTTTGACTTACTTGGACAAAAGATATATACAAATCAACAGAGAGTAAGGTCTGTTAACTTTCTTCAAATGATTAATCTCAGAAATGTTAGTAATGGTGTTTATTATATCAAAATCATTGTAGATAAAAAAGTGTATGTAAGAAAAATTTTAAAGCAGGACTAAAATTGCGAATTGAATTTAAGTGGGTTGTGTATGCAAGACAGATTTTGAGGGTACAAAAGATCGTATTGTAAATTTTTAAAGCAAAGCTATACAATCAAATGACTCCTAGCGAAAGTGGTTGAATTCATATAATTTTGCTTTGATTGTATGCAAAATAAATCATCTGACATAAAAGTAGCTGTAGACGCCATTGTTTTTGGTTATTCCAAGCAGGATGGAGTGTCCGTATTGCTTATTCAACGGAAATACGAACCATATAAGAATAGCTGGGCCATACCCGGTGGTTTTGTGTTGGCCGATGAAGGTCTGGAAGAAGCTGTTAAGAGAGAACTGATGGAAGAAACAGGAATTGCAGTAAACTATCTCGAACAGTTGTACACGTTTGGTGAACCGAAACGTGATCCCAGACAACGGATTATTGCCATTGCTTATTTCGGTCTTGTCAAAACGACTCAATACCAGGAACTGAAGGCAAGTACAGATGCAGAAAATGCAAAATGGTTTAGTATAAAGAAATTTCCATCGCTGGCATTTGATCATAGGCAAATTTTAGCGGTAGCGATTGAACGCTTACGATCCAAGGTCAGGTACCAGCCGGTAGGTTTCGAATTGCTGGATAAAAAATTCCCCTTCTCTGATCTGGAAAAGCTTTATACGGCTTTGCTTGATAAAGAAATAAACAGACGAAACTTCAGCAAGAAAATCCTGTCATTTGATTTTTTAGAAGAAACCGGCGAGTTATCGAAACCTGATGGCAAAGGAAGGCCCAGTAAAATGTATCAGTTTAATCAAAAGCGATATAAAGAATTACTGAAAGAAGGTTTTCATTTTGAAATTTAAATGATAAGCATGCTAAGAGATCTTTTCTATTCGCTAACCGAACAATACACAAATGATCATTTATTACAGGAGAAGTTGTGGCAACAGATAGAAAAGAACTACACGGGTAAGAAGAGACATTATCATACCCTGAATCATCTTGAAAATTTAATTGCCGAGTTAAGTGATCTTCAGAATAATATTGCAAATTGGAATGCAGTTCTATTTGCAGTCTTTTATCATGATATCATATATAAAGCACATCGAAAGGATAACGAAGAGGAAAGTGCAAGGCTTGCACAAAAGCATTTAAGCTTACTGAACTGCAGAGAGGAATTAATTGATCAGGTAAATAAGTTGATTCTGACAACAAAATCACACCAGCTGTCTGATGACAATGATGTGAATCTATTTACGGATGCTGACTTAAGTATCCTTGGGAAGGATTGGGAGACCTATTCAACTTATTTTCATCATGTAAGAAAGGAGTACTCTATTTATCCTGATCTGTTGTACAAACCCGGTCGCAGGAAAGCACTTCAGCATTTTCTTTCAATGGATCGTCTTTTTAAGACCGATACATTTTTTAATAAGTATGAAACAGCTGCCAGAGCAAATCTTAAAAACGAAATTGCTCTTCTCTAGGAGCAATCCCAGTTATAAATCACTTTTGAGAAATCTTTTTTAGAAAGGTCATTTGGATGAATAAAGAAATTAGCCACTCCTACATCTCCCCACATAATCTCGTCATCAGAATCTATCTGCAGAAGCAGGATATAATCGCTGTAGTTCTCATTATACTTTCGGGGATCTTCCTGCGTAAAATATGCATAGCCACCTATTTTGTGTCCATTGCTTGTAAATGCGTCAAAGGCTGCTTCGCATAAGTCATCTTCTATTGAGGGATAAAGCTTTGCTATATTGAATAAATTAACTTCCTGGTTTTCGTAACGAACATCCTGTAAGCCCTGATACTCACTACTCTTTACTATTTCCAGACCACATGACTTGCTCACAGGTATCATCTCGCTTTGCATTACATCGTCCAGAAAAGCAAAATCTACTTTATACGGCTCAACATCTTTCTCTTCAAAGTATAGTACCCGAAAATTTTTCTGGCTTTGAGGATTCTCAAAGTCTAATCCATAAGCATCATCAAAAGCCGAAATATAAAACTGCAAATAACCTGAATGAGGATATCCCTCCAATGAAGGGATATCTCTGCAATTTATTTGGGCAAGGAGATACATGAACTTCCCGTTACTATCAGTTGGATAATCAAAATTAAGGGGCATGCATGGATAATGACCGAATTTACTTTCTTCAAGAGCCAGATCCTCTTTGGGTAAAGTTTTGATGGAAGCATATGCAATCTCAGCTTTTTGAATCTGAGACCAGTACCCTGCAAAGGCACGGGGAAGCAGTAATCCAGGTGCTACCTCTACGTTCTCTAACAGAGATTGTTCATCAACCTTAACTGGTTTGTTTTCATTACGGCCAAAAATAAAGTCTAATATTCCCATAATAGGATGGTTTTAAAACAAAATACTGGAAATAATCTTTCCGGCAAGAAACAAATGCATATTTAATTTGCTTCAATTTGAAGCAAAATTTGGAAATGTCAATCTGCCTGTTTAAATTTGCTTATTATTTAAGCAAAATAAATGTATGAAAACAATTCACATCAATAATAATCAGAACATTAAGCGATTCGTTTTTCCCGATAATCAGCCGCACATAAACATTCTTGATATAAATGAAGGGGATGAAGTAACTGTAATCTGCTCCATTACAGACAGTGCATTACTGTTGCAATTACTGCAAACCGCTAATGCTATTGATAATGCCTTTGCAAAGAAGAGCAGGCTGATCATTCCTTACTTGATGGGCGCTCGGTACGACCGTATAATGCTGACGGGAGACAGTTTTGATCTGAAAGTAATTGCAGACATGATCAACAGTATGCAGTTTGAGAAAGTTTATCTCTATGATGT
>JANOIQ010000417.1:0-7696 GCA_031407835.1 Chitinophagaceae bacterium
CCATCAGGCTGTGGAAAATCTACTTTATTAAATATTGTAGGATTATTGGATGATCCTGATGGTGGAAGTTTTTTATTTAATGGCATTGAGGTAGCTGGCTTCAATGAACGCAAACGTGCCGATTTACGGAAACATAATATCGGGTTTGTTTTCCAGAGTTTTAACCTCATTGATGAACTTACTGTTTTTGAAAATGTAGAATTGCCGCTTATCTATACAGGTGTAAAAACGGCCGATCGTAAAAAACGAGTTGAAGAAGTATTGGATAAGATGCAGATCATGCACAGACGCAATCACTATCCGCAGCAACTGAGTGGTGGTCAGCAGCAGAGAGTAGCAGTAGCAAGAGCGGTGGTAAATAACCCCAAACTGATTCTTGCTGATGAACCAACTGGTAACCTTGATTCAAGTAATGGTAATGAAGTGATGCAGTTACTAACGGATTTGAATGAACAGGGTACAACCATCATCATGGTAACACACAGTGAGCATGATGCTAAGTACAGCCACCGTATTATACGGATGCTGGATGGGCAGACTGTTACCGAGAATATTTTAGTTTGATCTGTTCGGGTACCAGAGTTCAGATCATATCAATCAGCATGAGAGAAATAAGGGAATGATTCTTTTAAAATAATAACCTGTGTAACAGTATGATGCTTAAAAATTATTTTACAATTGCCTGGAGGAATTTACTCAGAAATAAAGTGTACAGCTTTATCAACATTATAGGATTGAGCATTGGGCTTGCCTGTTGTATGCTCATTATTTTGTACAACAAAGATGAAGTGAGTTACGACCGGTTTCATGAAAATGCCAATAACATATTTCGTGTTACCAATACAACGATTGCTGTTGATGGAAAAGTACAGGGCAAGAATGGAATTACCGGCATGATGCCCGGCCCGGCTTTTAAAAGGGAAATACCCGAAGTAAAAGAATTTGTACGCCTGCAGGGAGAGCAGTTGCCGGTGAAAGTGGGTACTGAAATTTTTGATCAGGAAGCAACTTATGTGGATGATAATTTCTTTTCTGTTTTTTCTTTTCCATTGAAGGAAGGCAACAGGAATGAATTGATGAAAGACATGTATTCGGTGGTGTTGAATGAAGAAGTTGCAAAGAAATTTTTTGGAACATCTGCCGCAGTAGGCAAAGTGATAGAACTGCCAACAGGTGATAAAGGTGCTTTTCAAAATTTTACCGTAACCGGGATTGTACCAAAGTCACCGCAAAATTCTTCCATTAAAATTCAGATGCTGCTGCCAATAAAATTGAATCTGCGGGAAGGCAGGGAAGATAAACAGTGGATCAATTTTTACCTTAACACATTTGTGGTGCTGCATCCTGATGCAGATGTAAAAAAAGTAGAAGAAAAATTTAAGAAAGTGTATGAAACCAATGCTGCAAAAGAGATAAAGGAAACGAAGCAACAATATGGTATGACTGAAAGTTTCCAGTATGGCTTACAGCCCCTGCTGGATATGCATTTGAGCACAGATTTTTCAGCACAGAATGGATTGGTGGATGCAAGCAACCCCATCTATACAAAAATATTGGGAGGCATTGCATTGTTCATGCTATTGATCGCCTGCATCAATTTTGTCAACCTTACCGTTGCCCGTTCTTTAAAAAGAGCAAAAGAAATTGGTTTGAGAAAAGTAATTGGTGGTGAAAGAAAACAACTGATCGGACAGTTTTTAGGTGAATCATTTGTGTTGAGTTTTTTCTCCTTTGTATTGGCCATTGGGCTGGTGCTGCTGGTATTGCCATTGTTCAATTCTTTATCCAATAAAGCCCTCTCGTTTTCTTATTTGCTGGATGCAAAATTAATTGCAGGGTATATAGGTTTGTTCGTCATTACTTCATTACTGGCGGGTTTTTACCCTGCACTGGTATTGTCTGGTTTTAGCCCGGTGCAAACATTGTACAACCGCATGCCACTGGCGGGAAAAAATTATTTATCTAAAAGCTTAGTGGTACTGCAGTTTACACTGACTACTTTTTTAATTATCGCTACCATTGCTATTTACTCTCAGTTTAATTACCTCACCAAATTTGAATTGGGCTACAATGATAAAAATTTGGTGCTGGTAAATACTGGCCGGATGAAAGCAGGGAAGGTAGCAGTGTTTAGGGATGAACTGATGAAGCATCCTTCGGTGTTATCTGTAGCCGTCAGGCAAAGGGGCGACTGGATCACCATTGCCAAAGTGGATGGACAGCAAATGGATTTTGTAGTGGATGTGGTGGACAGTGCTTTTCTGCCTGTGCTCGGAATACCCATTGTACAGGGAAGGAATTTCTCTGGTACTTTTTCTTCCGACTCTACCAAAGCTGTTTTGGTAAACGAATCATTTATGAAAAAGGCAGGCTGGAAAGACCTGAACAACCGGCAGGTTGATTTCTTTTATGACACTCTTAAATACAATGTGGTGGGTGTGGTAAAAGATTATCATTATGCTTCGCTGATGCAGGAGATAAAGCCACAGCTGTTTATCATGCACCCCAAATATAGTTATGGCCAGTTGCTGATAAAGATAAAACCAACGCAAACTTCCGCCACGCTGAAGCACATCGAAAAAGTATTCAAAGCACAACAACCGTTTCAGCCCTACAAATATGAATTTAAAGATGCGCTGAACCTGGAGCAATATGCAGCTGATGAAAAATGGAAACAGATCATTTCTTTTGCAGCCATCCTTACCATTTTTATTTCCTGCATTGGATTATTCGGCCTTGCTACCCTCGCCGCAGAAAAAAGAACCAAAGAGATTGGCATAAGAAAAGTATTGGGTGCATCGGTGGCAAGTATTGCCGGTACTTTATCCAACAGTTTTTTAAAATTGGTATTGATCGCAACAGTGCTGGCATTTCCTGCAGCCTGGTGGGCAATGAATAAATGGTTGCAAAATTATCCTTACCGCATAGCAGTGAGCGTATGGATATTTGCTTTTACAGGATTGCTGGTGGTGCTGATTGCTTTGCTTACCATTAGTTTCCAGGCAATAAAAGCAGCTGTTACTAACCCGGTAAAAAGTTTACGTACCGAATAAAATACTCTGTATGCTCAAAAACTATTTCAAAATTGCTTTCAGAAATTTATGGCGGAATAAGCTGTACAGCTTTATCAATATTGCAGGGCTTGCAATGGGTATTGCTGCGTTCCTTTTGCTGCTGCAATACATCAGTTTTGAAAAAAGTGTGAATAGCTTTCATAAAAATTCATCGTCTATCTACCGTCTGTTAAATGAAGATGTAAAAGGTCAAACATGGCCCCAGGTAGAACCGGGCTGGGCACAGAAAGCAAAAGAAAGTTTTCCTGAAATAAAAGAGTATTGTCGCTTTGAGGAAGGCGTAGGGCAGGGTATTGTTCGCAGAGATGATGATAAAGGAGAATCGTTTCGTGAAAGTGATATCGGTTATGCAGAAGGAAATTTCTTTTCTTTTTTCAGTTTTGATGTAACGGCAGGAACTGCTGCTTTGTTTGATAAACCCAATGTTGTTTTTCTTTCGCAAACTGCTGCAGTGAAATATTTTGGTAAGGATAACCCCATTGGAAAATCGCTCACACTTTTTAACCAGTTTGGTAAATCAAATTTTATCGTTGAAGGATTGTATACCATTCCTGCCAATTCTGATATCCGCTACGATATGGTGTTTTCCCTGGAAACATTGAGGAATTCTGCCAACCTGAATGATAATGACTGGGCAGAGTTAGATAATCTCAGCTCTCAATACATCAATACTTATTTCCGGTTACGTGATGGTGCTGATTATAAAAAAGTGGAACAGAAATTAATTGCACTCCGTAACCAGCTTAAAAAAGATAAGGATGGAGTACTGTTCCGGTTACAACCTCTTGCCAATGTTCATTTACCTGCATCACTGAATGATACTTATCAAACAACCGGCAATCTGAAGTATGTTTACATTTTAGGCATTATTGCCATTCTTATCCTGATTATTGCCTGGTTTAACTATGTTAATTTGTCAACTGCTAATTCATTAAAACGTGCCAATGAAGTGGGTGTAAGAAAAGCAGTTGGCGCTTCACAGCAATCACTGGTGCTGCAATTCCTCGGTGAATCATTCCTGGTGAACGTAATCAGCTTTGCACTGGCCCTGTTGCTTGTGCAGCTTATTCAACCGTTGTTTAATGATATCATTGGTAAAGAGCTTTCACTGGCTGCATTGCTTTACAGCCCGGTTTGGCTCGTGGGTTTGGTATTGCTGCTTGTGGGTTCACTTTTATCAGGTGCATATACGGCTTACAGTTTATCCGGTTTCAATCCTGTTGAAACCCTGAAAGGAAAAATAAACAAATCAACAAAGGGTGCATTGCTGCGTAAATCATTAGTGGTTGCTCAGTTCAGTATTTCCATTGCATTACTTCTTGCAACTGTACTGATATACCAACAGTTGAATTATATGCAGAATAAAAATCTTGGTGTAAACACAGAGCAATTGCTCGTGATACGTGGCCCGGAAGTAGGAAGAGACAGCACCTATAAAGACCGCCGTACCGCTTTCTGGAACAGTGTTGCACAGCAGAGTTTTGTAAAGGAATATTCACTAAGCGGAACAATTCCCGGCAATGGATACAATTTTGCAACATCTGGTTTTACACAGCCGGGATCAAAGAAAGGCGACGAGCTGCAGTCTTATTCATTTGCAATTATTGATAACCTTTACCTGAACACTTATCAAATACCAATTAAGGCCGGAAGAAATTTTACAGAATCTGAAACACAGGTTGAATGGAACGATAACAGTAAGGTAATGCTGAATGAAAGAGCAGTTGAAGAACTTGGTTTTGCAACACCTGAAGATGCATTGCGTACAAAAATTCAGTGGGATGAACGGCAGCTTGAAGTAATAGGTGTTGTAAAAAATTATCATCATAAAGGTTTACAGCGAGCGATTGATCCTATTATTTTTTATCCGCAAAGCAACAGCGGTTATTTTACCATCAGGCTCAGTTCTGATAAGGTGCAGAGCAATATAGCAAAGCTGGAATCAATTTATAAAACCTACTTTAATAATAATCCGTTTGAATACTTTTTTGCTGATGAAAACTTTAACCGGCAGTATATCACTGAACAGCAATACAGCAGGCTGTTTACCACAGCATCTGTTTGGGCCATCCTCATTGCCTGTCTTGGTTTGTTTGGCCTGGCTACTTATACCGTTGAATCTCGTACCAAAGAAATTGGTGTACGTAAAGTGTTAGGTGCAAGTGTTCTGAATATTTCTCAGCTGCTGTCGAAAGATTTTTTAAAACTGGTTTTGATCTCCATCTGTATTGCATCGCCCGTTGCCTGGTATGTGATGCATCAATGGCTGCAGGATTTTGTTTACCGGATAAATATCAGCTGGTGGGTTTTTTTAGCAACAGGCGCACTGGCATTACTGATTGCATTATTTACTGTCAGCTTCCAGGCAATAAAAGCAGCACTGGCTAATCCTGTAAAAAGTATCAGAACCGAATAAAGAAACAATAATGATAAAGAACTATCTCAAAATGCTTTTCCGGAATATGCAGAAGAACAAACTGCATACAGCAATTAATATCATTGGTATGGCAGTTGCATTTACCTGCAGTATTCTGCTGCTGATAATGGTGTATCATGAGTTTTCTTTTGATCAGTTTCACACAAATAAAACGAAACTCTTTAAACTGTATCATTTTGCTACTGGTCCTGAAGGGCTGGATGCCCGGTCAGGCATGTCTTACCCGGTTGCTAACACAGTAAAGTCAGAAGGTATCGGTATAGAAAAAGTAACCCGTATAAAAAACCGTGGCAGGGAAGTGCGTTATAAAGACAAAACCCTGGAACAATCTACACTGCTTGTAGACGATGATTTTTTCAGTATGTTTTCCTTCCCGGTTTTAAAAGGAGTGCAGCAACATCCATTGGCGACTACTGATAAAGTTGTGCTGAGTGAAAAAACAGCGGGCAATCTTTTTGGTAAGGAAGATCCGATTGGTAAAACGATAGAAGTAAAAGTTGGTAGTATCTGGAACAGTCTTGTGGTATCAGCCATATTAAAAGATCCTCCGCAAAACTCGTCTATTGATTATTCAGTGCTGGCCCGCACAGAAATAGACCCCGATTATGCTTCATTAAAAAATGTTTGGACCAGTCAGCATCACAGCGTGTATGTACAAGTGAACTCTAATACTAACCAGGCACAGGTAGAGAAAAAATTTCGGGGCTTTATAGAAAAATATAATCCCGGTGATGTTGAGTATTTAAAGAACAAGGGGTACCTGCCGGATGCTAACGGTGACTATACCGGTATGAAATTGTTCCCAATAGAAAACCTGCATTTTAATGCAGAGTTAGGCACAGGTAATACTGTAAGCAAACCTTTCCTGTTTATTCTGCTGCTTGTAGCACTGGTAATTATCCTGATTGCCTGCTTCAATTTTATTAATCTCAACATTGGCTTGTCATTTACCCGAACTAAAGAAATCGGAATCCGTAAATGTCTTGGTGCAGGTAAACGCCAGGTGTGGCTGCAGGTATGGGGCGAAAGTTTTGTATCTGTTACAGCTGCAATGGTTATTGGTATTGCTGCAACTTTAATTTTAATGAAGGGCTTTAGTAAATTAATGGAAACAAAATTTGACACAGCTTTATTATACCAGCCCGCAGTTGTTGCCGGTTTACTGCTGTTACTGCTCGTTGTTTCATTAATTGCATCAGGGTATCCATCTTATATCATGGGGAAGTTAAGAACAGTTGAGATACTGAAAGGAAAAATTTCAGTAAGGCGGCCTGGCATATTCCGCAATGCATTAATTGTTGCACAGTTTGTAATTGCCATTGTATTGATATGCACTACAGTTATCATCTATCAGCAATTTCAGCACTTAAGAAAAGCACCACTTGGCTATACAACTGAATCAATGGTGAGTGTTCCCATAAAGAAATATGAAAGGGGGAAAGAGATTGTCGCTAAAATGCGCAGCCTGCTGGCATCACAATCAGCAATCATCAGTGTTACAGGTTCGGATGTAAACCTGGGTGTGGGGAAAGATGGAAGTACTAACCAGACAAGCTACGGATTTGACTACAATGGAAAATCTGTGAATACAAATTATATGGCGGCTGATTACGATATTTTAAAAACCTTAAACATAACTCCGAAGGAAGGAAGGGACTTCTCTTCTGCTTATATTACCGACAGCAGCAATTCAGTAATTATTACCGAAAGTATGGCAAAGCAGTTGGGTGAAAAAAGTGCAGTAGGTCTTTCATTTTATTCTGACAGCAGCAAACCAAAGTGGAATGTGGTTGGAGTGATTCCTGACTTTCACTTATACTCTATGTATGAAAAAAGTGAGCCTTTAACGATTTCTATGAACAGCACTTCATTTATCAGTTATGTGTTGATAAGAGTAAATACACAAAGCCTGGCTGCCACCATGGAGATTATTAAGAACGCTTATGCACAAACAGAACCGGGCGAGGAATTTAAGGGGTCGTTTGTTGCTGAGAATATTGACCGCTGGTATACAAATGAAAAGCGCCTTTCCACAATGTTTTCTATTGCAGCAATCGTTGCTATTGTACTCTCCTGTATGGGGTTATTTGGTATGGCTTTTATTATTATCCGCCAGCGGGTAAAAGAGATTGGTATACGTAAAGTGGTGGGGGCATCTGTTGCGGGTATTGCAGCATTGGTAACA
>JANOIQ010000457.1:0-3118 GCA_031407835.1 Chitinophagaceae bacterium
GATCTGCTGAAATGGGACCAGGCATTATATGAAAACCGCTTGTTTAAAAAAGCAACATTGGATTCTGCATTTACTCCTTACAGCAATGAGCGGCCCGGTATACACAATTATGGTTTGGGATGGAGAATGTATACCTTATCAAACAATAAAAAAATTATTTACCATAACGGATGGTGGCATGGAAACAATGCCACATTTTACAGATTGATATCTGAAGGAGTTACCATTATCATTTTAGGCAATAAATTCAACCGCAATATTTATCATGTAAAACCACTCATTGAAACACTCACCCCTCTACGTTTCAATTATGAAAGTGATGAATAGTTTAATCCGAAATGGAATGTTTCTTATTCGGTAATAAATTCAGCCTGCTCCATTCAATCTGCTGTACAAATTCATGTCTTCGCAGTTTACAATCGGATATTAAACAATAACTGCAGCTCTTCTCAATACAGGGATCAGTATGGATAAAAAATTCAATACTGCCTTTTTCAAAACTTTCGTTCAGCAGTTTATCCAGTATGGTAATTTCGTCATGCACTTCTTCCAGTGAAAAATAATAGGGCATGGTTACATGACAATCAACATGATAATAATTGCCATACCGCTGTACCCGTAGATTATGCATATCTATCCAGTTTGCATGCCTGTTCTTCTTTAAGATAAGTACCAGTTCATCCACAACATTCATATCCACTTCATCCATCAATCCACGAACAGATTTGTTCATAAGTTTAACTCCTGTGTATATAATAATGACCGCTGCCACAACTGAAGCCAGTGGATCAATCCATGAATAACCGGTTAGCAGGATGAGGAGGATGGCAGCAATAACACCAATACTGGTATAACTGTCGCTCAAAATATGTTTGCCGTTTCCTTTTAAAATCATGCTGTTCTGCTGTTTCCCTTTTTGCACAAGAAAATAACCCAGCAAAAAATTAGCTGTACCTGTTGCAGCTGTTAACCATGCACCGGCATTCAGTTCATGTACCGGAATTGGGTTGAAATAAAAGAGGCCTGCCTGAATTAAAATGCCAATTCCTGCAATCAGGATCATCGCCCCTTCAAAGCCAATAGAAAAGAATTCAACCTTACCATGACCATAAGGATGCTCAGCATCACGGGGTTTGTTGGATAAATAAATACTGTACCAGGCAAAAGATGCCGCCACCACGTTTATGATAGATTCAAGGGCATCGGAAAGTATAACCAGTGAATGTGTAAGAAAGTAGGCAACAAACTTTACAGCACAGATAATGGTGCTGATGATGAATGATAACCTGATAAATGACAGCTCGTTCCTGTTCAATTCAAAGCCGTTTAGTTCGGCGAATATATTTAACTATTTTGGGTGTGTGTGAAATAAATAGCAAGAAAAAGTATTAAAAAAAGCTGCGTTGTCGCAGCTTTTTATCTCTATTCAAAATGTTTATTGATTGAATACAAGGCAGATTGTTTTTCGTCGTACATCCGAACCGGTTGTAATTGCATTATAACCTCTTGCAATAACAGTTAAAATCCGTTGGTTTGCTAATGCAGAAGCATTGGAATAAGTAGTTAAAGCGGTAGTAGTTGAAGCTGCACCTGCCGGCCTAACTGACCATATAGTTGAAGTATTATTAGTAGGAACAGTAAAAGAAGGACTAGCTCCTTTATAAGGAATTGCTGATGCAACTTTAACTGTTCCAATATAAAGATCCAGGCCTGCAATTACATCGGGCATCAGGTTAACAAACTTGAATTTGGTATATCCTGAATCGGGTGCATTGAGTGAATCAACTACCAAAACACTTGCAATATTTGTACTTGTATCGGCAAAATAAAGAGTGTACTTTTTTCCTGCTTCGTACGTATACTGCGAAGTAGCAAGCTGAAGTGAATCTTCTATTGTTCCTTTCTTTGGTACTGCAACTGAAACAGTTGATTGACCCGATGGTATCCGTAGATAATCAGCCGTACTCCCACCACCGGTATTTAATCCTCCACCCGGAAAAGGTGTAACATTCGGTGCTGTGGTTGAGGTTGGCCCAATAATACTACTGGAACGTTGAGCGTTAATGTAAATATAATAACTGGGATTAGATCTGTAAGCTGTTGTAAAAACAACTTTTACCTGTGCCTCCTGACTCGTTAATTGATTCACTTCAGTGGTATTTAATACATTTTTTTCACAGGATGAAAAAAGTAATAAAGTACCAACCAGTTTAGATATATCTGCAAATAAATATTTTCTCATTTTAGAAATTTAAAGTTGTTTAATATTATTGCTGACTGAACCACATTTCTTTCACATGATAATCAATTGCTGTAGCTCCAAGTCTTGTTAACTCTTCCAGATTCCATACATATTCTGAATTATAACGTGGTCTGATACGTGTTGCCAGCTTGCCGGCATTAATTGCAGGTAATGCGGTTGGAGTAATAAATCCTCTGTAAACAGGTAACCCTGTAGCTACATCCAAATCCCTGTAATGATAACGTCTCATATCAACCCAGGTTTCATTAAATCCCCAGCCCCATAAAGCAATATATTTCTGCAACATAATATCTGTGATAGTTAAAGTTGCTGCACTGCTTTTTACATTAGGGCTTGCGAGATAAGCTGATCTTTCGGCAGCAGAAATGGTAGTTGTGTTATAAATAGGTACATTAAATCTAGGATAATTTGCACGATTGATAAAATCAAAATGGCCATTAATACCATTCAAATAAGCCTGATAAGAGATGGCATCCGGGCCACCCGCTTTCTTAAACGCAGCTTCTGCTTTCATAAACTGCAATTCAGAATAACTCATCACAGGTGATACTGCTTTATCTCTAAACAAATACTTACCTCTTGAAGGATCAAATCTGCTGGAACTTGGGTTTACATAAACTGAATCAGCAAAAGGTACGCCTATACGTTTATTAAGAGTATTGGGGTCAATTAAACCAGGTTCCAATCCGCTATATCCACCATTTCCGTTGGAAGTATCAGTTGATATACTTAACATGTGGCGCATACGTGGATCTCTGTTTGCTTTAACAGTACTGCCTGTAAAAGCTGTTCCATCCAGCAAACCAACAATCATTTTTGTTTGACGGAACGTAGTCAGGTTATCTCTGTAAGTAC
>JANOIQ010000505.1:0-5815 GCA_031407835.1 Chitinophagaceae bacterium
CCGGTGAAAACTGGATCGGAAACCAGGAACGTGTACAGGAATTAAAACTCTACTATGCAGATGTAACAGATAATTTGAAAACTGCCCTCAGTTCCGATGAAGGCGATTCTGTTCAGTTCTCTTTGTTTGAAGAAGGCACAGCTATGGTTATATTCAACAGCGTTAACTCCTATATTGAACTGGAAGCACCGAAGTTCAATGATTATCTTTCAGAAGATGGTTTAACCTCAGCCATCGACTACCGCAAAGAACATAACGAAACCGATTCAATGGGCCGGGAATTTTATCAGCGCTCTGTAAAAACCATTGTACAGGTAGGCACTAAAAAAACAGATGTCTGCAAAAAGCAAACCTCACTTCCTTTAGATATCATTCCATTCTCCCATCCTTATAACATCAGCAACAATCAACTGATGAAAGTGAAAGTACTGTTTAAAGGTCAGCCCCTGGCTAATACAAAAATGCGGATCTGGAATAAAATGCCCGACGCAGTAACCGATACTTCTTTCCTCAGCGACAGCAATGGCGAAATCAGTTTCCCTGTAACAACAAGTGGCGAATGGATGGTTAGTGCTGTACACATGATTCATCTCGATGCTGATCCAAAAGCACAATGGCAAAGCTATTGGGGAAGTCTTACCTGGGGCTATACAGGCAAAGCGGTTACAAGCAGCAAAAGCAGATGAAAACACTTGTAAGTAATAAGTTTCAGGTTATAAGAACAAGGCAAAACAGGTCGCTAACTTATCACTTAAAACCTAAAACTTAAATCGGTTATCCCCTATCTTTGCGCAACTTTTAAAGCTGTAATATGAGCATCCTCGTTAATAAAAATTCCAAAGTTATTGTTCAGGGTTTTACCGGAACAGAAGGCACTTTTCATGCCACACAAATGATTGAATATGGTACCAACCTTGTTGGTGGCGTTACACCTGGTAAAGGTGGAACAACCCATCTTGATAAACCTGTGTTCAATACTGTGGAAGAAGCTGTTCAGAAAGCTGGTGCCGATGTAAGTATCATTTTTGTTCCGCCTGCTTTTGCGGCCGATGCAATTATGGAAGCTGCTGCTGCCGGTATTAAGCTGGTGATCTGTATTACCGAAGGTATTCCTGTGCAGGACATGGTAAAAGCAAAACATTATTTAACAGCATTCAATACAAGATTGATCGGGCCTAACTGTCCCGGTGTTATTACAGCAGGCGAATGTAAAGTAGGTATCATGCCCGGCTTTGTATTTATTCCCGGACGTATTGGCATTGTGTCAAAAAGCGGAACACTTACTTATGAAGCTGCCGACCAGGTTGCCAAAGCAGGTTTGGGCGTAAGCACTGCAGTAGGTATTGGTGGCGACCCCATCATTGGTACAACAACCAAAGAAGCGTTGGAATTATTTATGAATGATGATGCAACAGATGCGGTAGTTATGATTGGTGAAATTGGTGGTGGTATGGAAGCAGAAGCCGCACGCTGGTACAAAGAAAACCCAAAGAAACCGGTGGTTGGTTTTATTGCCGGACAAACAGCACCTCCCGGTCGCCGTATGGGCCATGCAGGTGCCATCATTGGTGGTGCTGAAGACACAGCTGCTGCAAAAATGCAGATCATGACTGAATGTGGAATTCATGTAGTTGACAGTCCTGCTGATATTGGTAAAACAATGGCAGCAATTATGAAGAAGTAAGTTGTGTCTGTTCGCCTTCAGGGCGAGACTGTACACATTAAAAAATAAAAGCCCTGCATGTATAATATGCAGGGTTTTCTTTTTTTAGATGTTATTAAGCAGTAATATTTCTATGAAGGGTTGCGTATATTTATATATTGACTCCAAGCTTAGTGCGACACATTACAAACAATGACAGATAAAGCAATTCATAAACTTCTGAATTATTGCATTTCTACAGTTTGGATTGCAAACGGACTATTTTGTAAAGTGCTAAATCTGGCACCAAGACATCAACAAATCGTAGCAGGAATCTTAGAAACTAAACATTCCCGGCTTTTAACAATTGCAATTGGTTGTTCAGAAATTCTTATGGCTCTTTGGATTTTAAGCAATATTAAATCACGACTTAATGCCATTATTCAAATTACAATTGTTGCAATAATGAATACACTTGAATTTATTCTTGTGCCTGACCTGTTACTTTGGGGCAGGCTGAATGCTTTATTTGCATTTCTATTTATACTTGTTGTTTATTTCAACGAGTTTTACTTAAATAAAAAGTTAACCCAACAAACATAAAATGCTTTCATTCCTGAAAAATCATCCATTTGCAGTTGAAGCATTTTTTGAAAGTTCACTTGTGTTGACATTTGCAGTTCCGAAAGAACAATTGGAAACGCTTATTCCTCCATGTTTGCAATTAGATACGTTTAATAATAAATGGGCTTTTATAGCAATCGCTATGGTTCAAACAATAGGTCTGCGGCCAAAAGGTTTTCCGGGGATTATGGGTAACGATTTTTTTTTGATCGGATACCGGGTATTTGTGCGTTATACAAATAATACAGGAAAGAGCTTACGTGGTTTATACATTCTTAAATCAGAAACCGATAAGAAGAAAATGGAATTAATGGGTAACATCTTTACCCATTACAATTATACAACAACAGACATTCTTCAAAAAGAACAAATAGATTCAACTGAAATTTCATCAGCAAAATCAAAGTTTAAAGTAACAATAGATAAAACGGAAGAAGAAGTTTCATTACCCGAAAACTCACCGTTTACAGACTGGAAGGAAGCCAGAAGATTTGCCGGACCATTGCCCTTTACATTCACTTATAATGTATTGACAAAAGAAGTTTTAATTATTGAAGGCGTAAGACAAAACTGGACGCCTGCCCCGGTAAAAGTAATTCATTATGATTTTGAGTTTCTACGTTCGCTAAAACTTGAAAACCCAATACTGGCAAATGCCTTTGCTATTAAAAACATCCCTTACTACTGGAAAAAAGGTAAAATTGAATTATGGAAATAAAGAGACGAAAATTTCAGGGGGTATTAAATATTTTAAGTTTTAACCGCCACTTCTACATATTTGGCCTGGCGGCAATGGCCTTAATAATTGCAAGTCATCTTATATTCAACTGGTCCAATCTTATGTACTGGATAATCATTCTGGCTTTTCTTTACGGTCTTATAATGCCATTAATTGTTTCGGCTTATGTGTATGACTTTTCGGGCTATTATGATTTCAACTGGTTGAAGAAATATAATATTGCAGATTCTGATACTAAACAGATTTTAAACATTAATGCCGGGTTTGATGAAACAAGTTTTATAATTAAAAATATATTTCCACAATCTGATTTAAAAGTGTTTGACTTTTATAATGCCCGGCAACATACCGAACCTGCTATCATAAGGGCCAGAAAAGTGAGTTTAGTATATCCCAATACTCAGCATATAATATCTAACTCAATTCCTTTAAAAGATAAATCAGTCGACGTCATTTTTTTATTATCGGCTGTTCACGAGATAAGGTCACAGGAAGAAAAAGTTCAGTTTTTAAAGGAATGTCACAGGATATGTAAACCAAATGCGGAAATAATTATGGTTGAACACTTACGTGATTTTCCAAACTTTGTTGCTTTCTCTGTTGGCTTTACACATTTTTTTACCAAAAAAACCTGGAAAAACGTATTTGAAAAAGCTGGTTTTTCCTCATTTGATGAAACTAAATTCACAGCATTTATGTCTATCTTCAAATGTTGCCCTTAATTTTTTAATACATGCATCTTCATCTAAAAATAATAGGCGTTCTGTTAATTGCTTTAGCACTCATTCACATTGTCTTTCCTAAGTATTTTAATTGGAATAAAGAACTTAGTTCACTGAGCTTAATTAACAGGCAAATGATTACGGTGCATACGTTCTTTATTGCCTTGATAATTTTTCTTATGGGTTTGCTTTGTTTGACATCACCCAACGAACTCATTGACACGGCATTTGGCAAAAAAATATCTTTGGGACTTGGTATATTTTGGACGATAAGACTGGCGATTCAATTTTTTGGCTACTCATCAAAACTTTGGAAAGGCAAGACTTTTGAAACTTCAGCCCATATTTTATTAAGTTTATTGTGGATATATTTTAGTTTTATTTTTTGGACAATTGCGGTATTCTAAGTAGGCGAACTTCTCTGTCTAGATTCGTTTCGCCACTAACAAAATCACAAATCAAAACCACTACCATATCACATTTATGCCGCAACCAACCGGAGCAGAAACCTTACCAACCAATCACAAACTTTACGGTCTCGATTTTTTACGTGCAATCGCATTACACTTGTATTCCTGTATCATTATAGCCGGATGTTTCCACATCCTGAGTAGACACCATCACCAGAGATCATCAAATAAAATAACAACCCCGGCAAATGCCGGGGTTTCAGTTCATAATCAATAGATGTTCTTTCTTAATCTCTGTAGTTTGCTATATAATGTGTTAACTCTGTTTTACTGTTTCCAAAATCAAAGACATCATTTACAATGAAATAGTTGCTTCGGTCTGTAGTAAATCTGTAAGCATATTTTGCAAACTCCAGTTTGCTGCGTTCAAAATCAAACTGACGGGCCAGATCTTTCACCTGGTCAGCGGATACCCGGTTCTGCAACAAAGCAGACTTTACGATATCAAGCTTCCTGTTATCAAAGCTTTCCCGGCGAAGCTGCTGTTTCAGTTGTTCAAACATATTGTAGTTCATTGGCTGGCGCCATTTGTCATCATTGTTTCGATGATCATAGTCATCATCTCTATCCCGACGATCTTTGTCATTCCAATTATCATCATCCCGATCCCCATAACGATTATCTCTGTCACGGCGGTCTTTCTTATTCCATTTATCCTTATCGTTTCTGTTATCCATTGGCCTGTCTTCAGTATATACCCGCCCATTTCGCTGCACAACCAGTGTTGTATGGAAGCCGCTTCTTACATTCACTGCACTGTTGTAAATCAATTCTTCCCTTACTTTATTATTGCCAAATACGCCACGCTTATTTTCAATACTGTAAATATGCACACGGTGTAAACCAGGGTTGAGATTGCTGATGCGGATTTCATTATTATAATCCTGGATCCACCTGCCATCAACCATTACATGGATGGGAGCCCTGTACAAACTGGTAACACTGAGCCTTGAAGGACGCAGATCGGCAAGGGCAGAAAAAGTAATTGCAAGAAAACTGATGAGAGTAAAAATTCTTTTCATAATAACCTCCTTTGTTTTATTCATAGATTCCAAAGCATATGCCATGTAAAAAATGAAATGCATAAAGATTCGTTAAAGGGATTTTGCTGTTACTTCAGCAGGTATGGCATACCTATCCGAACGGAAACAATAATGTTTATGTAATTCCCCCTTTCTTTGCATCCCATCAACGAAGTAATTATTACCTTACAAAAAATCGTAGCTATGTTGATGAAACGCCTCTTACTTGTTAACCTTTTACTCTTCTCTTTCAGTACCATATTACAAGCACAACCGAAATTCAACTATACCAGTGCCTGGAAAAAAGTGGATGACCTGGTTAATAAAAAGGGATTGACAGAATCTGCTTTAAAAGAAGTGAAAACCATTTATGAAGCAGCTAAAAAAGAAAAGAACAACGGGCAGCTAATTAAAGCATTGGTGTTTCGTGTAAATCTGCAGCAACTGAAAGAAGAAGATGCAGATGTAAAAGCCATTAAAGAAATAGAAAAGGAAATCAGTATCTCTGCTGAACCGGTAAAATCAATTCTCAGCAACTTCACTGCTGAAGCTTACTGGCAATATGTACAGAACAACCGCTGGAAATTCTACGACCG
>JANOIQ010000517.1:0-11385 GCA_031407835.1 Chitinophagaceae bacterium
TAATTTATTTAGTCTTTCAAACTGTTTTTCTTCACCTGAACCATAATTAAATAAGCAAGCGAGAACAGCAAAATAAAAAGGGCAATACCTGTAAGTTCCTGCCCGGTTAAATTTGATAATAACCAAATAATGCCACATGCAGCCAGCAACGGAACCACAGCTCCTCCCGGTATCCGAAAAGTTTTTTCGGTTGCTTCTGCATCTTTTTTTCTGAGTTTTATACTTGCCAGTACCACACCGAGATAAATGATTAATACAGCTGCACTCGCAATAATGGCTAATTGTTTAAAGCCTCCCGAAACAGCTAATAAAAAACCTAAGGCAGCATAAAATGCAATGGCAATATGTGGTGTAAAAAAACGGGGATGCACTTTTGCCAGCGGCTTTGGCATCAATCCATCTCTTGCACCTGCAAATAAAATACGTGGAATGGAAAGTATTTCACCACCCAATGCTCCCAGCATAGAAAGTGCAGTTGCGGTTATAATGATAATGGCCCCCCACTTACCAAAAGCAATACCAGCCACTGCAGCTAAGGGAGCATCTTTATGTGTTGAAACAGCTGCTCCTAAAACACCCTGTGTTACCAATTGAATGGCCAGGTACAATATCAACACTCCCGAAACTCCCAAAAAGATTCCAAGTGGTACCGTTCGTTTTGGGTTTTTTATTTCACCGCCATTGCTGAGTGGACCTTCCAGTCCAATGAAAGCAAAAAACAACAGCAATGATGCTGAACCGATATTGCTGATGGTTGGAGATGTAACCCATCGCAGGTTTTCAGTTGATATAAATCCTGCTCCCACAATAACCAATCCGATCATGGGTATCAGTTTTCCCAATGTGGCAAATTCAATAAACCGCACACCGTTTTTTACACTGCGTATATTCAGGAGTGTGAGGACTCCGAAAACAAGGAACAAAAAGAAGGCACGGAAAAGTTCATTTCCAAATAATGGAAAAAAGTATTTCAGGGTATCTGTTAATGCATTGGCAATGGCTGCATCTGAAACTACACAACCTCCCAGCCAAAAAAGATTGTTGGCTACAAAACCGGCAAATGGTCCGAAGGCAGTTTCAATATAGGTATAAACTCCACCACTAGCACTTGTTTTGCTTCCTACTTCAGCAAAGCAGAGGCCGATTAAAAAAATCAACAAACCACAGATTAAGTAAGCAAGAACAGCTACAGCACCTAAATCCTCAGCAATAATTGCCGGGATTACAAAAATGCCAGAACCGGCAGTGATGTTGATTATGGCCAGTGTAAGTGACCGTACTCCGATTTCTCGTTTAAGGTTTTCTTTTGTTGAAATCGGGTTCATGTTTTTGGGTTAAGTATGATGTGAGTTTGCTTTTTTATAAAGTAGTAAAAATTATTTCACTTCAACTGATTGTATGATCAACCGCAATACATCTGCTATTTTACTGTCATCCATCCATCGGGTAACAACCACGAGATCATGTTCCTTATCAACAATAATATAATTACCACCATAACCTGCTGCATAATATACTTTCGGCGAAATTCCTTTCCATCCCTGATCTGTATTTAACCACCACAGGTAACCATAATTTTTATTGGCTGTTGATGGTTGCTGAACTGCGCTAACCCATTTTTCAGAAATCAACTGTTGATTTTTCCATTTACCGTTTCTTAAGAACAATAAACCAAACCTTGCATGGTCAAGTGTATTGATAAAAATACCGCCACCATGATGACCGCCACCGCTAACTGATTGTATGGTGAGGCCATCTAAAATCACATACGAATTTTCATAACCAAACCATCGCCATGTAGTGGATGCACCAATGGGATCCATAATCTTTTCTTTCAGCACAACAGGCAATGGTTTTCGCCAAACCTGTAATAACGAATAAGCAAGGAGATTTACACGTACATCATTGTATTCGTAATTGGTTCCGGGTTCAAAGAATTTACGGTTTTTCCAATCATCAATACCACCTTCTCTTGGCGGACGGTCGGCCCAATCATGCAAACCAAACAAACTGCCACTCCAATCAGATGACTGTGTTAATAAATGATCCCAGGAAACTTTTGAATTATGTTCCCCTTCAAAAAATTCATCCCACACATATTGATTTACTTTATCGTTTGCATTTTTGATCAAACCCTGATCAACTGCTAAACCTGCAACAGTGGAGAGATAACTTTTGGTAACGCTGAAGGTCATATCAACCCGGTTTACATCACCCCATTGTGCAACGATGTATCCGTTCTTAATTACAAGCCCTGCCGGACCACCTCGTTCTTTCATTGGGCCAATAATCTTATAATCCGGTTCTCTTGAATACGATTTCATATTGGCAATACGCAAATCCCGTTCAACTTTGTTTTCACTTTTCAATGCAACAGAAATTGCACTGTCGAGCAATACTTTATTCATCTTCAACTCTTCTGGTTTTTTTGTTTGCCAGTCAGCATCGGGAAAATAAAGCTGCTGTGCATGAATGGTTATTGCATACATGCATAAAATAAGGGAGAGGAATTTTTTTCTCATTGTGTCAATTTTAAAAGGCCAGCGCTTGTGCATAAGTAATGGGTCGTTATTTGATTTCAAATAATACCAGCAGGATCTTTTCTTTTCCGGAAGCAGTTAAAGAAAAAGAACTCCCGGGTTCGATGTATAAATATTTCCCTGTTTGAATGTTGGTTGAACTTTTTCGGATAGCATCATAATAAATAACATCTTCTCCTGCAACCAATTCTGCTACAATGGGACCACGGTTGCTGATCAGCTTATTGGTAAAAGAACTGTCTGATAACCGGTAAGCGATTATTTTTTCATTTTCAAACAATACATTGAAAGGCAGTGGTTGCAATTTCGTAGCCGGCTTGTAAGGTGAAAGCAACTCGACATCGGTTACATGAAATGAAACAGTATCACAATTACTCACCCTGTGTGCCAGTGTATCATTGACAAATGACCTGTACCAGGCATAGCCTTGCGTATTTTTAGCTGTTACCCATTCCTTACCTTTTATTTGTGAGCATACAACTGTATTTGTAAAATGTAGAAATACCGATGGGGTTGAATGTATGTGAAACAAACTGGTATCACCGGGCTGCATCCATACATCCAGCACCCGGATATATTTATTTTCTAAAACCTTTTTATGGCGTGGTTCTTTACTTACCTGCACCTGTGCTGTAAGAACAGCAGCGTGCATGCATAGTATTGTAAGCAGAAAATTATTTTTATTACTCATTTTATTTTTTGTTCATTTTCATATAATCAAACACCTGCTCTTCAAAGTTTCCCGATCCGATAGCGATCGGTTTTAAAGTTGTATGCATCCTGTCTCTGACACGATAAACAATGAAACAGTTTGAAACTGTTTGTTTACAACTGCGAAGTCTGGAGACTTCGCTGAGCTGTTTTTTTCTTTACAAATAACTCAGCCACTTTTTTTCTTTATGATTTGTTTTATACGTATCGTACCATTTACATAAAGGATATAATGCAATTACAACTGCCAGCCATATTACATACACCATCCATAAACTAAATCCTTCACCGGGTATGCTAAACTTGATCGGTAATTGTGGAAAACCTTTCATTCCTTCTGCAAACGAATGTCCTTTGGCTAAAAAAACAATTACATGCAGTATATTGAGTAAATAGAAATGCAGGATATAATAAAAGAAAGGAACCCGTCCATAGATTGTAATTATTTTTGCCAGCCTGCTGCTGCTGTTTTTTACAAGAGCAAGAAAAATCAGTGCAACACCAATAGTGGCACACATATATAACAAGGAAGGTGGATATTTCTGCAGATCCATAAAATCAAGAAAGGTATACAAGGTGTTCTTCTGTTTCACCCAATGACCGGGATCGCCATATAGATCAATAAAGCGCAGCACAACAAATAATGCCAATGCTCCGATACCGATGCCCAGCAGTAGTTTATTTCTGCGTTGCAGTTCAATAGCTGTAAATAGTTTACCGCAGCAATAGCCAAGCATCATTAATCCCGCCCAGGAAAGGAAAGGATAAAATATGCCCAGCATATAATTCTCCCATAAAGGAACAACGGTTGGTAAGTGTAAAAAATTCCACCATACAGGCACTTTGCCCTGCCTGGCGGCTTCAGCAAAATCAATGCTATTATGACCTAACACAATCAATAAACCAATTGTAAGAATAGCCGGGAAAGGAAGCCAGATCACCAGGCCAAGAATAACCATGCTGATACCGATAGACCAGATAGTTTGCAGTATAATCAATCCAAAATGAATATCACCGGTAATGCCGAACGTAATGAGCGTTATTTCCACCAATATCAGCCATAGCCCACGGGTAATTAAAAAGCGGCTGAGTTCTTTTTTTGTTTTCCATTGGCTTTGGAGCCAGGCCGAAAGACCGGATAGAAAAACAAAAGCAGGTGCACAGAAATGGGTAATCCATCTTGTAAAATACAGAAAGGGAGTAGTGGTGGCCAGATCAAGCGGATCACCGGTGAAAGCTTCTTTATGAAAAAAATCACGGGTATGATCAAGCGCCATAATGATCATGACCAATCCACGTAGCAGATCAATGGATTCGATACGTTTTGATGCAGTGAGCGATGGTTGCATGTTGATGGTTTTGGTTATTTCAGGTGATATTCTTTACGCAGTTCCTGTAATAGCTTTTGATTGGCTATCATATAATCTTTCATGGCCAATGTTCTGGTAGATACCAACATCTGTTTATAAAACAAGATCATATTGATTACTTCACTTCTGTCAAACGAAGGCAGATTTAATATATCTGCTTTAATAATGGTATTGCCTGCCCTGTATCGGGCAACGAGTTCCATATTATATCCGCTTTCATCAAGTTTACGTAATTCATTCATCCAGTTAAAGCCATAGTGTTTTAAAGCAAATTGCTTTATTGGACTGGCAAAAAACTGGTATTCCTGATCGTTTCTGTCACGAACATTGTTGATGTACACACTGATTTCACCAAATAGTTTTTGCAGATAGGGGCTTTTGAAATACCTGAGTGAGCCCGAACCCTTGAGCTGATTGAGTACACCATCTTTGGGTTCAAATGTATAGCTGGTAATAAGGTACATGACAACGGTATAGGTGGGATAAAAATCTTTTGGCAGATTTGTTAATGAACCGTCTTTGATATAACTCACCAGGTAATCGCAGTCTTTTTCTTTTCCCAGCCTTCCTTCAATTTTTTTGGAAAACACAATCGAGTCGGCATACAATTCATCATACAATGCCTTGGCATATTCTTTTTCCCTTTGATGTTCAATAACATGCTCCAGTTGATACTCTGCCAGAAACCCGCAGAACACAGCCAGGAACAGCATTAAAAATTCCCAGAAATATGATTTCCAGTTTTTCTTATGATGAGGTGCTGCAGGGTCGTGGGCATGATGATGTACTTCCATATTTTCTGTTTCATTGTTGGGAGTTACTGAATCTGTTACGGTTGAAGAAATGATTTCCTCCGGGGGGATTTCGGGAGGAATATTTACCGGTTGCTCAAAAGATTCATCACCAGTATCTTGGTTCTCTGCCATTGATCTGTTTGTTAGTTGGTTAAAATGTGGATGCAGTTAAAACAGGGGAGGATGCTTAAATATACAAATCTATCGCAGAAAATAAAATTCTGTTGCGAGGGGAGAACTGTATAACATTTTGGAAACCGTTTTCAAAACTCTGTACAATATTTTTAGCCTTCACTGGCTAACTTTACACGACCCTAAAAGGGTTCTTCTATAAATAAGTTTAAATAAACGTTATGGATGTTGAAACACTAAGCCGGATTCAGTTTGCATTTACCATCAGCTTTCATTATATCTATCCTCCACTAAGTATCGGGTTAGGAGTAATGCTGGTTTTCATGGAAGGCATGTATGTAAAAACCGGACTTAAGATCTATGAAACCATGACCCGGTTCTGGATCAGGATCTTTGCACTCATCTTTGGTATTGGCGTTGCAACAGGCATCGTTATGGAGTTTGAATTTGGAACCAACTGGGCAACATATTCAAGATATGTGGGTGATATTTTCGGCAGTGCATTGGCAGCCGAAGGTATTTTTGCATTTGCACTTGAAAGTGGTTTTCTTGGTTTGTTATTATTTGGATGGAACAGGGTTTCAACTAAAGTACATTTCTTTTCAACGGTGATGGTAGCATTGGGTTCTATGTTTTCTGCCATCTGGATTGTAGTTGCAAACTCCTGGCAGCAAACACCTGCCGGTTTTCATATTGTGGGCGAAGGAATGAAAGCAAGGGCAGAGGTAACTGATTTCTGGGCCATGGTATTTAATCCATCTTCTGTTGACAGATTATCGCATGTGCTGGTTGCTGCTTTTTTAGCAGGTTCCTTTTTAGTACTCAGTGTGCATGCGTATTATTTGTACAGGAACAGGCATGTAGAAATTTCAAAGAAAGCATTTAAGATGGCATTGATTGTTGCAACAGTTTCCGGATTACTGCAATTGGTAAGCGGACATAAATCTGCCAATGGAGTTGCTGTGAATCAACCTGCAAAGCTGGCAGCCTTTGAAGGGCATTATGATAGCATGAAGGTTGCTGATATGTATTTGTTTGGTTATGTGAACCAGGAAAAACAAACAGTGAGCGGATTAAAAATTCCCGGCGGACTTTCTTTCTTACTGCATAATGATTTTACAACTCCTGTAAAAGGATTGAATGCCTTTCCTGTTAATTACAGACCTAAACATATCAATGCCATTTTTCAGCTATACCATTTAATGATTGCTATTGGAATGATCATTATCGGTTTAACATTGTTTGCGGTGTTTCTCTGGTGGCGTGGTAAACTGTTCAGTTATAAATGGCTGATGCTTGTTTTTTCGTTTTCTGTTTTATTGCCTCAGTTGGGTAACCAGGTTGGTTGGTTCTCTGCAGAAATGGGAAGGCAACCATGGGTAGTGTATGGATTATTAAGAACAAGTGATGCTTTATCCAAATCAGTGAAAGCAGACCAGGTATTATTTTCTCTCATTTTATTCGCCTTCATTTATTCCGTGCTGTTTGTATTGTTCATTTACCTGCTGAATAAAAAAATACAGCATGGATTTGATGAAGCAACCAATGAAGAAATCCCTGATTATTCCAAGCGAAATAACCCCATACTGAAATAATATGCAAACATTTTTAACTATAGATTATCCAACCTGGTGGTTTTTAGTAGTGGGCGCAGTGTTTACCGGCTATGCAATTTTAGATGGCTTTGATTTAGGTGCCGGTGCACTGCATTTGTTTTTCAAGAAAGAAGAAAGCAGGCGTATTGCTTTAAATGCAATCGGTCCTGTTTGGGATGGTAATGAAGTGTGGCTGGTGATTGGAGGAGGTGCTTTATTTGCAGGATTCCCTGAAGTATATGCAACAATTTTTTCTGCTTTTTATATTCCTTTCATGTTGTTTTTAACGGTGCTGATACTGAGAGCTATTGCGATTGAATTCAGAAGTAAAGAAAAAATGCTGTGGTGGAGAAAAACATGGGACATTACTTACTCTGCAGCCAGTATCTTAATTTCATTACTGCTGGGTATTGTGTTAGGAAATGTAATGCAGGGCATTCCCATTAACAAAGACTTTGAGTATGAAGGAGGTTTTTTTAATCTATTAAACCCTTATGCATTAATTACCGGAGTTACAGTGTTGGCTTTATTTATGATGCATGGAGGCACTTATCTTATTATGAAAACAGAGAAAAGGCTGCATACAAAATTGATTATACTGGCGAAGAACAGCAGCCGTTTCTTTGTGATTTCTTATGTAACACTAACGATGGCTACATTAATTTACCTGCCGCAAACAGCCGACAAGTTCAGGGCCAATCCTTATTTATTTATTGTGCCTGTGCTTACCGTCTTAACCATCATTAATACAAGAAGGCTGCTGGAAAAAGGTGTTTACTTTAAAGCCTTTCTGTCATCTGCTTTAACATCGGCATTGTTACTCATCACGGTAACCATCAACCTGTTTCCCAATATTGTTCTTTCAACTATTAATCCGGCTTTTAATATCACCATTTATAACGGATCATCTTCACAAAAATCATTGGGCATCATGTTAACCATTGCTGCCATTGGTGTGCCGCTGGTAGCAGCGTATACAACGTTTGTATTCTGGACATTCAGAGGAAAAGTGAAAATGGATGAGAGCAGCTATTAAATACATCAATCAAAAAAATGGATCGTACTAAAATCGTCCGCATTATTAAAACCCAATGGGTGAATATTCTGCTCATCGCAACTGTATTGCTGATGCTCTTTAATCCCGATGCAAAAGGGTGGATGCTGCAACGGTTGTTTTCTGTTGGCTTGTTTAAAGCAGAAATCAAAAAGGATGCTGCAAAGAATGAAACAGCAAACAGTTCTTTCTTTTTTACCAATGCAGATGGAAAAACAATGTCAACTGCTGAATTAAAAGGAAAAGTGGTGCTTATTAATTTCTGGGCATCCTGGTGTCCACCCTGCAGAGCCGAAATGCCATCGCTGGAAGAACTGTACAAAAAACTGCAAAAAGATGATCGCTATGTATTCCTGTTTATCAATGAAGACGATGATCAGGCGAAAGCGGCTGCCTATCTTAAAAAAAATAATCTGACTATTCCTTTATATACCCGTTCAGGAAACATACCTGCTGCTATGTTCAGCGGCACATTGCCTACTACGCTTGTACTGAATAAAGAAGGAGCCATTATATTTAAAAAAGAAGGCGTGGCGAATTACAATACCGAATCATTTGTAAAGCAGTTGCAGGAGCTTTTATAAAATAACCGATGCTTTAAACCTATTCCGTTTGTATCCGTCTGATGACGGGAAACAGCTGCAGCCAAACCAAAAAAATAGCTGATGGACAATTCCAGAGGGTATTTCAGCGTTTAAGGCTACGGTGCATACCCCGGGCAATGATGAATTGCCTGTTTATTCACAAACAAACCGTATTAAAAGATCAGTACCATGAAAAGTAAAACAACCATCATGAAAACAACCGGGTTTTTAACCCTCGCAATTACCATTGCCTTCTTTTCCTGCCAAAAGATTAAAGATGCTGTCGATACAAAGCCGGCAGATGCAATAGCCTTATCCATAGCCAGTGGTACTTCTGAAACACTCTACGATGATGCTTTTGATGTGGTGTTGCAGGATGGCGAAAGCAACAGTGTTGCCGGCAGGGAAACTTCCGCCGCCAGAATAGGCAGTTGTGCCACAGTAACACTGAGCCCGGCCGACCTGACTACTTTCCCCAAAACAATGACCATTGATTTCGGCGCAGGTTGCACCAGTTCTAATAATATTACCAGGAAAGGAAAGTTGATTGCTGTATTAAGCGGTAAAATCCGTACTTCAGGAACAACGCTTGCTGTAAGTTTTGATAACTATTCTGTGAACGGATTTAAACTGGAAGGAAATTATATGATTACCAACAATGGTGGAACAGGATTAAATTTCACCAGGCAGGTAAGCAACGGAAAACTTACTTACCCCGATGGTACAACCTGGTACACATATACAGGAACGCACACACTTGTACAAACAGGAGGAGCCGGCACTGTAACATTTGCCGATGATAATTTTTCTGTAACAGGAAATGGCATCACCACTTCTTCTGCAGGCAACAGTCTTACTGTAAACATTACTACACCGCTTGTAAAAGCCGGAACATGCCGCAACATTTCATCAGGCATCGAACAATTTACCTATAATGGTATCTCCGGTTCACTGAACTTTGGAGATGGTACCTGCGATAACCAGGCTTTGTTAACTGTTGGTATCTTAAGTCAAACAATTACGTTACCGAGATAAAAATATTAGTGCAAATGAAGAAAAGACGGAGCAATGAATATTGCTTCGTCTTTTTTTTTCCGCTATTGGCAAAACTTATTTGTTGTACATAATTATAGTTCACGAATACCGGTGCCTGAGCAAGGCTCATAGTTTTTATCTATCATAAAATAAATTAAATAGATTAGTCCTTTGGTAAATTCATCGTTACTTTAGCCGTCACAAGAATATAAAACAATTACATTATGGATAAGGAATCAAACCTCACCGAATCAGCCAGTACAACAAGTTATCATGTTAACGGCGAAAGCAAATGCCCGTTTCATAGCGGAGCAACACAGCAAAGCGCAGGCGGTGGAACAAGAAACCGTGACTGGTGGCCAAACCAGTTAAAACTAAACATCCTCCGTCAAAATTCGTCCCTTTCAAATCCCATGGGCGAAACTTTCAACTATGCTGAAGAGTTCAAAAGTCTCGATCTGGATGCTGTAAAAAAAGACATTTTCGATTTGATGACCACTTCACAAGATTGGTGGCCGGCCGACTATGGTCACTATGGTCCTTTCTTTATTCGTATGGCATGGCATAGTGCAGGTACGTATCGTATACACGATGGTCGTGGTGGTGGAGGCTTCGGCACGCAGCGTTTTGCACCACTCAACAGTTGGCCTGACAATGTAAATCTCGATAAGGCCCGCTTACTGCTTTGGCCAGTCAAACAGAAATATGGTCAAAAACTTTCATGGGCCGATTTGATGATACTTGCCGGTAATTGTGCACTTGAATCAATGGGTTTAAAAACCTTTGGTTTTGGTGGTGGCCGTGTTGATGTGTGGGAACCTGCAGAAGATATTTATTGGGGTTCAGAAAAAGAATGGTTGGGTGGTAACATACGTTATGCACATGGCTCTCCCGGCGTAGAAGAAAATCATGCTGTACTTGTATCTGACGATGATGCAGATGGAAAAATTCATTCCCGTGATTTGGAAAAGCCATTAGGTGCTGTGCAAATGGGTTTGATTTATGTAAACCCCGAAGGACCTGATGGGAATCCTGATCCCATTGCTTCTGCAACTGATATTCGTGAAACCTTCAGCCGTATGGCCATGAATGATGAAGAAACGGTTGCATTGATTGCAGGTGGACATACATTTGGCAAAACACATGGAGCTGCTTCTGCAGATCATGTTGGCAAAGAGCCTGAAGCTGCAACCATTGAAGAGCAGGGTCTCGGCTGGAAAAATTCATTTGGCAGTGGAAAAGGAGTAGATACTATTACAAGTGGTTTGGAAGGTGCATGGACAACCACTCCAACAAAATGGAGTAATAATTATTTTGAAAACCTGTTTGGTTATGAATGGGAACTTACAAAAAGCCCGGCAGGTGCACAGCAGTGGAAACCGAAGGATAATGCTGGTGCAGATTTAGTACCTGATGCGCATGATTCATCCAAACGGCATGCACCATTTATGCTCACTACTGATATTGCTCTGCGGGTTGATCCTGCTTACGAGAAAATATCCCGGCACTTTTTCGAAAATCCAGATGAGTTTGCAGATGCGTTTGCCCGTGCATGGTTTAAACTTACACA
>JANOIQ010000510.1:0-26370 GCA_031407835.1 Chitinophagaceae bacterium
GGAGTGCAGCAGATATTCTGCACTGATGTAAGTAAGGATGGGAAACTGGAAGGTCCATCAACAGAATTGTATAAAAACATTCTTCAAAAATTTCCTCAGCTTCATTTCATTGCAAGCGGCGGTGTGAGTTCCATGAAGGATTTGGATGAACTGGCAGCTATCGGCTGTAATGGAGCCATTGTTGGTAAAGCGATTTACGAAGGACGAATCAGCCTTATCGATCTGCAAAAAATAAATCAGAAGGTATAAGTTTCAGAGTGTTTGTATTACTACCCTTTAGAGGTTGGGGGTTTAAAACGCTTCTTTGCTACTTCAATCAACTGCATTGCATCGGGTGTAAGTTTCATAGCAAAGATTCCAGTAAAGAAAAAGATGGTGAACAATGTGCTGCGTAAGAAAATGCCGGCCCAGCCTGTCATTTCTTTAAACAGTAAATAACTGATAAAATAGGAAACAACAGCCAGTACAATACTCAAAATGGTTTTACTGGTGAATGGCTGCAGATTATATTTTTTCCATAAGAAAATATAACGGACGAAGTTATAAATTGAAAACGACACCAGGTTTGCGAAAGCACTTCCAATAATTCCATATTTTTTTACCAGGAAGTAATTTAGTGGTAAAATTAAAAGAATTAGCAGAACACCTGTAATAAACTCAAAACGCCATTGAGTAGAAGTGGCAATGATTTGTCCATTTATACCGGTACCTGCATCAATTATTTTGGTAATACCAAGAATTAATACAACAAGAATCCCTGCTTCATATTCTGTTTGAATATTGAGAAGATGAAAAGCATCCCTGATATTTAGCCAGACTCCAATGAAAATAAACAAACCGAGCAGGAGTAAATTAATGCTGCTGCGCTTGTAAATACGATCAATTTCAGCAAGATTTTTATTTTTCCACGCAATGGATAAAATAGGAATAGTTACAGCTACAATACTTCTTTGCGGAACCTGTATAAGTGTAGCAATATAGGTCGCAAGGTTATAAACGCCGGTATCAAGTAATCCCCCTTTGCTGACACTTGCAATAATGATGCTGTCTGCAACCTGCGACAGTATTATAATTATGGCCCCGCCATAAACGTATCCTGCAAGCGAAAACATTTTCTTTTTGAATTTCTGTGTTACCCTGCTTGCTTTGAAAGTAATAACAAAATCTTTTGCGAAATACAAAGCAAGGGCAAGTAAACAGGCAATTAGCAAAAACTGAAATGAAAATAATTTAATAAAAAAATCAAAATTGATTGCACCAAAAGAAAAAAGAAGGATCAGTATCAGGCTTAAAATTCGTAAGCCGGTTTCTCTCAGAAAGTTTGAGTAAATTGTTTTTTTAAGCGTCCATGAAAATCCTTCCAGTATCGAAAAGATCAGGATTCCAAATCCAAAAATGAATATCCAGTGATAATAATCTACAAACAATGGTGAACGTCCGCTGAATTTCCTTACAATCAGCGGTTCAAAAATCAATCCACCTGCGATTGTGAGTAAAAAGCCAAGTATGGGAAATATAAACGACCATGTATAGAGGTCATTTTCTTTTTTCTTCAGGTTATCGCTGTAATAGGGGAAGAATTTATATATAACTGAAATAACTCCGAGAGAAGCAACTGCATACATTAATTGGCCCACATCAAAAAATAACCTGGTTAATCCGTATTCCTCGGGAGTGAAAGAGTTGCTGCCCTTGCGGATAAAAAACCAGGTATTGATAAAGCCAATAAAAAAGCCAATATAAATGACGATGCTGGAGATGATGGCTTGCTTCCTGATTTGTCCCATTTGTTCAAATACTATGTTTAAAGTTGAACGTTTAATGTTGAAGGTTCGCTAATGTATAGCCTTTGGTTTATTTGACAGTTAAACATGAGTAAACCTTAAACGTTCAACTTTGCAACGTTAAACTATTTTATCTTCTTATAGTTCACATAAAAGTTTTTGTCCATGTAGTTATTAATGTCTTCATCTGCTTTAAAGTTGGTCCGCATCTTCTGCCATTTTTCAGTTGCCAGCATTAATCCATATTTAGGATTGCTGTTGCCGGGTAATAAAATGGGCATGTTAAAACCTGTAATGCAATTCGTCCATCGGTAATACAATATCTGTGACCCGCCTTCCTGTGCAAAATAATATTCCAGCGTTGGAGTTTGTGTTGTTCTCAGGTATTGATCAAATACTTTCGACAGTTTGAATCCTGTTCTTTTCGAAATGAAATCTTCAATCTCTGCTGTAGTAACTGTTTTGTGCCAGTATTTTTGATTCATATCACGCAGCAGTAAACGGAATGAACTTTTATCACCAATGATCTGCCTGATGTTGTGGATCATATTGCTGGCCTTGGGATACATGTCGCCACTGCCTTCATTATTCAGGTTGTATTTTCCAATGATAGGGATATCATTTTTAATATTTTTTCGAATACCCTGCGAATATGCATTGCCTGCTTCTGTTCCGTAGTAATAGTCAGTGTACAGCGTTTCACTGTAGTTGGTAAACCCTTCATGAATCCACATGTCAGCAATGTCTTTGGATGTAATATTATTGCCAAACCATTCATGACCGCTTTCATGAACAATGATGAAATCCCATTTGTTTCCCCAACCGGTACCACTTAAATCTCTTCCACGGTACCCGTTCATATATTCATTACCATACGCAACAGCACTCTGGTGTTCCATACCGAGATAATTACTTTCTACCAATTTATATCCATCTTCATAAAACGGGTAGCGGCCGAACCAGTATTCAAATGCATGGAGCATTGGTTTCACCTGTTCAAAATGTTTTTTTGCTTTATCAAGATTGTATTCCAATACATAATAGTTGAGATCAAGCTTTCCTTTTTCTCCCATCAGTGTATCACTGAAATGAGCATACTTACCAATGTTCATGGTAACATTGTAAGAATTGATGGGCTGACTTACAAACCATGTCCAGATTTTATTTCCTTTACCGTCAGCAACAACATTTCTTAGCCGCCCGTTTGAAATGTTCATCAATGTATCAGGTGCAGTAATACTTATGAGTGTGCTATCCGGTTCATCGCTTTGATGATCTTTGCAGGGCCACCAAACGCTGGCACCCAATCCCTGGCAGGCAGTGCCAATCCATGGATTTCCTTTCTTATCTTTTTTCCATACAACACCACCATCCCAGGGAGCTCTTAAGGCAGGCTTAGGTACACCATGATAAAATAATTGTAATTGATGTATTGTAGTATTATTGTTAATTGACTTTGGTAATTTTTTATTGGGGAGATTAATGTACCATGCATGACCATCTCTTGTAAACAAAACAGCAATCCCATTTAAGACGGCACTGTCTATCGTAAGTGGTTCCTGCAAATCTATCTGCATGCGGCTGTTCACTTTCTTAACCACTTTAAAATAAATTGTATTCGTTCCGCTGATCGTAAACTTTTCGATGTTAGGCGTAACATGCAGATTATACATCACCACATCCCACCATGCACGTTCAGGAGTAACGGTTCCCCGAATCGTATCATTTCTTGTAAATTCATTTTGTTTTTGTTGCGAAATGCCCGCTAGTGACAGAAAACAAAATAGGATATGCAGAATAGGAGATATTAATTGATTCTTTTTTTTCACCACGTTATTATTAGACCCTAAATTTAGAAGTAATTCTTTAGCACATGGATAAAAATACAGGAAAAGAAAGTAGAGTTTGTGAAAGTGAGTTGGTTGTTGGAAGGTTTTCACTTTCTTATTTCTTATTTTTCATTTCTTATTTTTCATTTTTGCTCCTTTTTTCCTGCGGTAAGTCAAAAAAAAATGAAGCAAACTTCTTTCGTTATAACGAAGTAAGCGGCATCAGTTCCCTTGACCCTGCATTTGCAAAAAGCCAATCTGTTATCTGGGCAACACATCAGCTCTATAATACGCTGGTTGAAACAGATGAACAGTTGCATATCATTCCATCTCTGGCAAAAAGTTGGGACATCAGTGCCGACAGGTTAAGCATTGTTTTTCATTTACGAAATGATGTATTCTTTCATGATCATGAAGCTTTTCCAAACGGTAAAGGTCGAAAAATGACAGCGGCTGATGTGGCTTACAGTTTTCAGCGGCTGATGGATAAGAATACGGCCAGTCCCGGTGCTTGGATTTTTAACAATCGTGTTAACGTTGACAAAGGTTTTGTTCCAGTAGATGATACCACATTTCAGATCAATTTATTAAAACCGTTTGTGCAAATACTGGGTGTACTGAGTAATGTGTACTGTTCTGTTGTGCCGAAAGAAGTAGTGGAAAAGTATGGAACTGATTTCCGGCGAAATCCCTGTGGCACGGGGGCTTTTCAATACAAAGCATGGGAAGAAGGACAGGCTTTGATTCTCGTTAAGAATAAAAACTATTTTGAAACAGACAGTACCGGTTATCATCTTCCTTACCTCGATGGGATAAAAATTACTTTCTTAGATAACAAAGCAAGTGAGTTTCTTGAATTCCGCCAGGGACGTTTGCATTTTATCAATGATATTGACCCTTCGTTTAAAGATGAAGTATTGAATAAGAAAGGTGAACTCAGGGACAGCTGGAAGAATAAAATCGTATTAAACAAACATCCTTACCTCAACATTGAATACATCGGTATACTGGTTGATTCAACTAATGAACTGGTGAAAAATTCTCCGCTGAGGTTGAAAGCAGTCCGCCAGGCAATTAATTATGGATTCGACAGAAGAAAGATGATGCTGTACTTACGCAATTCTATTGGCACTGCAGCAGAAAGTGGTTTTGTACCAATGGGCTTACCCAGTTTTGATACTGCTATTGTGAAAGGGTATACATACAACAGGGAAAAAGCAATTTCTCTATTGCAGCAGGCAGGATTTAAATCAATGAAGAATATGCCTGAAATAAAATTACTTACTATTCCTATCTATGCCGATCTGGGTAGTTATATAGCAAGGCAGTTACAGGATATTGGATTAAATGTAAAAGTGGAAGCAGTACAAAAAAGTTTATTGCTCACGCAAACATCTAAAAGTGAAGCTTTATTTTTCCGTGCCAGTTGGATTGCTGACTACCCCGATGCAGAAAATTATTTCAGTGTGTTTTATGGTAGTAATCCTGCACCTCCAAATTATACCCGCTATCATAATGCAGCTTTTGATGTGTTGTATGAACAATCAAACAGGGAACCTGATGATTCAATTCGATACCGGTTATATCAGCAAATGGATCAGATGCTGATGGATAACCCTCCTGTTGTTCCGCTTTGGTACGATATGGTCATTCATCTTGTTCAACCTAATGTAAAAGGGTTTAAACCCAATGCCCTCAATTGGCTTGAACTACGTAAAGCCCGAATAAGGTAGTTTTACGATTATAACTACGGACATTTACTATTAATTACTACCCATTACAGTAATTTCTGCAAATTAAAAATGCATTTGCTTGCATTTTTAAGAGTTACCATTTAGTTTTGTGTAACAATACGCTTATAACATTCGTGTATTGAATCGTAGATATCCGGGAAAGCTATTCGTAAACCCTATTAGTAACTTAACAGTACCGTACCATGAAAGCGAATGGAATTTTACCCATTTCGAAAAAGCTAACGCTTTTTTTATTTCTATCCTTTTTTTCTTTTCAGGTTTATTCTCAACCCGATTATTCTTTCAATTCAAGAACACTTGTATCCGGAACCAATCTTCAAATTGGTGCAGTATATCTGTATCAAAACGTAAGGCCGGGTGTTGATGCAAGGGTAGTGGTAACAGCTATGACCGGTGGAGTAACAATAACAGATATTGATGGAACAGGAGGATTCGTGGAAGCTTTACAGCCCGTTATATCTTTACCTGCTTTAGCGAATGGTTATGTTGAATTCAGAATTGATTTTTATCTGGCAGGTACGCTAATTCCTGCTGTTCAGACAGAGGTGCCCATAACACCAATTGATGTTGATGGTCAGAAATATTCAGGGCTGCCAATATATGAATTTGATGAGGTGAGAAATATTACCGGTTATACTATGTATCAGATGGTAGGTAGCGAAGTAACCATTTCAAAATCAGGATCATGGACAAGGGGGAAAAATAATGCTGCCATTGATTATCCGGGTATTGATACGGTTAAAAAAGAAGTGATGTTTACATCCGTTAATGCAGGAATAAGTTCACTTTTAGTTCGTGTGGGAGGAGATAATACGTCCAATACAAGTACAACAAGGTTAAGAAGTTTTTATTTCAAAAAATTTACATATCCACATCAGGGTATTTTATCTGCAGGGTCACTTCTAAACTATAGCGGAACTGCTCAGAATAACCAGGTTGAATTGCGCTATGAATTAAATGAACCTTCGAAAGTACAGGAAGTAATTGCAGAGAAAGCAGGGGCTGATATGGTTTTTAATGCTTTCAGCAAAACAAATATTAAAGATGAGCAGAATCGGTATAGCCTGAATGATACTTATGCGGGTAATATTTCATTTTACCGGTTGAAGGTTGTTCATTTTTCCGGCGAGGTTACTTACAGCAACGTTTTGCGTTTTGAAAACCATAGTATGATAAAAACAAATTTCAAAGTATTTCCGTCAGTAATAAATGATCAGGCAACTATACAATTTCAATCTGAAAATGATGAAGCCGTTACAATTCAGATAGCTGATTTCAATGGACATGTTGTTTATTCTAAAAATAATACGAGTCAAAAAGGTTACAATAATCTTTCAGTAAATGGATTGGGTAATCTGAATATTGGTTATTACGTAGTAACTGCCCGAAAAGGAAACCAACTATTTCAGCAAAAAATTATGAAACAATAACAGGAATGATAAAGCCCCTTTATTAAAGGGGCTTTATCATTAATTCTTTATCATTAATTCTTTCTCATTTTATTCTTGAATACTTTTTCAAATTTATCAAGCTTGGGTTTAATTACATAGTAGCAATAAGGATTGGAGTTCTTATTCATATTGTAATAATTCTGGTGATAGTTCTCCGCTTCACTGTAATTTTTGTAAGCTTCAATTGTAGTTACAATCGGCTTATCAAATGCACCACTCTTATCAAGTTCTGCTTTGTATTTTTCAGCTTTTGCCTTTTGTTCTGCATCATGATAAAAAACAGAGCTGCGGTATTGCGGACCAGAATCGTTCCCTTGCCGGTTCAGGGTAGTAGGATCATGCGTTTGCCAGAAAACCTCCAGCAATTCATCAAAAGATACTTTTTTAGGATCAAATATGATCTGTACTACTTCTGCATGACCAGTTGTTTTACTGCACACCTCTTCATAGGTTGGGTTGATGACATGTCCGCCACAATAGCCACTGCTTACTTTCAATACGCCATCTACCTGTTGAAAAATGGCTTCTACGCACCAAAAACATCCTGCACCAAAAGTAGCCGTATCAGTTTCTGATTCGTTGAACGAATCACCGGCAAATGTTGTCAATTTTGTATTATCATTCATAGTTCTGTTTTTACTTTCACCTGTTGCACAGGACAATAACTGAAACGAGCCGACTGCCACGCTGATACTTAAAATTAGGTTACTCCACATAATCGTTTTGTTGTTTTTAGCAATATGCAATTTACGTGTAAAATTGTGCCAGAAGATTTCCTGTCTTTGCATTGCAGCTGACAATTTAAGGATTTTATATTCGCTTTAACGTTTGTGTTGAATGTTGTTACAGGGGTATAAGTGTGCGACGCAACGAACGGTGAATAGAATTACCTTTGGCGGCAACAAAAAGAGGGTTTTCTGTGATAAAATTTTTTCCTGAATCGGCATTAGTGCAGTTGGAATTTGATAAAGTGAAGGCTTTATTACATGAGCATTGCAAAACGGAGTACGCAAAAGAAAAGGCGGCAGAACTCCGCATCCATACAAAAAAAGAATATATCCAGCTGGAGCTGCAGCAGAGCTATGAATTTAAACTCCTGCTGGAGCAGGCACAATATTTCCCCAACGATTATATTCTGAATCTTTCAAGAGAATTAAAACTGGTGGGCATTCCAGGTGCTGTGCTGGCTGAAGAGCAATTGGTACAGATTCGAAAACTGGTTGTCAATGCACAGAGTATTTTTCGCTGGTTTGATGCAGACCGCCGCTTAGCTTACCCTGCCTTAACCAATGTGATTGAAGGAACTTATTTTGAAAAAGTAATTCTTGAACTTATCAATGATGTGCTGGATGAAAGCGGCGTTGTAAAAGATGATGCAAGTGAAGAGTTGAGAAGAGTAAGAATGGATTTGTACAGAAAGAGAAATGAGTTGCGTCGTGAATTTGAAAAAGTACTGAAGAAATTGCAGAAGCAGGGTTATGTGGCAGATATTGAAGAATCATTTTTAAGTGGCAGAAGGGTAGTGGCTTTGTTTGCAGAACAGAAACGGCAGGTAAAAGGAATACTGCATGGCGAAAGTGAAACAAGAAGAACAGTATTTGTAGAACCAGAAGAAACCATTGAACTGAACAATGATATTTTCAGCCTGGAGAATGATGAGAAACGAGAAGTGTATCGAATACTCCGTGAATTAACTTCACAGCTTTCTGTTTATGCTTCATTACTTACAACCTATCATACAATACTTGGCGAATATGATTTCATTCATGCCAAAGCAAAGCTTGGTGTTGCCATGCAGGCAAACTATCCGATGCTTAGCGATAAGGCAGTAATTTATCTTAGGGATGCTTATCACCCATTGCTGTTACTGTATAATAAAAAGAGCGGAAAGCCAACAATACCTACACAGATTAAGCTGGATGATAAGAACCGAATCCTGGTTATTTCAGGACCAAATGCCGGTGGTAAAACGGTTACCATGAAAACCGTTGGCTTAATGCAGCTGATGGTGCAGAGTGGTTTGCTGGTGCCGGTTCATCCAGACAGTGAGTTTGGATTATTTAAACAGGTAATGATTCATATCGGCGATACACAGAGTATTGAATATGATCTCAGCACCTACAGCAGTCATTTGCTGCACATGAAACATTTCATGGAAACAGCCAATGGCCGTACCTTATTTTTTATTGATGAATTAGGAAGTGGAAGCGATCCAAATCTTGGTGGTGCATTTGCAGAAGTGATTTTGCAGGAACTGGTTAAGAAACATTCGCTGGGAATTGTAACAACGCATTATCTCAACCTGAAAGTAATGGCCAATCATACACCGGGTATCATCAATGGTGCCATGAGTTTTGATGAACGGAGTTTACAGCCATTGTACAGGTTAATCATTGGCAAACCAGGCAGTTCGTACACATTTGCCATTGCTGAACGGATTGGATTGGATAAAGCCCTGATTGAACGTGCAAGAAAACTCGTTGAAGAAGATCACTTCCGCTTAGATAAATTATTAAATACAGCAGAAAGTGATTTGCGGCATATTGAAAAGAAAGAAAAAGAACTAACTCAGTTGTTGAGGGAAAATGATCGTTTGAAAAAAGAAATGCAGCAGGTACTCAATAAAGAAAAACATGATCAGCAGGTGGAGTTACTGAAACAGCAGAATAAGATTACCGAAGAGCGGCTCGCTTATTTAAAAGATATGGATCGAAAGCTGAAAGCGATCGTACACGAATGGAAACGGAGCGATAACAAGCAGGAGGCGATGAAACAGATCAATGCCCTGCTGTTTAATCAAAAACAAAAACAAGTTGAAGAGAAAAAGGATAAAAAGCTCGATTCGAAATTTAAAGAGGTGGGGGGTGAAATAAAGCCGGGAGTAAAAGTAAAGATGATGAAGAACCGCCAGGTAGGGATTGTAAAAGAGCTCCGTGGCAAGAATGCAGTTGTACAATTGGGAGCCATCCCCATTACCGTAAGTTTGAGTGATCTGGTAGTAGTAATTGACAAAGTAGAGGAATCTTCTGCTTAATCCTGATAAATTTTTTAGCTGGAACCCTTTGCAGGCAGCTGTTTCAGGTGCCTGTTTTTTTATTTCACAGTATTTTTTGGGACAAATTACCTGTAACCGTACTTTTGCGCCGGAGAGTTGGCAGAGCGGTCGATTGCGGCAGTCTTGAAAACTGTTGAGGTGAAAGCCTCCTGGGGTTCGAATCCCTAACTCTCCGCTCAACTTCAAAAGGACTGGTAACAGTCTTTTTTTCAGAATTGACCGAAGTAAATAAAAACTCACCTGTTTACATCAAATGTTCAGGTGAGTTTTTATTATATACTAAAGCAATCCGTCTTAATTGCCCGATAAACCAATTGCAGGTCATTTCCCAGTTGGATTAAGTAAAATAGTACTTAGTTTTTAATTCCTTCCATTGAACCTCCTGCCTCAAACCTTTTCTTTACGGTAAAACTGAAGGTACAGGGATAACCGGTAGATTAAACCAGAGTTTGTAAAGAAAGCCAATCCGAGGTATTCGCATGGGCCGGTTCAGAGGATTGGAAGAGCTAAGAATTTTGTAAGGGGAAGTTTATCCGCATGCTGTTTGAATGAAGCAAATTGAATTTAAGCAGGTAGAATATTATTTAAAATAGTTTGCTGCAAAATCCAGGAAAAATATCCAGTTTGGTGCCATTACATGTCCTTCTTTATGCTGACGAAATGCGATGTCTCCATCTAAAAACCCGGTTTCAAGTTTTGGAAATTCTGTTGCACCCAGATCTTTTTTGCCAAGCAATTTATAAACCGGACCAGCTGCTGTGGCAGCCATGAACATTCCTTTCGGGTCTGCCCAGTAATCACCTTTATCGCCTGTACCAATAAAGATTGGTCTTGGTGCACTCATCGCTATCAACTCATGTGCATCAATCGGTAAATCATTCCATGAAAGCGGACCGGCATATTTAATAAAGTTGCCGGCCATCCAATGGTACTCACCACTTGCTGCAACATTCTCTGTTATTTCACCATAGTTACGGCGGTATAAACTTGCTCCGCCTTCACCACTGCTGCTTATATACCCTGCAGTAAATCTTGTATCATAAGCCATTGCCACAAGTGCGGCTTTTCCATAACGTGAGTGACCACTAATGGCAATTTTTTTTGCATCAATATTTTTTATCGTTTCAAAATAATCAAGCACCCGGCTGGCTCCCCATGCCCATGCTCTCAGGCTTCCCCAATCTTCGGGTTTTCTGTGTTCACCTTTATTCATTAAGCCAATAATACCTTTTGTTAAACCAGCGCCATTATCAGCCTGTATACTGGCAGGCACCAGCAACGCAAAAGCCCATCCTCTTTTTAAACAACTCACCTGCCATTCAGGGGTATTAATTTTTGAAGTATCACCGGGGCGACGGAAATTACCCCATGTGAATTCCATTACCAAAGGAATTTTTTGTTTTACTTCTTTCGGGAATACCAGTGTAAGTTGTATATCTACAGTTACAGAAGGATAAATTGTATTGATAACATGACCTGTCAGTTTTTGTTGAATGGCAGCAATGCCTTCATAACTTGTATCAATAGAGTGACTTATTTCCCAGTTTACTTTTGGTATATTGGCAGGAACTCTTCCATAAATTTCACGGTCAAAGTCTTCAATGATTTCTTTTCTCCTTATCCACCAGTCTTTTACTGTGATTACTTTTTTTCCATTCTTAAATGTCAATGCATCTGGTAAAATCGGGTAGGGATTTGCTTTTGTTTCATCGTAATTAGCTGCATTAACTGCTTTGGGGTCACCTCCATTTGCACCCGGACGAAGCGTTGTAATACCCAATTGTTTCATCATGTGCTGATGATCGAACTGTGTTGCTGTTTGTTGTGCTTTGATTTGCCAATCTCTTGTTTGCCATTCCCTGATGTATTCGGCTGCTTCAACCATCGGTCGTATATAAATATCTTTTTCATTTTGTTTGATATAGCTGAGGAGCTGCCTGTGTACATGAAGTGAAACATCAAGGCCATTACCCCCTCCAACACCATGAAAAAGAATGACGAGCAGTGAATTTGTTTCAATTGCTTTATCCACCCATGCTTTCATTTCTTCAAAGCTGTTGTTGTTTACTACATAACAATCTACATTGTACAAATCCACTTCGTTAATCTTATGCATTTCATTACGTACAGCTCTTGCAGCAACAAAATCCTTTTTTATTCCATTGATGAAAGAAGAATCAGCAATCTTCATGTCGCCACAGGTAAATGCAAATGTGCGTTTGGTTTTACCATCGAGGGCCTGTAGAAAGGTATTCGTCATGCGTATTTCATTTTCCATACGCTGCACGGTATAATTGTTCAGATTGTTTTCGGGTGAAACCCACTCACGGCCGGGGCTATTGCCAATACAGGGATGAAATAAGGTATGATTTCCTAATTCATGGCCGGTAACAGAAAGTTTTTTCCAGTCACTTAATCTTTTTTGTACAGATTGTGAAAAAGCAGTTACATAAAACGTTGCTTTTAACCCCAGTGAATCCAACAGTGGAACAGCATTGTCTAACTGTTGATCTATTGCATCGTCATAGGTGAGTACAACAGCACATTTCTTTCCAGGCCATGGTATTTGTGCACTTGAAATAATAACAAACAGGAACCCAACAGGCAGAAGCAGTAATCTTTTTAGTAACATGATTTATCTTTTAACAGATGTTATAGTTAAGCAAACAAATTACCAGACAGGTTTTCCGGAAAGAGTTTTGTTCTTTATGAAAAAATTATTTATTTATCTGTTCTGAAAGGTGATGCCGGTAATCCTTCTTTATTATACAAATTTGGGTTAACCGGGTTATCAGCCCATGCATATCGTACAAACAGGGGGGATGCTACTTCTTCACTCCAAACGATTACTTTGTTTCCTTCAAGTTTTGCTTTCGCCCATACAAATTTTTTATCGGCACCCGCAATTGCAAACTCACTTAATTCATCGCCATCATTCGTCATTAAACCACTGCCTGTATTCGAAAATTCTATCACAATTTTATTGGCTTCCAGTGATGCAGATTGAAAAAGGGGGCCTGAATAAACAATGTTTTCATGATAAGCTGTTTTTATTGCAGCTAATGCTAATCGTTCGCCCACACCTTTTTTATTGTCTGGATGAATATCGTTCCATTCCCCAAGATCAATAGTTACTGCCATGGCTGTATTGGGAACGGATAGTGTTTTTAATTGTGCCTCCCGTAACATTGCCCACTGACTTTCTGAAGGCAGATAATTATAATCCATAAATCCTGGAAGCTGCAGATACAGAAATGGGAGTATGCCTTGATTCCATTTATTACGCCAATCGTTAATGAATGCAGATAAAAGTTTTTCATATTCCTGTGGACGTCCGGCATTACTTTCGCCCTGATACCAGCAAAAACCTTTGATGGTATAATTTATTGCAGGAGCTACCATTGCATTGTATAATGCTCCCGGCTGATTTTGTGCATTGATGCCTCCACCAAATCCTCCGCCTGTAAATGGTTTATAAACAAGACCTACTTTGTATTGCCAATAGCCTTTGAGATCAACCGTATCGTTAGCGGCAAAAATGCAATAGGGCTTATCTGGTACAAAACCACCTTTGCCATTTGTGTTTGTAACACGGATAACGAAAATATTTTTTCCGGCTTTCAGTACATTGGCAGGAACAGTATATCTGCGTTGTGGATATTGATAGGTGGTAGTACCAACTAATTTCCCATTTATGTATAATTCATCTGCATCTATAATTCTTCCTAAAAAAACTTTTGTTGCTTTACCCGCCATTGAAGGCGGAATATCAATTTCTTTTCTAAACCACACAACACCATTTAAATCTTTTATACCCTGATCTTCCCAATAACCGGGGATGTTCATAGTGCGCCAGGCTTTCGGAATGTAAGAATCATCAAACCATTTTACAGATCCTGATAAACCTGCGTCTACAGGAGTTGCCATACGGTTCATAGTGGGAGGTCTTCGGTTTAGACTGTTGATATAGGCAGTGTCTTTATTTTTCTTAATTGTATTTTTCAGTGAAATAAAATCTTTTAAGCCTTCTTCACTTGTCCATGCTTCAATGGGCGTGCCGCCCACACTTGCATTGATAATGCCGACAGGTACTTTGTATTTTTCGTATATACGCTTTGCAAAAAAATAGGCAACTGCGGAGAACGGACGAACATCTTCTCCAACCGCTGCTTTCCAGTAACCGCCTGGTAAATTCTGTTGTGCAGCCTGCATGTTGGTGAGTGTTGGTACCCAGAACTGGCGGATCTGCGGATCGTTTGCTGAGGCAATTTCTTTTGCATATGTTACATCATGAATATTCAGTTGATGTACCATGTTCGACTGGCCGCTGCAAAACCAAACATCACCAAATAAAATTTCTTTGAGGCTGATTTTATTGCTTGCTGTAATATCAATCGTGTAAGGCCCGCCTGCTTTAGTGGGAGTAAGTTTGATGATCCATTTACCTTCCGCATTGCCTTTTGTTTTGTAAGTTTTTCCATTAAACTTCACAGTTACTTTTTCATTTACAGCCGACCAACCCCAGATATTTACAGGTACATCTCTTTGCAGGATCATACTATCCCTCACAATTTGCGGAAGTTTCACCTGTGCACCAGATTGATTTGATATCGTTAACAGGATGCTGCAGATCAGTACACATGCTGTTTTTATTTTGGCATTCATTTTTTTTAAATAAACATATTCAATAACAGTACTCCTATCAATCCAAGAATTGAAATGGTTGTTTCCATAATCGTCCATGATAAAAAAGTTTGTTTTAGTGTTACTTTGAAGAATTCTTTAAACATCCAGAAACCTGAATCATTGATGTGAGAACCAAATACACTGCCGGCACCAACAGCCAAAACCATCAACTCTGGTGAAACAGCGCCTGCAGCAACAATGGGAGATACAATACCCGCAGCAGTTAAACCTGCAACTGTTGCCGATCCAATCGCAACACGCAATAATGCCGTAACCACCCATCCGAATACTAACGGATGTATCTGCCACTCACCACTGAATGAAGTAATGTAAGCTCCGGTTCCGCTGTCAATCAATACTTGTTTTAATACACCACCTGCAGTAATAATGAGCATGATGACTGCAATGCCTGATATGGCATCATTAAGCCATTGCATGATTACCGGCATCTTATTGTTCATCCGTAAACCAAAAAAGTAAATGGCGCAAAACACAGAGAGTAATAAAGCAATGGTGGAATCGCCAATAAACAGAATAATATTCTTTATGAGTGAGTCTTCTTCTAAAAAGTATTTTGCTATAACAGACAGAGTAATCAAAAATACAGGCAGTAATGCGATGATAAAACTTGGAGTAATATTGGGTAATTTTTTATCAACGATTATTTTATCTCCGTTGGAAACAGGAATCAGGACACCTGTAGTTATTTTTTGCAGGAAACGACCCAAAAGCGGACCGGCAATAATTACAATGGGTATAACAAGGATAAGCCCGTATATAAGCGTTTTTCCCAAATCAGCTTTAAAAGCATTTACCAATACAACAGGCCCGGGGTGTGGCGGTAAAAAGCAATGTGTGGTTGATAGTGAAGCAGCCATGGGAATGGCAAGATAAAGCAAGGGTAATTTTGTTTTTCTTGCAACAGAGAATACAAGCGGCACAAGAATGATAAAGCCTGCATTATAATAAAGCGGCAGACCAACTAAAAAACCCGTAAGCAACATCGCCCATTGAATATTCTTTTCGCCAAAACTGTTGATGAGTGTACCAGAGATCTGTTCAGCTGCACCACTTGCTTCCAGTATTTTCCCAAGGATAGCACCAAGGCAAAGGATCAATGCAAGCCCTCCTAACGTGCTGCCAACGCCTTTTTCTACAGAAGAGAGTATGGCTGAAGGCTGCATGCCCAATAGAAAGCCAATCAGAATTGCAACGATCAGTAACGATAAAAAGGGGCTGACTTTTTTAACAGTTAAAAAGATCTGCAAAGCAATTCCCAGTAATATGATTAATAATGGCATGCGTTTTTTTATTTTTTACCTGGCTGATTTTAATCTCTCATTTTAAACCGCAGTATATACATATCGTTTGTGATATACAATGTTTTTTCATCAGGTGATAAAGCACAATTCGATGTGGCATTTTCTAATTTCAGTTTGCCCATTAGTTTTCCACTTTTATTAAATATATAAATTCCACCCGGGCCTGTTGCAAATACATTTCCTCTCTTATCGATTTTTAATCCATCCGGCAGGCCATTTAACTTTTTATCATAACCTGCAGCACTGAAAAATATCTTGGGTGGAAAAATAGTATCGCCGGGATTTACATCAAACCAATACCAGTTTGGTTTTTCGGGATCTGAATTAGCAACCAGCAATCTTCTTCCTCCGGGAAAAAAAGCAAGTCCGTTGGGGCGGGAGAGTGAGTCGGTAATTACTGTTACCTGTCCATCTTTTGTCAACCTGTAAACTCTATTAAACAAAGTTTCCTTTTTAGGATCTTTATCATCCTGCGTACTTAAACCATAAGGAGGATCAGTAAAAAATAATTCACTATGATTGTACACCGCATCATTGGGACTGCTTAACCGCTTACCGTTATACTTATCTGCAAGTGTTATAAATTTTGCCATAGGTTTATCTAAAGCAGCATCCATTCTCGCCATTCTTCTGTCGCCATGCTGGCAAAGAACAAGGTTGCCCTCAGTGTCAAGTAACAAACCATTGCTTCCGGGTTCTTTGCAAATGGACAGGACACTGTCTGTATAGCCGGAAGGCTTCAGATAAATTTCTTTTCCTTTTTCTTCTGTCCATTTGTAAATAGTATTAAGTGGCACATCAGAAAACAGCAGCGCCTTTTCCGTTTCGATCCATAAAGGGCCTTCACTCCATTCAAAACCTTCAGCAATGATCTCTGCTTTAGCATTTTGGGATATAATAGCATCCAACGAAGCATCAATTCTCTCAATAGTACCAATCGTTTTATATTCTGGCAGATGTTCATGACAACTGCTTAGTACAGCAATTACAAAAAATGGGAATAATCTTTTCATATCTTATTGTATGATTAATGTAAATCTCTTGTTACTTCACTTCCACTGCCACCCTGCAAAATATCAAGGTCTGCACCTAAATGCGCCTGCTGCACATGATCAATATAAAATTTTACATAGCCCCTTGTTGCCATTGGCTCAGGTGCAACCCATGCCAGTTTTCTTTTGTTCAATTCTTCATCGCTGACGTTGAGGTGCAGTTTTCTTTGATCAACATCCAGTTCTATCATATCACCATCCTTCACCAATGCAAGTACACCGCCAACTGATGATTCAGGTGAAACGTGCAGTACTACTGTTCCTGCAGCAGTACCACTCATTCTTCCATCTGAAATGCGGATCATATCTTTAATTCCTTTCCTCAATAATTTTTCAGGAAGATCAACATTACCTACTTCCGGCATACCGGGATAACCAACAGGCCCAACACCTTTTAATACGATCACAGAGTTTTCATCAATATCGAGATTTGGGTCATCAATTCTTGCATGATAATCTTCCATCGTTTCAAACACAATCGCTTTACCCCTGTGTTTCATTAATGATTTTGTTGCAGCAGATGGTTTAATAATGGCACCATCGGCACATAAATTTCCTTTTAGTACCGCAATGCCGGCTTCGTTTTGTAACGGTGTATCAATGGAAGCAATTACTTCACGGTTATAGCAAACAGGGTTGCTGTTATTATCGCCGATTGATTTCCCATTCACCGTAATTTCATCATTATACAGATATTTTTTCAGTTCATTGATGACAACCGGTAAACCTCCTGCATAATAAAAATCTTCCATCAGGTACTTACCCGAAGGTTTCAGGTTGGCAAGTAATGGAATTTTGCTGCCGATGGTATCAAAATCTTCCAGTTTTAATTCAACACCCATTCTTCCTGCAATAGCAAGCAGGTGAATAATTAAATTGGTAGAGCCACCAACACCGGCATTAACAATAATAGAATTCTCAAATGCTTTTCTTGTAAGAATTTTTGAGAGTTTCAAATCTTCTTTCACCATCTCTACAATTCTTCTTCCTGATAATTGCGCCATTACTTTCTTTCTTGAGTCAACTGCAGGAATAGCAGCAGCACCAGGTAATGTAAGACCCAATGCTTCCACCATACAGGCCATTGTTGATGCGGTACCCATGCTCATGCAATGTCCCTGGCTTCTTGCAGCACCAACTTCTGCTTCATGAATATCTTCTGCTGTATAATTCTCCACCAGTGTTTTTTCTTTTACCATCCAGTTGAATGAGCCGCTGCCGAGGCATTCACCTTTGAATCTTCCGTTCAGCATAGGGCCACCGGGAACAACAATGGTAGGCAGATCAACACTGCATGCACCCATTAAAGTGGAAGGAGTTGTTTTATCACAACCCGTTAGTAATACAACACCATCAATCGGATTTGCACGGATACTTTCTTCTGTATCCATGCTGGCTAAATTCCTAAAGAGCATTGTTGTGGGCCGCATAATTGTTTCGCCTAATGATGTTACCGGAAACTCCAAAGGAAAACCTCCGGCTTCAATCACACCACGTTTTACAATTTCTGCAAAATCACGAAGGTGGCCGTTACATGGTGTCAGTTCGCTCCATGTATTGCAAATGCCAATAACAGGTTTACCCTGGAAATAATCATCAGGATATCCCTGGTTACGTAACCAGGAACGATGTACAAATCCCATCTTATCAGATTTGCCAAACCAATCGTAGCTTCTGAGTTTGTAAGAATCTCCGCCTGGCTTAGAGTTATTATCTTTCATAATAAATTAAACTTTTTTAGTCAACTCATTTATTTTTTTTAATAATTCAGTTCCGCCAAATCTCTTCAGTTGCAAGCCACTTGCTTTGTCGTTCTGTATTTTGAATTTGATGTTTAAAAATTCTGCTGTTGAGTAAAAACAGTTTCAATTGATGCGTATTTATCCGGCAGCTTTGTATCAAAGCTTACCTTCGAACGTTCAAATATATATTGCAGCCCCCTGCTGTATGTTTCTGATTTTGTTCCTGAATGCCCGCTATTTTCTAATAGTTTTTTCATTGTTTATTCTTGAATGAAATTTCCAATGTCTTTGTTGCTATAAACTATTTTGCCCGCATATCAGGAATTTCTCCTTCAGGCACGTTCTTATTAATTATTCAAATTGAATGGCAAAATACATACAGGGTTTTGTGCCAACATTTCTTATTCCATGCAGCACATTGCTTCCTAAATAAAAGAAATCACCTGTTTTTCCCTTAACGAATTTTTCACCTGCCTGCATTTCGGTATTACCTTCTATCATCAGTATTATTTCTTCTGCACGGTGTGCATGAGGGTCATGGCTTCTCAGTCCTTCTTTCAATGTAGTTACATGCATTTCAAATCTTTTCTGCATGGCAGTAGGCTGTTCAAAAAAATCTCTTCTGCCACCGCCGTTGTTGTTTGGTTTAAAAGGAATGGCTTCCCAGAATTTTACAAATGAGCCTCCATTCTTTTTTCCCCTTTGCAGATCCTTTGGGGCTTTGCTCCGGTATTTCATAATATAAAAACTGCATGCTTTAGTGCTGTTGAGTAAAATCTTTTCTCCGGGCATTAATACTGCAACGCTTCCTGCATTCAATGCAAAAATTGAATCTCCCAACCCAATTTGCAGTGTGCCAGTTTTAATAATGATTAATTGTTCCTGGTTTTTAGGAACAGTTTGCTTTATTCTTACCGGTGATGGATTCAGGCTGTTTGCAGTTAACTGCATCCATTTAAAGTCATGAACTTTTCCTTCGAGTAATACAGTGGAAGAAATTTTATTATTTAAGGCTGCAGGTGGCTCGGTCCAATTGTAAACACCTGATAATACAGAGTCCTGTTGGGCCAATGTAAAAAGGGGGAGAAGGAATAATATGGCAAGTATTTTTTTCATCCGGTAATATATTTAGCTGTTTATAAAAATTTATTTTACTTCATAGCCTTTGCGTTGCGGCCTTGACAATAGTTTATTTGCTTCATCATCATTTTTAAATTTTTCTGTAGCCGGATCCCAGTACAATTTCCTGTTTAGTTTCATGGCTATATGATGCAACAGACATGCTGAGCAGGCACGATGTGCTTCTTCAACCGGTGCAATTGTTTTTTTATTATCACGAATCGCTTCCAGCCAGTTGGCGTGATGATCTTTGCTGACCGTAAAATGAAATTCATTTTCACCTATTACAGAAGTAAGCAGCTTCGGATCGCTGGCATCAATTTTCTTTGCCTGTGCTGTACCGGCATTGCCATCAGATGATGTAACCTGGTAATCTCCTCTCGAAACAAAAATCCATCCAGTGGTTCCTTCAAATTTTATCCCGTTTTGAAATTCATTGCTTACAATCATCGTAACACCGTTGGCATAGGTTGCACCTGTTTTAAACACACCATGTACATTCCATAACCCACCAGTTGCAAATTCAGCTTTTTCATTCCAGATTTCAACAGGCCCGCTGCTTTCCATACCCATACCCCAATGTGCCGAATCAATATGATGTGCACCCCAGCCGGTTATCATACCTGCACCAAACTGCTCACAACGTAACCAACCCGGCCGGCCATAACCAACTTGCGGATGCACCCTGTCTTCTGTATAATAAACTTCAGGTGTTGATGCCAGCCATAGATCATAATTCAGATTTTTCGGAACAGGCATTTCATTTATCTTTCCTCCAGGCGGATCACCGGGCAAACCAACATAAACCGTTTTCAGTTTGCCAATGCGCCCATTACGAACCAGCTCTGCTGCATAACGGAATTGTTCACTGCTCCGCTGCTGACTTCCTATCTGAAATTTTATGCCGCTTTTCTGTACCACATTGCTGATGATTCTTCCTTCAGCAATCGTAAGTGATGCGGGCTTCTGCATATAAATATGTTTACCTGCACGGGCTGCCGCAGCGCCAATCATAGCATGTGTGTGATCAGGTGTACTTATCAGCACTGCATCAATATCTTTATTCAGCAACAGTTCACGGTAATCTGTATAAACTTTTACACCGTCAAATGGCTTGCCCTCCCTTTTAGAATAATAATCATTCACCAATGTTTTTCCTTCCGCAGCTCTTTTTGAATCAAGATCGCAAACGGCCATCAGCTGAGCATAATCCTGACTCCATACACCGGGCATATCATGAATGCGTGAGATACGACCAGCGCCAATCGCAGCAACGTTAATGCGGTTACCCGGTGCATTTTTCCCAAACACACTGAAAGGAACAATGGACGGCAATGCAAGTATTGCAGATGCTTTAATCGAGTTGCTAAGAAACTCACGGCGGGATTGTTTTCTTTTTTTCATCATTCAACTTTTTTAGTGATTGACATTTTGATAACAACTTCAGTTTTTCATAGCATCGCTTATTGCGTCGCACTCTTGTGCATCAACAATTCTATTCAGCTTTTATACAGGCAAAGAAAACACTACTGCTTCTGTTGTGTAAAAACTATTGATTGATGTATTGCTTCACAGTATTTCATTTTAATTTTCAACTAACTTAAATCTATTCACATTACAGAATCGTTATTGAATTGCTTAACACATTACCCGATGTTTTATTTTTTACACCCGGTTGTCCGCCGCCAACACTGATCATAATTTTTCCAGAAGGCTGAAACATTTTCCCATCTTTTTCGCTTACCAGTGATAATTCTTCGGGTGTGAGTGTAAAGGAAACAAGTTTGCTTTCACCTGCTTTCAGTGTAATCCGTTTAAAACCTTTTAATGCACGCACAGGCGCTTTGCTTTTGTTGTATTGATGTGATACATATAACTGTACTACTTCTTCGCCATTACGATTACTTGTATTCTTAACCGTAACTGTTACTTTAATCGATTTTTTTGCTGCAACAGAAATTGGCGCAGTAAGATTACTGTAGTTAAAGTTACTATAGCTTAAACCATAACCAAACGGGTATAGTGCTTCACCTTTGAAATAACGATAGGTTCTTCCATCCATCGTGTAATCACTAAAGCCAGGAAGATCACTATCACTCCTGTAAAATGTAACAGGTAAACGACCTGCAGGGTTATAATCACCAAACAATACATCTGCAATGGCTGTGCCGGCACTTTGTCCGCCGTACCATGCATTAATGATAACAGGAATGTTTTCATCTTCCCACGGAATAGCAATGGCACTTCCGGTCATCATCACAAATACAACGGGTTTACCTGTTGTTTTCAATGCTTTCATTAATTCTGTTTGTATGGTTGGTAACAGAATGCTTGTCCTGTCGCCTCCTTTAAAACCTGGTACAGTGACCGGCATTTCTTCACCTTCCAGTTGAGGTGAAATACCTCCGGCGAAAATGATAGCATCTGCATCTTTTAAGCGATTAGCTAAAGCACTGAAATCTGTTTTTACATAATTGCCAGCCTTCAGTTTTACAGTAGCATCACCTTCACTCTGGCGGAAACTCATTTCAATTTTATAGGTAATACCTTTTTTAACCGCCAGTTTAAACTGTTTGCTGCCCCAACGGTTACGTTCCCATGCATTTACCACCACACTGTCATTTATCAAAACTTTATATCCATCGTTTGCCTCACTTTCAAAACTCATTACTTCATCTTTTGTTGCTGTAATGGCAGTAGTATAACGGGCTGAGAAATGTATAGCGGGCACAGTTGGAAATGGAATGCTGCCTTCCTGCCAGTAATGGTCAATTTCTTTTTCTATTTGCGAAAGAACAGGAGTACCCTCCAGGTTTTCATTTGTAAAATATTCTGCTTTTACACCAGGTTTGCCGTCATAACTGTACAGTGTTGAAATATCTTTATGAACCAGCAAGGTGTCGTTTGCAAAGTTGACAGCTTTTTCATAAATGACTTCCACATCCTTTCCCAGCTTTTCTTTAAGGCCTTCCAGTAAAGAAACAACAGTAGATGGAGTTCCGTTGTAATTACCCAGCACAGCAATTTCATTGTCTGCATTTGGCCCGAGTACAGCGATCTTTTTTATTTTTTTACTTAATGGTAAGATACCCACCCCACCCCCTCCCGGGAGGGGATCATTTTTCAGCAATACAATTGACTGCTGTGCCATTTTCAGTGCATGAGCTTTGTGTTCAGGTGCTTCCAATACAGAAGAAGGGGTTTGTGCATACTTTACCATTGACACAGGATCGAACATGCCTAAACGAAAACGGATAGTGAATAAGCGTTTCAGTGAAATGTTTATCTGCTCTTCTTTAATCAAACCTGTTTTTACTGCATCAACTAATGTTTTATAAACAGTAACACCACATTCTAAATCTGTACCATGCATTACAGCATCAACAGCTGAAACTGTTGCGTCTTTATGTGTTTTATGATAACGGAAAAAATCATCAATGGCCCAGCAGTCGCTTGTAACATAGCCGGTGAATTTCCATTGCTTGCGCAGAATATCATTCATCAGTAAATCATTGCCGCAGCAGGGTTGTGTATTCACTGCATTGTAAGCACACATTACGCCGACAACATTTGCTTTTACGATCAGTTCTTTAAAGGCGGGTAAATAAGTATCCCACAAATCATAAACGGTTGGGTTGAAATTATCAGAATGCCTGGTTGGTTCAGGTCCGCTGTGTACAGCAAAATGTTTGGCACAGGCTGCTGCTTTTAAATATTTCGGATCTTCTCCCTGCAAGCCACGAACAAAAGAACGTCCGAGCATGGCAGTCAGGAATGGATCCTCTCCATACGTTTCCTGTCCACGGCCCCAGCGTGGATCACGAAAGATGTTAATGTTGGGTGTCCAGTAAGTAAGACCTACATAGCGGTCTTTTGTTCTTCCCAATTCAACTGCTTTGTTATAGATAGCCCTTCCTTCCAATGCAGAATAATCGGCCATGCGGTACAATGAATTCGTATCCCATGTAGCAGCCATCCCAATTGCCTGTGGATAGGAGGTAACCTTGTAAGGTGTTCTTGCCACACCATGAAGTGTTTCATTCCACCAATCATAGGCAGGTATACCAAGACGAGTTACAGCAGGTGCTGCATTCAGCATCTGTGCAACTTTTTCTTCCAGCGTTAAGCGGCTTACCAAATCATTTACCCGTTTCTCAACAGCCAGTTGATAATTCCACATGGGGAATGTTTTGTACTCCTGCGCAAACAGTTTTGCAGCGAAAAAGCACAGTAACAACAAGGTAAGTTTTCTCATCTTTTGTTTTTATTATAAGTTTATTTGTAAACTTCATCGTTATTCTTAATCTCAAACCAATCGAAAGAGGCCGTATTATCTGAAGGATTTCCGTATGAGGTTGCGTACATAGCATACATGCATCCTACAAAACCTCCTGCTGATTTAGTGCTGAGGTATTTACCATCGGCATTATCGAATAATATCTGCCATTGATTTTTTTTCGTAGCGAAGTAAAATGCATATTTATCAGCTTTTGCTTCTATTTTCAAAAAGATGTCTTTATTCGCTTTTCCTTTTACTTCTTTACTGGCCAACAGTTCTGTTCCTTTATACAATTCTACTATTTGTTTTCCATTCTTTATTGATTTGCACAGGTAGTAATAATTTTTTTCATTTTGGAATGCCAGTACTCCAGCTTTTTCGTTTTCTGCTTTTGGAATAAAGTTTAATGATGCAGCGGCGTACCCTTTAATATGTGGCTGATGAAATGCAACAAAAGAAGGGTTGTCTCTTCCTGAGCAGGTTTCGGGGCGAAGTTTCAACGTTAATGAGCCTGGCTTCTCCGTGAAATTGTACCATTGAGTATGTACCGTTCTTAAAAACTGGTAACGGATGTTGAGAATATTGTTAGTGAACTCATCACGAAAAAGATAATTACCGTTAAGGAATTCCCTTTTTGGATCTGCGACGGCGTTAATAGGATAGGAATACTTTACTTCATCTCCTCCAAGTACAAATTCAGGCCAGCCATTTTTCCATACAACCGGTGCCATGAATGTTTCTCTGCCTGTATTATAGAAATCACCTTTATATGGACGACAGCCTAAAAATACTCCCCACCATTTACCATCTTTACCTTCAACAAAATCAGCATGCCCAACAGTGGTAATGGGGTTCTTTCTTTTCGGATCAAGATGCCGTTGTGTAAGAATAGGATTTTTTTCATAAGAAACAAACGGGCCTTCAGGAGATTTACTTCTGAAGACTACTTCCGAATGGTTATAACCGGTGCCACCTTCAGCACAAATTAAATAATACCAGCCCTCTTTTTTTATCAGGTGAGGCCCTTCAATCCACACAGGCTTTTTGGCCATGTCAGTTCCGCCGTTAATCAATAATTTTTCGTCGCCAACTACTTTCAGGTTTACAGCATCAAATTCAAACATGCGAATAGTACGGTGACCATCATGACTGGATATATTGTTGGGGGGAATGCTGTTGAATACGATATATGCTTTTCCATTGTCGTCAAAAAAAATGGAAGGGTCAATGCCGTTTACCTGTGGCAGTGATACGGGATTGCTCCAGGGGCCTTTCGGATCTTTTGCTGTAATAACAAAATTACCAAGCTTACTTACTTCTGTACAAACAATATAAAATGTACCGTTGTGATAAGTAATGGCAGGTGCAAACAACCCTCTTGAAACACCTGCGCCATCAAGGTTTAACTGCTCAGGCCGATTCATGGCATAGCCTATCTGTTTCCAATTCAATAAATCCGAACTATGAAAAAGTGGTAACCCGGGATAGTAAGCAAACGATGAATTGACAATGTAATAATCATCACCTGCCCGGCATATACTGGGATCGGGGTAGTAGCCCGACAGTACAGGGTTTTGAAAAGACTGTGACTTTCCTATGAATAATGAAAGGCTAAATAAAAAAAGTGAAAAGATTTTTTTCATCATTATATTCAACTTTATTTGTTAAGTTATGTAAGGATCTATTGTTTGTATAAAACCGTTTTCATCATAGGTTAATGCTGTAACCTTAACGCTGCGCAAATGCGTTACGCCTTTACTTAAACTGCTGTCGTGATAAAATAAATACCAGTTGTCTTTAAACTGGCAAATGGAATGATGTGATGTCCATCCAATAACAGGTTCTAAAATACGTCCTGCATAAGTAAACGGACCGTAAGGATTATCTCCAATGGCATAACAGATATAATGTGTATCGCCAGTTGAGTAAGAGAAATAATATTTGCCGTTGTACTTATGCAGCCAAGATGCTTCAAAGAATCTTCTGTAGGTATCACCTTGCAAAAGTGGTTGACCATTTTCATCTGCGATCAGCACATCTTTTGGGGCTTCAGCAAACTCCAGCAAATCATTTGTAAGCTTTGCAATCTTTGGACACAACGCCGGTTCATTTGATTCCGGTAAAAAAGCCACCGGGCTTTCTGCCTGTTCGCTTTTAAATGTGCCGGTTCTCCATCGTTGCAACTGACCGCCCCATATACCGCCGAAATACATGTAATAACTTCCATCATCATCTTTGAAAACAGCAGGATCGATGGAGAAACTATTTTTGATTGCTTCCGGTTGCGGTGTAAAAGG
>JANOIQ010000526.1:0-6529 GCA_031407835.1 Chitinophagaceae bacterium
TCACAATCCAGTACTTTGATATTTCTGTATAAAGTAAAAGGACATTTGTATGAATTACAAATAACCAGAATAAACTGAACTGGCACTCCTGAAATACAGGTAACTGTATGTTGATGCTGACAGGTGTTATATTAAAAAAAAAGTCAATTTCCCATAGGTAAAAGATGTTATTTGATGATGATGGTTCGTGAATATACAAATTGAATTTGAATTTTCACATTTCATCCAATCACCGATCTTCGCAACATGCATCCATCGAAACTGCAGATCAAAGATTTCACCTATCAGCTTCCCGATGAAAGGATTGCCCGTTATCCACTGGCAGAAAGGGATCTGAGCAAACTGCTCATTTATCAAAAAGGAAGTATCAGTGAAGATGTATATCGCAATATCGCTGAACATCTTCCAAAAGATACATTACTGCTCTTCAACAATACCCGGGTAATAGAAGCAAGAATGCTGTTTGAAAAGGCAAGCGGCAGCATCATTGAACTTTTTTGTTTAGAGCCTGCTGATGATCTTGAACTCACACAGGCCATGATCGCCAAAGGAAAGGTTCGCTGGAACTGTTTGGTGGGAGGTGCAGCTAAATGGAAACAATCGTTGCTTGAAAAAAAACTGCATACAATGAACAAAGAATTTTCACTGTATGCAGAATTGATTGAGCGGAAACCTGGTAATTTTTTAATTGAGTTTTCCTGGCAGGATTATGAAATCAGCTTTGCTGAAATTTTACACTGCGCAGGGGTGCTTCCCCTGCCACCTTACCTGCAGCGGCAAACAGAAGAAGCAGATTACGAACGCTATCAAACCGTATATGCAAAGCATGAAGGAAGTGTGGCAGCACCAACGGCCGGGTTACATTTTACAGATGCATTGCTGACAGAGTTACAGCAAAAAGGAATAGCAGAAGAGTATGTTACTTTGCATGTAGGTGCAGGAACCTTCAGACCGGTGAAAAGCGATACCATGCAGAAACATGATATGCACAGGGAATGGATACAGGTAAAACAATCAACCATTGAAACCATTCTCAGTTATCAGTCAAAAACAATTATTCCTGTTGGCACTACTTCGTTGCGTACACTGGAATCACTTTACTGGATGGGAGTGAAGGCGCACAGCAATCCGTCTGCAACCATCAATGAACTGGAAATTCAGCAGTGGGATGTTTATGATCTTCTGCAGCAAACAGTTTCTGTTGAAACAGCCTTGCAATCACTTCTCCACTGGATGCAGAAACAGGAACAGGATAAATTGATCTGTCATACACAAATCTTAATTGCCCCTGGCTATACAGTGAGAATTGCTGATGCACTTATCACCAATTTTCATCAACCCAATTCCACCTTATTATTACTGGTGGCAGCATTGGTTGGTAACGATTGGCAAAAGATATACGACTATGCCCTTCAACATAATTTCCGTTTCCTGAGTTATGGCGATGGGAGTTTGTTATGGACCGCCTCACCCTCGTTTCCTCTCCCATAGAGAGGGAGGCCAAACAGCGAACGCTTGTCAGTTTTTTGTAAGTAAGCATTTCAACTATTCAAATAAAATGGGCTTTGAAAAAATGACAAAATGGAAGAAATGATGTTTGGCTTTAGTTAAAAGTGCCGTCCTTCTCTTTTGGAGAAGGATAAGAGGATGAGGTCATCAACATTTTATTGCGCATTTCTGCCCAAAACTTACCTTTGACACCGTTATGCCAAAACCATTATTAAGATTGGCTCGTATCCTCAATTAAATACTATTTGTGGGAAAGCACACTTCAAAAATTACAGGAGCCGGTTTATTAATTGCATTAGGTATCATTTATGGCGACATAGGTACATCTCCTTTGTACGTAATGAACGCCATTATTACAGGGAAAGAAATTTCCGAATTTTTAATTATTGGATCATTATCCTGTGTTATCTGGACGCTTACACTGCAAACAACACTCAAGTATGTGTGGCTTACACTTCGTGCCGATAACCGTGGGGAGGGAGGAATTTTTGCGTTGTACACTTTGGTGAGAAGAAGAAAAAAATGGCTGGTACTTCCAGCCATGCTGGGTGGTGCTGCGTTGCTGGCCGATGGAATGATTACTCCTCCCATCTCTGTAACTTCTGCAATTGAAGGGTTAAAACAGATTGAAGCATTTAAACAGATTGAGCAGCTAACCATCGTTTATATCGTTATCGGAATTTTGGTGCTGTTATTTCTAATACAGCAGTTTGGCAGTAATTATATCGGCAAAGCGTTTGGACCTATCATGATGATCTGGTTTTTAATGCTTGCATTAATGGGTGTTATCCATATTGGTGATGAATTGCATGTGTTTAAAGCATTGAATCCTTATTATGCCATTAACCTGCTGATAAATTATCCAAATGGTTTCTGGTTATTGGGAGGTGTGTTTCTTTGTACAACTGGTGCCGAAGCATTGTACAGTGACCTTGGACATTGCGGAAGGGATAATATCCGCATTTCGTGGATTTATGTAAAATCCTGTCTGCTTTTAAATTATTTCGGGCAGTGTGCCTGGTTGCTCGCCAATCACAGTGGGGAGATCATTAGTGCCGATATGATCAGTAACGGGTTCAATTCATTTTATGGTGTTATGCCGCATTGGTTCCGTTTAATTGGTTTAATCATTGCTACAACAGCAGCCATCATTGCCAGCCAGGCATTGATCAGCGGATCATTTACGCTTATCAGTGAAGCCATGCGTTTAAACTTATGGCCACGGTTAAAAATCAATTACCCGAGTGAAGAAAGAGGTCAGTTGTTTATTCCTGCTGTAAACTTATTACTCTTTATAGGCTGTGTAGGTATTACTGTTTATTTTCAATCGGCTGCAAATATGGAAGCTGCTTATGGTTTAGCCATTACTTTGTGTATGCTGGCAACCACCATTCTGTTTGCCAATTATCTTGTTGCACATCGTGTAAAATCAATATTCATCTATATTTTCCTTGCTGTTTATACAACCATTGAAGTAAGTTTTCTTGCTGCCAACTTAATGAAGTTTACACACGGCGGTTATATTGCCTTAATTGTTGGCGGTGGTTTATTCGTTGTAATGTATGTATGGTACCGTTCAAGAAAAATTAAGAATCGTTATGTAGAATTTGTAAGACTGGAGCATTACCTGCCTATGTTACAGGAACTGAGTAATGATATGACGGTAACCAAGCATGCCACACACCTGGTATATCTTACCAGTGCAAACAATCCCAATGAAATTGAGCATAAGATCATTTACTCCATTCTTAACCGTAAACCAAAGAGGGCCGATATTTATTGGTTCGTTCACGTAGATACACTGGATGATCCTTACACCTGCGAATTTGAAGTAACCACCATTATCCCCAATGAAGTGATCAGGGTTGAATTCAGGTTGGGATTCCGTATGCAGCCACGTATCAATCTCATGTTCCGTAAAGTGGTGGAAGATATGGTGGGCAATAAAGAAGTAAACATTACCAGCCGTTATGAAAGTTTGCAGCGTAATAATGTGGTGGGCGATTTTCAATTTGTTGTATTGGAAAAATTTCTGAGCCAGGATAATGAACTGCCTTTCTTTGAAAGAGTCATCATGCGTTTATATTTCAGCATTAAGAAAACGGCATTGAGCGAAGAAAAGGGTTTTGGACTGGATCAGAGCAATGTTTCAGTTGAATTGTTTCCGCTCATTGTTGCCCCCATCAGCAGTTTAAAACTCAAGCGTATTTACCAGGAAGAGGAGGAAGAATAGTTTACAGCCTTGACTTAATAGTTGTTGTTTCAGTTTTTCTTTCTACTTTGAAAGAGCTGCTGCCGGCAGCAACTACAAACAATAAACTACAAACAGCTTGTCTCCAACCATCATTTATATTATTATTGGCTATCTGCTTGTAATGTTTATTGCTTACTTCATACAGGAGCGGCTCATCTTTAAACCGGAGAAATTAGCTGCTGATTTTGAGTTTAAGTATGACGCCCCGTTTAAAGAAATCAGTTTTCTGCCCGAAGCGGGAGTAACCATCAGCGGCATTCATTTTCATGTAAAAAATCCTCACGGCCTTATCCTTTATTTTCACGGCAATACAAGAAGTATAAAAGGCTGGGGAAAATATGCAAAAGATTTTTACCGTTTTGGATATGATGTGGTGCTGGTTGATTACCGTGGGTTTGGAAAAAGTATTGGTAAGCGAAGTGAAACAGCCATGATCAGGGATATGCAATTTGTGTACGATGAACTTTGTATCCAGTTTCCTGAAGATCATATTATCGTTTACGGACGCAGTATGGGAAGTGGTTTTGCGAGTAAACTTGCAGCCGATAATTATCCCCGCTATCTGATTTTAGATGCACCCTACTACAGTTTTCTGAAAGTAGTAGAACGCTTTCTTCCTTTTCTTCCACTGCGGTTTGTGCTGCGTTTTCATTTGCGAACCGATAAGTGGATAGAAAAAGTAAAATGCCATACCTATATTATACATGGTACAAAAGACAAACTGATACCGATTAAACACAGCGTAAAATTACAGGCCATCAATCCGCAGCGCATTACCTTAATCCGCATTCACGGGGGAGGGCATAATAATCTTCCATCATTCCACGAGTATCATAATTTTATACGGGACATTCTGAAACTGTAATACCGACAAGACAAATTAAATAGTACAATCAAATTATACGAAACTCAAAGTCTGTCGGCATTATACCGGAAATATTTTTGTCTAATTTATAAATCCAATTGGTATAACATGCAAATCAAATCAAGAAAGCGATTTTTTAATATACTCAAAATTATTATTGCTGTTTATTGCCTGGGCGGAATTGCTTTGTGGGAATTACAGGATAAAATTCTGCTGCACCCAAAAGCATTATCTGCCGGATATGTTTTTCAGATAGCTGCACCACATAAAGCAGTTATACTGCATCTGAATGAAAATGACCAGCTATTCTTCATGCAGTTCTTTCCTGCAGATACCGGTAACATTAAAGGCATCGTACTTTATTTTCATGGCAACAGGGATAATATCAATCGCTATGCTGCCTATGCAGATAACTTCACCAAACATGGTTATGAAGTGTGGATGCCCGATTATCCCGGTTTTGGAAAATCAACAGGTGTGTTTACAGAAGAACGCCTGTACAGCGATGCAAACCTGTTATATAAAATGGCGGGCAAACGATTTTCCGCTGATCGTATTATTTTTTATGGCAGATCATTAGGCACCGGCGTTGCAAGTGAACTGGCCAGTCATAATGCATGTAAACGTTTAATGCTGGAAACACCTTATTACAGTTTCCCTTCTTTAGCTGCTTCCCATTTTCCCATCTATCCAACCGAACGGATGATCCATTTTAAATTCCCTGTGTTTGAATATATACAGATGGTGAAAGCGCCTGTAACAATTTTTCATGGAACAAGCGATGAAATTATTCCTTACCGTAACAGCAGAAAATTAAAAAGATTATTAAAAGCAGGGGATGAATACATTATTATTGAGAAGGGGAAACATAATAACCTCAATGAATTTCCTTTCTTTCATCAAAAGCTTGATTCTTTACTGAAGATCAATTAACAGCAACAACCAGCATTTCAAAGTGAATGGTTACGAGGTCATCAATTTTAATAATGTTGAAGGGGGTACGTGGTTTTATTTCATAATCACTCATCAGTAAATCTTTATTTGCATTGAGCCTGTACAGGTGGTTACTGAGTTTCACCATTTGAACAGTCATCAAATGTTGTTTACTGATGCCTGCTATTGTAATAGCTGCAGTTACATTGTATTTATAAACTTTGCCGTTCTGTAATTGTTTCTCATCGTGCAGCGGCTGTGCATTCATCAGCTCAACAAAAATATAAGGATATTTTTCTGCTTTCAATGCCTTGTGCATGTCCCTGTTCATTACATTGTTTTTGCAGTTGAGCAGGGTGGTCTTAAACCGGATAGTTGCGTTTTTAAATTGAATCATTCTGGATGATTCATGAACCTCTGCTTCCAGTACTGCTGCGGGAAATTTATCGGTGCAGGCGCATTTGAAGTTATTTACATTGGTTGAACCTAGAAGATACAATTGACTTTTTTCATCAATCTTGTACGACAGTTTGAGGGGACTTGCATTATCTGCATGAAGAAAAAAAAGAGATAATATGAAGAGAAGTTTGTTCATGAAATCAAAAATTTAACAAAGCCCCGCAGTATTGGTGCAGGGCTTTGTATTATTTAGTGGTTTCTCTTTTAATATCAATTAGAATCCTACCGCTGCATTAATTACAATGCCTTTGAAATTACCACCGTTATAGATATTTCCGGTTGGGAAATCCTTGTAATCCTGGTTTACATATTCAGCTTTCATTAAGATATTTTTAGTAACAAACCAGCCGCCGCCAACTGCAAAACGATTAATTGTTTGTTTTCCTGCATTGCTTGCAAGCATCTGACCTTTTAACTGGTTGTAACGTACACCAAGGAAAATTTGTTCTTTTGCTCCCAGTCTGAGAATACCATCCAGGCCGATTTGATCAACTTTTCTTTTATCAAAG
>JANOIQ010000555.1:0-4460 GCA_031407835.1 Chitinophagaceae bacterium
TTGAATTTGAGATTGCTTTTACCGGGATTCTTTTTCACATTCCTTTCTACAAATGCAACAATTTCAGCAGTAAGGAATCTTGGTTCAATATCTACAATCACCTGTTTGGTCATGGTACGTTTTACAGTTTCTAACAGTAAAACACTGTTGATCTTGAATTCAAAATCATCAGCTTTATTCCATCTTGTTTTAAACGTTCCGGTTATAAACACAACAGATCCGGGAGTAAAGTGATCTTTGAATTTTACATAATCTTCACCAAACAATGCAAACTCAGTATTGCCGCCATAATCTTCAATCATGCAAATGCCAAACTGTTTTCCTGTTTTGGTAACACGTTGGTTATGGCTGGTTACCAATCCTGCCAAACGAAATTGCTGAAAAGGATTTGCATGCAGCAATATGGCTTCTTTAAACTCATTGAATTCAGCAAGGGGAGTAATCTTATAATGTTTCATTTCAAAACGGAAATGATCTAACGGATGCCCGCTGATGAAGATACCAGTGATCTCTTTCTCATGATCCAGTTTCTCCGTCAATGTCCATTCTTCACAGTTCTGAATCTTTGGTGTTGGAATATCCATCATCATTGATTCACCAAACAAGGTGTTAGTATTACTCTGCACATTTGCCTGGAAGCGGTTACCAAAATTGATAATACGTTCCAGCGTATTCACCGTATCGCCAGCCATTACATGAAAGTATTGTGCACGGTGATATTCTTTAAAGCAATCAAATGCGCCACCATAAACTAAACTTTCCAGTGATTTTTTATTGACGGTTCGTTGATTTACACGTTTGATAAAATCAAACACATCTTTATAAGCAGCTTTTTTATTTCGCTCTTCAATAATGGTATCAATGGCTGCTTCACCAACCCCTTTCAATCCACCCAAACCGAAACGTATTTCACCGGCTTTGTTTACAGCAAAACCATTTTGTGATTCATTGATATCAGGGCCAAGTACTTTAATACCCATGCGTTTACACTCTTCCATGAAGAAGGTGATCTTTTCAATGCCACCTGCGTTGTTTAACACAGCACTCATGTATTCACCGGGATATTTTGCTTTTAAGTAAGCTGTTTGATAAGCAACCAATGCATAACAGGTAGAATGTGATTTGTTGAAAGCGTATTGAGCAAATGCTTCCCAATCGGTCCAGATTTTTTCTAATTTATCTGCAGGATGTCCTTTTGCTGTTGCACCTTCTATAAACTGACTTTTCATTTTGTCAAGTGTATAGCGGTCTTTTTTACCCATTGCCTTCCGTAACACATCCGCATCACCTTTACTAAAGCCACCAATCTTTTGCGCAAGTAACATTACCTGTTCCTGGTAAACTGTAATGCCATAAGTTTCTTTAAGGTATTCTTCCATCTCTGGTAAGTCATACGAAATAGCTTCCTTGCCATGTTTACGGTCGATAAAGTTGGGGATATAGGCAATAGGACCGGGACGATACAGGGCGTTCATGGCAATAAGATCACCAATCTGATCGGCTTTTAATTCACGCAAATATTTTTGCATGCCCACACTTTCAAATTGAAACGTTCCAATGGTGGAGCCATGCTGATATAATTCAAATGTTTTGGCATCATCCAATGGAATATTATCAATATCAATTTCTACTCCATGATTTTGTTTGATGAGTTGCAAAGCATTTTTCAAAATGGTAAGTGTTTTCAAACCAAGAAAATCCATCTTAATTACACCGGCATCTTCAATCACACTTCCTTCGATCTGCGTTAACCAAAGCTCAGATTCCTTTGATGTACAAACCGGAATTAAATCAGTTAAATCTCTTGGTGCAATGATGATACCGGCAGCATGAATGCCTGTGTTACGTACAGAGCCTTCCAGGATTTCTGCTTCGTGTAAAATTTTTGCAGTGAGGTCATCGCCATTATAAATCTGGCGGATCTTTTTTACCATTTCCATTTCATCAGGACCAAAACCTTCTTTTTCAGCTAAGCTTTTCTCACCTGTTAATGACGCATGCAATACTCTTTTCAGTGAAACACCGGGACGCTCCGGAACTAATTTTGACAATGCACGGCTTTCTGCTAATGGCAAATCCATTACACGGGCAACATCTGCAATACTTGATTTTGCAGCCATGGTACCATAGGTAATAATTTGTGCCACCTGCGCCTTTCCATATTTATCAACTACATAATCAATTACTTTCTGACGGCCTTCATCATCAAAGTCCGTATCAATATCGGGCATGCTCTTACGATCGGGGTTGAGAAAACGTTCGAACAGTAAATTGTATTTAATAGGATCAATGTTCGTAATGCCGATACAATAAGCCACCACACTTCCAGCTGCCGAACCACGACCCGGTCCAACAAACACACCCATGTTGCGGCCGGCCTTAATGAAGTCGCTTACAATTAAGAAGTAACCGGCGAAGCCCATGGTTTTAATGGTGAATAATTCAAAGTCGATGCGTTCACGTATTTCTTCACCAATTTCATGATAACGATCTTTTGCACCGATATACGTCAAATGCTTTAAGAATTCCCATTGGTTGAGGTTGGCATCTTCATGCACCTGAAATTCTTTTGGAATAGGGAAGGCCGGAAGCAGGATATCTTTTTTGAGATTTAATACTTCTACCTTATCAACAATTTCATTGGTGTTATCAATGGCATCGGGAATGTCATCAAACAGTATTTTCATTTCTCCGGTTGTTTTAAAATAAAACTGATCGTTGGGGAATGCAAAACGTTTATTCTTTACACTTACATCATCATCTGAAAATTCACGGTAAGCAGGGGTGGATTGTTTTTCACCTGTATTAATACAGAGCAAAATATCATGTGCATTAAAATCTGTCTGATCCACATAATGAGAATCATTACTGGCAATTACTTTTACATCATACTTCTTGGCAAACTTTAACAGCAAAGCATTTACTTTATCCTGGTCGGGTAATCCATGACGTTGAATCTCAACATAATAATCTTTCTGAAAAATGTTCAGCCACCATTTAAATTCATTTTCAGCTTCTTCTTCGCCTTTGGTTAAGATCATTTGCGGAACCATGGCACCAAGGCAGCAGGTAGTGGCAATCAACCCTTCATGATATTTATGAATGAGTTCTTTATCAATACGTGGATACTTGCTGTACATACCTTCAATAAAGCCAAGCGAAGTAAGTTTCACTAAGTTTTTATAGCCCAGCTCATTTTTAGCCAGCAATACCTGGTGGTAACGCCGGTCTTTCTGTTCTTTACTGAACGTTTTAATATGACGGTTCTCTGTTAAATAAAATTCACAGCCTACAACAGGCTTTACTTTTAAGGAACCATCTGCTTTTTTGTTTTTATAAGCCTCAGCAACAAATTGAAAAGCACCAAACATATTACCATGATCGGTAATGGCCAATGCGGGCATTTCATCGGTAATTGCTTTTTTATATAAAGCACTGATGGAAGCGGCTCCATCTAATAAAGAGTACTGTGTATGAACGTGTAAGTGGGAAAATTTGCACATAGTCGGGCATCAAATTTCGTTCATCTTAACTGAAGATGAGGAAAGAAATAATCCACAATTCTGAGAGTTTCATAGATAAACTGGTGATAATATGGCAGATGGCCAGCAGTAACAGGTCTTACCTGGCTCGCCAATTTGGCCAGTTACTTGTTTAAAAGGCTTATTGGGCGTACATTTGCCAAGGCAAAAAAGTTAAATCAATGAAGTGTTTTCTTATTTATTTCTCTGTTTTATTTCTGCTTGCCAGCTGTAGTTCTGTAAAGAGTACAATCCAGTCCAAACCAGCAACCATTACTGCACAACCCAAACAATCTGAATTTTTTGCGGGTATTGAAGTGAAATCAGAAAATACTCCGTCTGGTACCAAAGGTTCTGCTTCGGGAATTAGCAGCAACCCTGCTTTTCAAACAAAAAATGTTGCCAATTACAGCTCTTCTCTTGAGCTATATACTTTCACACAATTCAAGTATGCTATCAAATTGGATGTTCCTGTTGAAACATTGCATAATGTAAACCTGTACAATACCATTGATCAATGGTTGGGAACACGTTACAGGCTGGGAGGAACTACTCAAAGAGGAATTGATTGTTCTGCTTTTGTACAAACCGTTATGCTGGGCGTATTTGCTTTGCAATTACCCAGAACAGCCAGGGAGCAGTTTGATCTGTCAAAATGGGTGCCGATGACTAATATTAAAGAAGGTGATCTTTTATTCTTTAATACGATCGGAGGTGTATCGCATGTAGGCGTTTATCTGCAGAATCACAGGTTTGTTCATGCTTCCTCATCAGGAGGTGTTATGATCAGTGATTTAAATGACAGTTATTGGAGTTCTAAACTCATTTGTGCAGGAAGGGTGGTGCAATCAATTTTACCAAGACCATAATCTTTATCTTTGTTTAAGAGGTGACACCTTTTCAAAAGGTGTCACCTCTTTTTCAACTATGCTCACAAAA
>JANOIQ010000054.1:0-27308 GCA_031407835.1 Chitinophagaceae bacterium
CATGCCCATTGTGCAGATCATCATTTTTGGTTTTGCATTAACCAATGAAGTAAAGAATTCAAAGATTGCTGTACTGGACCAGTCAAAAGATGCAGCAACACTTTCACTCATCAGTGAAATGGATGCAAGCCGGTATTTTGATGTAGAACAGAATCTCCATTCCTATAAAGAAATTGAACCAGCTTTCCGCAAAGGGAAAATAAAATTAGTAGTTGTTTTTCCCAACCAGTTTAATGAAGATCTGCAGCATTTTAATAAAGCATCCGTGCAGTTAATTGCCGACGCATCTGATCCGAATGTGGCGAATACATTAACCAACTATGCAACAGCGGTGATCATGGACTATCAGAACCGCATCACCCGGAATCAGAAATTGCCGTATACGATTAATATGGAAACAAGAATGTTGTACAACCCCCAACTAAAAGGGGCATACAATTTTGTTCCCGGTGTAATGGCGATGGTGTTGCTTTTGGTTTGTACAATGATGACGGCAATTACAATTGTAAGAGAAAAAGAAATGGGTACAATGGAGATCATACTGGTATCACCCATGAAACCGCAATTGGTGGTATTTGCAAAAGCGGTTCCATACTTATTATTATCAACAATTAATATTGCCAGCATTTTATTATTAAGTGTGTTTGTGTTAGAAGTACCCATTAATGGCAGTCTTGTTTTGCTGGTGGCAGAAAGCATCCTGTTTATACTTGTATCCCTATCGTTGGGTTTATTGATTTCTTCGGGAACTGATTCCCAGCAAGCGGCGATGTTTATTTCACTCATCGCTTTATTTCTTCCCACAGTGATGTTGAGTGGTTTTATGTTCCCGATTGAAAACATGCCTTTGCCGCTAAGAACCATTTCAAATATTGTTCCGGCAAAATGGTATTACAGTATTGTAAAGTCGGTAATGATCAAAGGGCTGAGTATTCAGGGTGTTTGGAAAGAGACACTTGTGTTAGCCGGAATGATGATCTTCTTCCTGACCTTAGCGATTAAAAAATTTAAAATCCGTTTGCAATGAGAACACTTCGATTTTTATTACAAAAGGAGTTTCGTCAAATCTTTCGTGATCCTTCCATTCTGCGGCTCATTTTTATGATGCCGGTTATTCAGCTCATGATTCTTCCCTGGGCTGCAGACTATGAAATGAAGAACATCAAAATTGCAGTAACCGATTTTGATCATTCAGCTTATTCACGCCAGCTCATTTCAAAAATTACATCATCGAGTTATTTTCAACTTACACATTATTCAGCTTCATTTGATGAATCATTTCATGAAGTGGAGAAAGATAAGGCTGATCTTATTCTGGAAATTCCTGCATCATTTGAAAAAAATCTTATAAAAGAAAATGAAGCCAACCTTTTTATAGCCGGTAATGCAATTAATGGTGTAAAAGCAAATCTGGGGAGTGCTTATCTGCGGACTATAATTCAGGATTTCAACAGGGAAGTTCGGTTGGAATGGTTGCAACTGCCCCGCTTCACTCAGGAAACACAGATTGAGGTAACTACATCCAACTGGTTCAATCCTCTGTTTAACTATAAATATTTTATGGTGCCGGGTATCCTGGTAATTCTGCTTACAATGGTTGGATCCAATTTAACAGCCATAAATATTGTCAGGGAAAAAGAAATTGGTACCATTGAACAGATCAATGTAACACCAGTTAAAAAGTATCATTTCATTTTAGGCAAACTCATTCCATTCTGGATTTTAGGTTTATTCGTTCTCACTCTTGGTCTGCTGATTTCAAGATTGCTGTATGGAATTATCCCTGTGGGAAGTTTTCTCACCATTTATGCATTTGCTGCTGTTTATTTATTCGCTGTTCTTGGTTTAGGCTTATTGGTTTCAACTTATGCGTCAACTCAGCAGCAGGCCATGCTGATTTCTTTTTTTCTGATGATGATTTTTATTCTGTTGGGTGGATTATATACCTCTATTGATAGTATGCCTGTGTGGGCTCAGTGGATCACAAAGTTTAATCCTGTTTCCTATTTTATTGAAGTAATGCGGATGGTAGTATTAAAAGGAAGCGGCTTTGCTGATCTGAAGAATCATTTTCTCATCATGTTTGGGTTTGCAATTGGGTTAAACGGCTGGGCTGTATTCAGCTACAGAAAGCGTACATAGTTAATAAATTAACATGTTTAATAAAAGCGAAGCACAAGCTTCGCTTTTTGATTTTAATTCAAGTAATGTTAAAAATACAAACGGCGTTACGCAATCGATGGCGTAAATAAATAACCCGATGCAGGCCTGAATAATAGACTTATAGAAGAAACTATAGTTACTTTGATTCCATAAAACTGTAACGAAATGCTTCTTTCAAAAAAAACTTTTCCCGGATATCAGCAATATCCTGAAAAAGTACTTCAGTTCGGAGAGGGAAATTTTCTCCGTTGTTTTGTCGATTGGATGTTTAATGAGTTGAATAAAAAGGCAAATTTTAATGGCTCCGTTGTGGTAGTTCAGCCAATTGAAATGGGAATGGCTGACATGCTGAATGAACAGGATGGCCTTTATACGGTTTATTTGCGTGGCTTGCAAAATGGCAAAGTAGAAAACTATCACGAAACAATCAATATCATCAGCAGGGCATTAAATCCTTACACGCAGTTTGCTGATTTTATACAAACTGCTGAAAACCCCGACATGCGTTTTGTAATCTCCAATACCACTGAAGCAGGGATTACTTATAAGGCAGATGATCAGTTATCAGATACTCCTCCCGCTTCCTATCCTGCAAAACTTACGGTGTGGCTATACCATCGTTTTACATTTTTTGAAGGCGACAAGGCAAAAGGTGTTCATTTAATTCCCTGTGAATTGATTGATAAAAATGCTGATAACCTAAAGAAAGTGATTTTGCATCTTGCTGCCGACTGGAAGTTAGACACGGTTTTCGTTGAGTGGTTGAATACTGCCTGTACATTCAATAATACTTTAGTTGACAGAATTGTACCTGGCTATCCCAGAGACAGGATAGCAGAGATCACTGCAGAATTAGGGTATGAAGATAAGCAGGTGGTTGAAGGTGAGCCTTTCCATTTATGGGTCATTCAGGCAGATGAGCAATTGGAAAAAGAACTTCCATTTCCGTCGATTGGTTTAAATGTGTTGTATGTAAAAGATGTTACTCCATATAAAGTAAGGAAAGTAAGAATACTGAATGGAGTGCATACTGCCTTGGTTCCGGTAGCTTATTTATATGGTATAGATACTGTAAGAGAAGCAATGGAAGATAAAGTGGTAGGTAAGTTTATTAAAGATGCCTTGTTTGAAGAAATTATCCCAACATTGGATTTACCATTACAGGAACTGCAGGATTTTTCTGCTGCTGTACTGGAGCGTTTTTCCAACCCATTCATCAAACATCTGCTGATGAGTATTTCTTTAAACTCCTGGAGTAAGTTTGAAACAAGGGTGTTGCCTTCTTTATTAGAATATAAAAACAGAAAAGGAGTATTGCCTGGAAAACTGACTTTCGCACTGGCATCAACCATTGCCTTTTACAAAGGCAAAAGAGGTGAAGCAGATATTGCTTTGAATGATGATGCAGCTTTAATGGGCCTGTTAAAAGATGCATGGGCCAAATATGATGGAACTGATGCTTCTGTAAAACTTGTTGTGACAGATGTATTGGCATACGATAAAAACTGGAAATTGAATCTGAATGAAGTAGAAGGCATGACGGATTTAGTTACCAAACATCTCGTAAGTATTTTAAGCAATGGCATGCAGAAAGCTATTGAATTAGTTTAAGTAAGTTAAATAATCAGCAAATGAAGGAACTCATAAAAATAAATCCGAAGGATAATGTTGTTATTGCATTAAGGGATTTTAAAGAAGGCGATACAATTACGATTGATGGCAAAGAAATCAAATTGCTGAATGATATTGCCCGTGGACATAAAATTGCTTTAGCTGATATGCCCGAGGGAACTGATATCATTAAATATGGTTACCCGATCGGAATCAGCACAACAGAGATTAAAACCGGTGAACATATACATGTGCAGAATGTGAAAACCAAACTGGGTGATGTATTTGATTATTCTTACAATCCGGTATTGCACGAATTGATTCATCCTAACCGCAACTTAACATTCAATGGATATCGCCGTAAAAATGGTGAAGTGGGTATCCGTAATGAAATATGGGTTGTGCCTACAGTAGGTTGTGTAAATGGAATTGCTGAACAGATCATCCGTGAATTTAAAGCTGAAGTAAACCCAACTGACCTGGAAGGTATTGAAGTGTTTAAACACAATTATGGTTGTTCTCAATTGGGTGATGATCATAAAAACACAAGACAAATTCTTACTGATATTGCCCTGCATCCAAATGCAGGAGGCGTATTGGTGTTGGGCTTAGGTTGTGAAAACAATAAGATTGATGAATTTGAAACAAATCTGGGTGAGTTTGATCCATCCAGAATAAAATTCTTGTCCACTCAAAAAGTGCAGGATGAAGTAACAGAAGCGGTTGCCCTGTTAAAAGAAATTTATGAAGAAATCAGAAAAGATAAACGGGAACCCATTCCTCTTTCAGAATTAAAAGTTGGTTTAAAATGTGGTGGTTCTGATGGTTTGTCGGGTATTACAGCAAATCCATTAGTTGGTTATTTCTCCGATTTTTTAATCAGCCAGGGAGGTACAACTGTTCTTACAGAAGTTCCTGAAATGTTTGGTGCAGAAACGATTTTAATGGATCGTTGTGTGAACAGGGAAGTGTTTGAAAAAACCGTTCATCTTATCAACGATTTCAAACAATATTTTATTGATCTAAAGCAACCGATTTATGAAAATCCATCTCCCGGAAATAAAACAGGTGGCATTTCAACCCTCGAAGATAAATCCCTGGGCTGTACTCAAAAAGGTGGTAATGCAACTGTGGTTGATGTATTGAAATATGGGGAGCGTTTAAAAACCAAAGGGCTTAATCTCTTAAGTTCTCCGGGTAATGACCTGGTTTCAACAACTGCATTAGGCTCTGCAGGCAGTCATATTGTTTTGTTTACAACAGGCAGGGGAACTCCATTCGGCAGTTTTATTCCTACGTTGAAAATTGCAACTAATTCTGAACTGGCAAAAAATAAACCTCATTGGATTGATTATAATGCCGGCCCATTGGCAGAAGACAAAAGTTTTGACGAAGGATTGGATGAATTGATTGATAAAATTATCAAAGTGGCCAGTGGCGAAAAAGCAAATCACGAAAGAGCGGGTTTCCGTGAAATTGCCATTTTTAAAAGCGGAGTAACTTTATAAAAAAAGATAGTAGTGAATATTGGGCAGCACAGTTTTACTGATTGTGCTGCCTTTTTATTTGCACACTATTAAGAATCATCTGCCGGAAACTTTGCAATGGCCGGATATTTGATTAAATTAGAATCAACAAAAAACATTTGTCATATGATCAAAATTTCTGAACTCAAAGAAGGCGACTTTGTTATGGTTAATAATGAAGGAACACAAATGGAAGGAGAAGTGCTGCAAGTAGACAATGTACAGCATATGGCACTGCTCGAAACCAATGGCCAGCAGGATTTCTGGTACCCCGGCGAAGACCTGAGTCCTATCTCATTGAGCGATGCAGCCCTTAAAAAAATAAATTTTCAGCGTGAAGATCATGCCGATGGCTCTGTAAAATATTTAAAAGGATCGTTTCGGGTACATCTTGATAAAGAAGACGACTTCAGTAATATCAGTTTCTGGTACAGGGAAGATAAACGCCATGTAAATCAACCAATTGCATTGCATCAGCTCCAGAATTATTATCTTGAGATGACCAAGGTTCATCTTACAGCCGAAGCCATTTAAGCAGGCGAAAATCATATTTTTATCCCCGATCACATATTTTTTTTTGAGAATTGTTATCGGGGCTATTTTTTTTGTAAACTTTTCCAGAAATCCTCCTATCTTTGCGACCCCAAAAAGTATGGCTAAACAAGCATTAATTAAACAGGACGGTAAGATCTTAGAGGCATTGAGTAATGCTATGTTTAGGGTACAGCTTGAAAATGGGCATGAAATTCTGGCTACTATTTCAGGAAAAATGAGGATGCACTACATCCGTATTCTTCCCGGCGATAAGGTTGGAGTTGAAATGAGTCCATACGATTTAAGCAGGGGCAGAATCATTTTCAGGTATAAATAATGCTTAACGCAAAAAGCCGAAAGCTTAACGCAGAAAATATAAAACGATGAAAGTTAGAGCATCCATCAAAAAGCGCAGCGTTGACTGCAAAATTGTACGCAGAAAAGGCCGCCTGTATGTAATTAACAAAAAGAATCCCCGCTTTAAGCAGCGTCAGGGATAAGAAGTTTGCAGGTTTCAGGTTACCGGTAACCAGCAACATGAAACTTGTAACTCAAGATTAATTTAAAACAACAATTAAATAAATTATGGCTCGTATCGCCGGTGTTGATTTACCAAAGAATAAAAGAGGAGAAATAGGATTAACCTATATCTATGGTATTGGTCCCTCTACTGCCCGTTACATCTTAGAAAAAGCTGGTGTTGACGTGAACAAAAAAGTGAATGCATGGGACGATGATGAGCAGAATGCCATCCGTAATATTATTACCAATGAGTTCAAGGTAGAAGGTCAGTTACGTAGTGAAGTGCAAATGAGCATCAAACGTTTGCTTGATATTGCCTGTTACCGTGGCTTACGTCACCGTAAAGGATTACCTGTTCGTGGGCAGCGTACGAAAACAAACAGCCGTACACGTAAGGGTAAACGTAAAACAGTTGCAGGTAAGAAGAAAGCAGCTAAGAAATAAAATCAGCCATGAGCTTAGAGCTTTAAGCTTTCGGCTTTTTATATGCACCGGTTCTTACAGATCAATTACAGATGTTTGGTGCAGATGGAGTGTTGATCTGGTTACGCTGAAAGCGTAATAATTATTAATAAATGATTACCTCGGTTTTTAAGTTATGGCAAAAGCACAACAACAGGTGAGCGCTAAGGCAGCCGCCAAAAAAAGAGTTGTAAAAGTTGATTCACATGGTGATGCACATATCAGTGCAACTTTCAACAACATCATTATCAGTTTAACCAACAAGCAGGGACAGGTTATTTCATGGAGCAGCGCCGGTAAAATGGGCTTTAAAGGTTCCAAGAAAAATACCCCGTATGCTGCACAGGTAGCATCTGCAGAAGCTGCAAAAAAAGCTTTTGATGCAGGCGTAAAACGTGTAGATGTTTTTGTAAAAGGTCCGGGTTCTGGTCGTGAAGGTGCCATTCGTGCTTTATCGCAGAGTGGTATTGAAGTAGTAATGATTAAAGACGTTACTCCTTTACCACACAATGGTTGTCGTCCTCCCAAAAAGAGAAGAGTTTAATCTCCGAAACTCCAATAGGAGCCAGGATAACATATTGAATCGCCACGATTCATTCATTTAATAAAGGGTGTCTGATTGATTTTTTAACGCTTTTACTGATCAGTGCACCGGTTTCTAAAAAGCGTAAATGAATAAAAATTATGGCACGTTACACAGGTCCAAAGACCAAGATCTCTCGTATTTTCGGTGAACCCATTTTGGGTAACGGTAAGTGGTTGGGTAAAAACAGCAACCCTCCCGGTCAACACGGCGCACAGCGTAAACGTAAAACTTTAGGTGAATACGCTTTACAGTTGCGTGAAAAACAAAAAGCCAAATACACATATGGCTTATTGGAGAAACAATTCCGTAAAACATTTGATGAAGCTGCCCGTATAAAGGGTGTTACAGGTGAAAACCTGATCCGTTTGCTGGAAGCCCGTTTGGATAATGCAATTTTTCGTTTGGGTATTGCTCCAAGCCGCCCTGCTGCACGCCAGCTCGTAAGTCACAAACACGTTACTGTTAATGGTGAAGTGGTAAACGTTCCATCATACAGCCTGCAACCAGGTGATGTAATCAGTTTAAAAGAAAAGAGCAAGGATAATGTTTCTGTTACCGGAATGGTAAAAGGAAAAAATCCTAAGTTCAACTGGTTAGACTGGAATGAAGCTGAATTAAAAGGCACGTTCATTGCATTCCCTGAGCGTGAAAGCGTTCCTGAGAATATCAAGGAGCAACTGATTGTGGAATTGTATAGTAAGTAATAAGCTGATAGCTTTTAGCTACAAGCTTTAAGCAGAACAGAATTACAGAATGTACAAGTGAGTGACACAACGGAAGACAAACAAGGCTTAACAGCCGATTCAAAAAAATGTAAAACAGAAACTTCAATATGGCTATTTTGAATTTCGTAAAACCCGACAAAATTGTTCTTCAGAAAGCAAGTGATTTTGAAGCTCAATTCGAATTTCGCCCACTTGAACCCGGTTATGGTGTTACCATTGGTAATGCATTACGCCGTGTGTTGTTGAATTCACTGGAAGGTCATGCAATTGTAGGTATCAAAATTGAAGGCGCAGACCATGAATTTGCAACCATCAAAGGTATCAGCGAAGATTTAGTGGAAATTATCCTCAACCTGAAGCAGGTTCGTTTTAAAAAGATAGTAGAGCATGATGTGAGCAATGAAAAAATTACATTAAGCCTGAAAAATAAAACAGAATTCACCGCTGCTAACATTGGCGAAGCAACAGCAAGCTTTGAAGTAATGAATCCTGAGTTATTGATCTGTACGCTTGATCCAAGTGCAAAGCTTGATATTGAAATCAACATTGCAAAGGGTCGTGGTTATGTTCCTGCAGAGGACAACAAACCAAAAGATGCACCATTTGGCTACATTGCTACTGATGCCATCTTTACACCTATCAAAAATGTAAAGTACCTGATTGAAAATACACGTGTGGAACAGCGTACTGATTTTGAAAAATTAATCATGGATGTGGTAACCGATGGTACCATTCATCCCGAGGAAGCTGTAAAGCAGGCAAGCCGTATTTTGATTCAGCACCTGATGATTATTACAGACGAGAACATTACGTTTGACAATAAAGAAGAGAAGAAAGAAGATGTGGTGGATGAGCAAATGCTGCAATTGCGTAAAGTATTGAAGACTCCATTGGAAGATCTTGATCTTTCAGTACGTGCCTTCAACTGTTTGAAAGCTGCGAAGATCAATTCATTAAGTGAGTTGGTACAGTATGAGCAGGAAGACCTGATGAAGTTCCGCAACTTTGGTCAGAAATCTCTGGCTGAAATTGAGCAGGTGTTAGGCGAAAGAGGCTTACACTTCGGTATGGATCTGCACAAAATGGGATTGGATAATATTGATTAAGCCCCAACCCTAAAGGGAGTAAAACAAAAGGCTGTAATTCCTGACACGGTACAGCTTATTTATAACAAAGATTGAGGTTAGATGATTCTAAATTATCAACTATCAATTGTCAAATTAAAACGTCATGCGTCACGGAGACAAAATCAAAAATCTAAGCAGAACCGCTTCCCATAGAAAAGCGTTGCTGACTAACCTCGCAATTGAGCTGATTCAGCACAAACGTATTGTTACAACCTTAACGAAGGCAAAAGCATTGCGTACCTGGGTGGAGCCACTGATTACAAAATCAAAAGACAACTCAACACATTCACGTCGTGTTGTGTTCAGCTATTTACAAAATAAAGAAGCGGTTACTGAATTGTTTAGTACAGTTGCAGAAAAGATCGCCAGCCGCCCCGGTGGTTATACACGTATCCTCAAATTAGGTATCCGTGTAGGTGATAACGCAGAAAAAGCCATGATTGAACTGGTTGATTTTAATGAAATCTACGGTAAAGGAAAAGGTGAAGCTGCTGCTCCTGCCAAGAAAACACGTCGTGCCGGTGCTGCGAAGAAAAAGACTGAAGCAACTGCTGAAGAAGCCCCTGCTACTGAAACTACAGAAGAAAAAACAGCTGAATAATAGGAATGTTGAAAAAATTCTGATAAAGAGGCGGGACAATTGGTTCTGCCTCTTTTATTTTGCATATTAATTATGACACAACCACACAAGCCAACAGGAATTCAGACAGCCATCTTAATGCTGGAAGACGGAAATGTTTTTTACGGCAAGGCATTTGGAAAAATTGGAACTGCAACCGGAGAAATTTGTTTCAACACCGGCATGACAGGTTACCAGGAAGTATTTACTGATCCCAGCTATACCGGTCAGATCATCATTATGAACAATGTGCATACAGGTAACTACGGCACATTTGTGAAAGATGTTGAAAGTAACAGTGTAAAGATTAAAGGATTAATAGGACGTAACCTGGAAGATCGCTATTCACGGTACTATGCCGATCATTCACTGCAGCAATATCTGGAAGCACAGAATATTGTGGCAATTGAAGATGTAGACACCAGGGCGCTTGTAGCCCATGTGCGTACGAAAGGTGCAATGAACTGTATCATATCGTCTGAAACGATGGATGAAACAAAACTGAAAGAAGAGCTGGCAAAAGTGCCTTCCATGGAAGGATTGGAATTGGCAAGTACAGTCAGTACTAAAGAAGCATTTACAATGGGCGACGAAAATTCTCCTGTTCGTATTGCAGTGATGGATTATGGAACCAAGCTAAACATTCTGCAATGCATGGTTGACCGTGGTGCTTACCTGAAAGTGTTTCCTGCAAAAACAAGAGCGGATGAATTAAAAGCGTTCAATCCAAACGGATACTTTATTTCAAATGGCCCCGGCGATCCTGCAAGCATGGACTATGCCATTGAAACAGTGAAAAATATCATCAGTGAAAAGAAGCCAACCTTTGGAATTTGCCTGGGTCATCAGTTGCTTGCTTTAGCAAATGGTATTCCCACATTTAAAATGCATCATGGACACAGGGGATTAAATCATCCTGTTAAGAATATGATTACAGGGTTATGCGAAATCACAACACAGAATCATGGTTTTGGTGTTGATCCGGAAGCTGTGCGTAAAGCTGAAAATGTAGAAATAACGCATCTTAATCTGAATGATGGTTCTATTGAAGGAATACGTTTAAAAGATCGCCCTGCATTTTCGGTACAGCATCATCCCGAAAGTACTCCCGGTCCGCACGACAGCCGCTACCTGTTTGATGATTTTATACAAATGATTCAAAAGAGTTTAAATTAAGTATAAAGTACTTGAAATAGTTGCCGGGAAGGCGGGAAGTATAGTAAGTGAGAAAAAAAATTCTTTCTGTCTTCCCGCCTTCCCGGCAATATTGTTTTAAAGAAAGCAGTTCTTATATTTACTTTATGAAGAAGATCGCCATTATTAACGGCCCCAACTTAAATCTGCTTGGTAAAAGGGAAACAGATATTTATGGAAATAAACCATTTGAAGATTTTTTGAATGAACTGAAAGCAAAATTTCCTACTGTCGAGTTTCATTATTACCAGAGTAATTTAGAAGGAGAGTTAATCAATGAACTGCAGCGTGTGGGCTATTCGTTTGATGGAATTGTTTTAAACCCTGCTGGCTATACACATACTTCTGTTGCCATTGGCGACGCCATCGCTGCTATTAAAACTCCTGTAGTTGAAGTGCATATCTCGAATGTACATGCAAGAGAAGATTTCAGAAAACTTTCTCATGTAAGCGGAAAAGCTGCTGGAAGTATTTTTGGACTTGGGCTTAAGGGTTATGAGCTGGCTGTATCTTTTCTTATTTCTTAATAACTACTTATTTCTCAGGCAGAGGGATTAATTTTTTAGAAATAGTTAAACGTTCTTTCAGAATCAAAAAGGGTCTTTCAATTAAGAAAGAAAGAATGATCCCTATTAGTAATGACAGAATCAGGTATAAACTCAGGAAAGTATACTTATCCAGATTCAGGAGGTTAAGGTAATCTTTCACCATAAGATGCCACAAATAAATAGAGTATGAATGTATTCCAATAAAGCAAAGTGGTTGGTATACGTAATAAAGTACTTTTGAATTCCCTGTAAACCTAAATGGGTTTATTACCAATGCTAATGCACAGAGGATACCAAAACCAAGATTTGCAGTAGTAAGCCCGATTGTATTCATAAAAAAACTGCCCCCGTGAAAAATGAACCCCGGCAATATAAGCAGGAATGCTAAAATAGATAATGACTTGATATGTGCTTTTATTTTTGGAAGCACAGAGGTAAACTCAACCAGATATGAAAGCAGTATTCCCACTATTATACCATCACTTCGTAAATGTGAATAGGTAAATCCAAAGAAGTTTTCATTTCGATGAGGGAAAGAGTAGGAAAATCGCATCAGGAAACAAAGCACCAGAAGGCCTGTAAGAAAAATAATATTTCTTTTTGTATGGTATATCCAATTATATATAACAGATACTTTGAAAAAACCTGTGAACAAAAGGTAGAAATGCTCTTCTACTGCCAGTGACCATGTATGATAGCTGATACCAGGCAGATAGCTTTGTAAATAAAAAATTTCAGTAAGGATTGGCTTTATTGGAAGAACGATATCTCTGGCAAAGTAGTTAACTAACAGTGATGCAAAAATCAGGAAATAAAATGGAGGGAAAATTTTAAATGATCTTCTGAATAAAAAGCGTCGGATATCTACTGCGTTAGTCGTTTTATATTCTTTAATTAAAAGGCTGGAAATAAGAAAACCACTCAGAACAAAAAAGACATCAACGCTCATCCATCCTATCTGAATAATCCTGTTGCTGACGTTTGAATGACGCAGAAGCACAAGCATCATTGCCGATCCCCGTATAAAATCCAGATGAGAGTTTCTCATTATTTAGGTTCTATTATAAGGTCTGGTTTATTTTTTTGTTTTTCCTTATAGTCTCTTTCTTTTCTGTAACAAGAACAGTGCTGTCTTTTAGCAATGGTAGCCTGGCAGAAAAGTATTTATTCAATACTACCCGGAAAGTATTTACAGGTGAAATTGAATCATACAGCAGGTTGTATTTCTGATCTGGGAAGTAAAAGGAACTTAGGTTTTGAAAACTGTATCCTGCCCGGTCTCCCATCTCAGTCCTATAGCCATGATCTCCCTCAATAATAATAATCGTATTTTTTTTGTTATGTTTTTGAATATATGTTACAAGTTCTTTAATCACTTTTCCTGCAAAAATGACTTGATTAAAATAGTTATCTGAAATATTCCCTTTTTTCACTACAATCATTTCCTCTGCAGTTTTAATTTTGCCTGTGCTGTCAAATGTATATGGATCATGTGGTAACATAAAATGACCGTAAATAAACTTTGGTCTGCCTGTTTTAGAACAAGAATTTTTGATCAGTGTTATAGTTGTATCAAGAAACGTTTTCTTTTCCCTGTTTCTTGAATCAATAATCTGCATTTGCTGTTCTTTGATAAAGCTAATATCAATCTTTGAGTAGTTCCAGAAAATATCACGATAAACACGGCCCGGTAAAGTTTTATAATAGAAGTGACTTTCTTTCAGACTGTTGAAATAGGGAGTACCTGGCCAATCAGTATTATTAAATGAAATCGGTTGAAAGCTGCTTGTTTGATACCCTTCTTTTTTTAAGATAGAAAAAAGAGAATTGTCGAGTATGGAAGCAGATCCCCAGAAATATGATTTGGGGTCATTCATAACCGGGGATATCCAACTTGGTAAATAGTCCATATTAAATGTACTGCTAAGGGAGTGAATGGTCCAGTTGTAGTTTGCTTTTGAATCTGTTGCAACAAAAAAGCCCCGACGCCGGAGAAAGGAGTCGAGCTGAAAATTATTCTTTCCCAAATCTGCCTGCAAGCTTTTGGATGAAGCCATTGCATCAAACACAAGAAAATATATATCGGGTTTGAGTGAATCAGGCAGCTGGCGAGCCGGTTTATAGTCATGAAAAGCGCTGAAACGAAAATCTATCAGGTTGTGAACGCTTTTATCAAGATTGTACCTTTTAACACTATTTGGTATTTCCGATAAGAGCAAGATGACAAAAAGCAAGTTTAGGAATAAATATAGTTCATTAAACCCGGCCTTTCTTTTGAATAGATAAATTATCAGAAACACAACTAGCAATGAAATAATTGGAAGCAGTGTGGTGAATTTTGTAAGAAAAAGAAAGCCGTTTATTTGTTTTAAACTATCGTGCAGATATCCAAAAACAAGACAGAGTAAACAAAACAAGAAAGTGAAAACGGACGCTTTCTTTTTGTTTCGAAAAACAACCAAAGCTAATATCAATACAATCAGAGTGCCTACGAGTGTAAGAAAGAGGTTTGATAAAATAAATTTAACTGTAAGAAAACCAAACAACTCGTTAAACCCACTATATATAAAAAAAAAGGGCAACATGAATAAAAAGAGTGGCCAGATTTTCAGAAATTGCTTTATTTTTTGATAAATCATTGTCAATTTTTTATTTAATGCGCAAAAAACTGGCTAGTTGAACTGTTGAAATGCTAGTTTTTTTTTTGATATGTTATAAGGTATAAAAATACTGCTGTCAACAAGTATCGGCATTGTTGAATAAAAATGCTTGTTTAAAATTAATCTGAAAGTATTTACCAGGGACATAGAACTGTAAAATGATTGATAATTTTGATCAGGCAGATATACAGTATTAAGGTTGTCAAAAATCATATAGCCACTGCCGGAGGCATTTCTGAATCCATGATCACCGGCAATAATGATTATTGTATTTCTTTTATTGTTTTGCTTTATATAGAGTAAAAGGTCTTTTATGATTGTGTTAGCAAACTTTACCTGTTCTATAAATGCTTTTGGGTGGTTTTCTAATTTAAGACTTTGAATTTCTTTCAAGGACTTAATACTGCCTGAACTGTCAAAGATAAAAGGAGCATGGGGCAGCATAAAATGGGCATATACAAACTGAGGATTGTGTTGCTGCGAACAGGATTCTTTTATTTTTTGAATTGTATAATTTAGTCTTCTCTTATTTGATTCAAATTTCTTTTCTGATAAAGTACCCATCATTGAACGGATAACTTTAATTTTTGAAAGTTGCCATCCCAAATCTTTATACATCCGCCCCGGTAATGTTTTATAGTAGAAGTGATAGTCAATTATGTCCTGAAAAAATGATTTTTCAACACCTGGTTTGTTTTGAAAGCTCAGAGGTTCAGATTGAATAACAGTATAGTTTTCTTTTTTCAGTATCTTTTGAAGAGGGTTATTTGATAAGGAATTCAGACCACGGATTATTGTTTTTATTTCACCTCCGTTAAAAATATCTTTTTCATGGTAGTAATTCATGTTAAAGCAGCTGGTAACTGAAAGTAATGTTATGTTGTAGTTGCTTCGTGAGTCTGCTGCAATATAAAACCCCTGTTTGTTGAGAAAGGAATCCAGATTAGAATTGTCATACTTCCACTCAGCTTTCATTGCTTTTGTTGAGGGCATTGCATCAAATACGAGAAAATATATATCTGGCTTCAGCGTATCAGGGATTTGTTTTATTGGTTTATATTCACTGACAGCAGTAAAACGATTGTCTATAATATTGCTGCCATTTTTGAGTTTCTGATAGTTCCCAATTGCAGCAATTCCTTCATATAATGCAAATGTTATCAGCAGAAGATGGAAAAATAAATATGTTCGGGTAAAGGGTTGTTTCTTATTCTTTATATAAAAAGCAAGTGCAAAAAAAAGAAAAAGTGAAAAGGGGAGGATAAATTTATAACTGCTGATAAACCCATTTTTAAATAGTTGCTTTAAAATATCATGTGTCTCGCCAAAAGTTAAAATAAACAGGAGGAGCCAGAAAGTAAAAAGAGATGTTTTTTCTTTATTCTTAAAATAAAATAAAGTAACCAGAAATAGAACCCCTGTGCAAAAACCAGTTAGTACAAGATTGAGAAGAATAAAATTGAAACTAAAAAAACCGAAAAACTCATTATATCCATGTGCAATAAAAAACAACGGTAATAAAACCAGAAAGTATGGTCTCTTCTGCAGAGCTGATAATAGCTTTTCTTTCATGAATAAGCTTTGTAGTTTATTGTTGTTTCTGATAGTAATATAATACCCTTACTGAACCAGGAATAGGTATTTTATTTTTCAACTCAAAATGCTCTCCAAAGACAGCTTCAAAATACTCTTCGGTATATGTTTCAAAAATATCTTTTCTCCAGGTAAGCATTTCTTTCACTTTCGGATCTTCCTTTGGCACAAATTCAATCAGCAACTGGTTACATATTTCTGCAAAGAAAACAGCAAGCTGCTCAAAAGACAGATTTTTCCCGATTGCAAGATGATGGATGAGTGCCAGTGCAAAACCTGCATCAAATTTCTTGCGGCTGAAAAAAGCTGACCGTTCATTATTCATCCAACCCATAGCTGGGGAGGGATAAGTAAGGTCAACAACCAGCGGTAAAATGTTTTTCTGCTTTTGTTTTTTAAGCGTTGTATAAAATGAATTGATACATACACTGTCAAAGTCTGTTGATACAACCAGTGCTTCTTTCTTGCAGAGTAAGGAAAATTCACCTTCATTTGCGCCCAGATCAATGACTGTGCTGTAATTTATTTCAGCAAGTAATGATGAAACCAGTTTCTTTTTTTCAGAAAGATAATCGGCATTAAGTATTGTCTCTTTGTAGTAATTATTCCAGGTTGTTTTTTTTGAGGGGAGGAAGAGCCCTGAAATCAAATCATGCAGACTTTGAATGATCTGTTCAATATTTTTCAGGGTTACTTTTTTTGATGGCTTTATTTCTTTCCCTGCGTTCTTTCCTGAAAGTTTTGCATGCAAATGTACATGCAGGTAAATAACAGGGCTCAGCCTGGTTTTAAATGGCAGCAATTGTGCAGTTAATTGCGCCGGAACTCCATCGGGATAACTCAGCAATAATTTATGTGCTTCAATTTCTTTATACGAAGCAATCAGTAATGGATTGAGAAAGCATTCACAAAACTGGCGGTATGCAATCCATGATTCACCTTCTTCATATGTTTCAAACGAAAGAGTGTCAATCAGCTTTGCTTTACCATCTACAAACTGAATATTCGTATGTGAAGCATCTTTTAAAATCATTCCTTTTTTCAGGGAGGCTTTACAAACAGAAAGAGTAGCGAGGGCGGCATCTTTCAACTGTTCAAAACTCCATTCCCATGCGTAAGAGATAAAAGGAATTAACTGTGGTTGTAATGTTTTATACCAGTCAGTTCTGCCTGTATGATTTTCGTTGAGTTCAGTAAAAGGAAGTAATATATTTTGTTTAATTAATGCATCAGTAAGTCCTGATAATTGCAACAGATCATAATGCTTTTGATAAACAGATGAAACAAACCTGTAAACTGTTCCATCTTTTTCATAAATAAAACCCGATGGATCACGGAAAGAAGCAGGATGATGATTAATCGGTGGATTCATTCTTTTCCTCTTCAGTTTTTGGAGGTGCTTTTACAAAAAAACTTTTAATCCAGTTCCATGCATTTTTGAAATAAAATAATATTGCCAGTGCGCCGGCAATGATTACCTGTATCAGGTAACTGCCACTTCCCGGATCAAGATATAATAACTGCATCATAAATAGCGCAGGTTTGTTTTGGGTGTTAGGGCAAGCAGGGTTTCGTAAATTAAATGAATGGTATTTTCAATATCGCTTTTGTGCAGCATCTCAACAGTGGTATGCATATAACGCAATGGAATACTGATGAGCACTGAAGGGCAACCATCATTGGCATACGCAAATGAATCGGTATCTGTTCCTGTACTACGGCTCAGTGCACGCCATTGAACGGCTATTTTTTTCTTTTCAGCAACATCTGTTACAAAATCGAGCAGCTTATTATGTACAGCAGGTGCTGTTGCAAGTGACGGACCTTTTCCACAACTGATATCACCTTCAATAATTTTACTGATCATCGGAGTGGTTGTATCATGTGTTACATCTGTAACAATCGCAACATCAGGCTTAATTCTTCTGGCGATCATTTCTGCACCACGCAGCCCGATTTCTTCCTGTACAGCATTCACAATATATAATCCAAACGGAAGTTTCTTTTTATTTTCTTTCAGCAACCGTGCAACTTCAGCAATCATAAAACCACCAATGCGGTTGTCAAATGCACGGGCAATATAATAGTCATGTGCCAGTTCATCAAAACCTTCTTCGTAAGTAACAACACATCCTATTTTAATGCCTAATGCTTCCACTTCTTTTTTAGTTCTTGCTCCGCAATCAAGCCAGAGGTTATCAACTTTCGGTTGTGGCTCTTTTGCATCAGGACTGCTGTGGCGTGTATGAATGGCCGGCCATCCGAATACAGCTTTCACCATTCCTTTTTTTCCATGAATCAATACACGTTTTGCGGGAGCAATCTGGTGATCAACACCTCCATTCCTTTTTAAATAGATCAGTCCATCAGGCGTAATATAATTTACAAACCAACTGATTTCGTCAGCATGCGCTTCAATCACAACTTTAAATGCGTGTTCGGGATTAATAACACCAACTGCTGTTCCGTATGAATCTGTGTAGAATGTGTCAATATATGGTTTAATATATTCCAGCCACACTTTTTGTCCGCTGGTTTCAAAACCAACCGGTGAATGTGTATTATGATAGTTTTTTAAAAAGTCGAGTGAGGCAGCTGTGAGTATTGATTTCTTCTTTGCGGTTTTTGTTGCTTTTGCCATCGTTCATGGTTTTAGCAAATGTAATTAAAACAGAAGGAATAAACTCAACAGGGATGAAAGGATCAGCACCCCGTCAACCCAGCCAAGATAAAAGAGATCATTGTCCTGCCGCTTTGATTCCATGAACAGATAGATTAATACCAGGCCCGGAATAATTTGGAGAAGGTGGATAGAATTGTTGAAACGGTATGCCAGGAACACAACAGTGAAGAGATAAATTACTACATTGATCAGAAAAAAAACAGTAAACTGTTTTTCATTCATCAGGTTGGCAGGAGTGTGTACACCCGACTCAAAATCACGGAGTTTATCCCTGTAATCAAAAATCATGGTCGCTAATGCTACCAGCAGAATACGGCTCACAAAAAGAAAGATTTCATTCAGCTCCGGTTTTACATGAAAGAAGGCAAGTGGTAATACAACAGTTGCATACGACCATACAAATCCAATAAAGTAACTTTTAATGAACGTAAGATAAGAGGGAAGCTTAATGGGTTTCTTTAACAGCAGCGGTGCTGTATAGCTTGCATTAATGATGATCGAAATAAGAATTAGTACTGTAATCTCTCTGATCTTCCACCAGAACCAAAGTGTGGCCAGCAGGGTAAGCAGGTTAAAAACCAGCGTAAATGTTTTAGTTTGGTGAAACCAAAGCAACTGATCAGTTGAAGTGCTTTTCCTGGCGGCAAAGGTAAAATGAACATTATAGCTGAGCAGGGTTGCAAAAAACACAAACGAAATCAGTGTAAGGGGATAATCAAAAAGAGAGTAAAACAATTTCGTTTGCACACACAATGCAGCTGCACATAATGCAATAACAATATGATGGAAAAAGAAAAAGCGGATGAGGAATTTCATCTGCCTGCGAATGATTTATAAAGGAAAAAAAATCTTCTCCGTTTTGAGCGGTTCACTTTTGTTCCCAGCCTTATCTTTTACAATAAACCGGAAGTAAGAAGTGTCTTTCCGTGGAGAACAAGCGGCCCCCCCTAACAGGGCGTATCCTTCAACATTAAGTGTAGAAAAACGAACACGGAACAAAACCTTCTGATTGGATGAATTAGGGTAGTCGGGAATTTTATAATCAAGATTCGTCAGGATAGAATTTCCCGGGCAGGGGATGTTGGCAGTATCTACTTTCTGAATGAAAATACTATCTTCTACATCACCTTCTTTATCGGTTACTTCAAATTCAATTTCCACGGCTGATCCGGTTCCATTTAAAGTAGTAATAGTTCCCACAGTAAGCTTTTTAATCTTTAACTGAGGTTTTGTTTGATATTTATCTTTTTTACATCCTGCAAGGATACCTGCAAATAGAAAAAGAAATAATAGTTTTGCTCTCATTCGGAATTGTTCTTATTTCAAATTTAAGCATTAATACAGCATTAAAAAATTGATTCCTCCTTTTGTTAACAATCTTTTTGAAGTTAATGCCGCAAATTTCAACATGGCAGCACATGAGGCATTCCGTTTTCAGTATGAAAACAATGTAATTTATCAGTCATTCTGCAAAGCGCTTAAGATTGATATGGAGAAGGTGCCCACTGACCAGCAGATCCCTTTTTTACCGGTTGGGTTTTTCAAAACACATACCGTTGTTTCCACCAGCTTTCAGCCGGAAGCTGTTTTTGAAAGCAGTGGCACATCGCAAACCATTCAAAGCAAACATGCTGTGAAAAGCCTTGCTTTATATGAAGATTCTTTTTTCAATGCCTTTGAATTGCAGTATGGAAACCCGGAAAACTGGTGTTTTCTTGGGCTGCTGCCTTCTTATCTTGAACGCAGTCATTCTTCATTGGTATATATGGTAAAGCGCCTGATGGAGGAAAGCCAGCATCTGAGCAATGGATTTTACCTCAACGAATTTGACAAATTGTACAGTACACTGAAACTTCTTGAAACAAACGGACAACAAACGATGTTAATAGGTGTAACATTCGGGTTGCTTGATTTTGCCGAAAAATATCAACTGAATTGTTATAACACAACCATTATGGAAACCGGTGGAATGAAGGGCAGAAGAGAAGAGTTGACAAGGGAAGAAATACATCAGTTGCTGAAGAAAAGTTTTGGTGTAAAAACAATTCATTCTGAATACGGGATGACGGAACTGCTGAGCCAGGCTTATTCAACAGGCGATGGATTATTTCATTGTCCGCCATGGATGAAAGTATTGGTAAGAGATGAAGATGATCCCTTACTGCTGCATACAAGTGGAAAGGGCGCAATAAATATTATCGATTTGGCCAATTTATATTCCTGTTGTTTTATTGCAACCGATGATGTGGGCGAAGTGTATGAAGATGGAAGTTTCAGGGTGTTAGGCCGGATGGATAACAGCGATATACGTGGATGCAGCTTATTAGCTTTATAATAGATTATGCTTACTGAAAAGTTACAGATGTTTCAAAACCGTTTAGCGAAAGTGTATAAACACCGGAGCAAACAGGCGAAGCGTATGCATATATCCTGTTACAGGTTGTATGATAAAGATTTGCCGGAGTTTCCCGTTAGTATTGATGTGTATGGAGAGAAAATTTGTTTGAGTGAATACAGGGCCAAACATCATTTAACGGAAGAGGAGCATATTGATTGGCTGAATGGAACAGCAGCGGTTATTGCTGATGTACTGCAGATTGATGACGAACATATTTATACAAAAGAGCGCAGAAGAAAAACAGATCGTTTATCACAATATCAGAAAGTAAATGAAGAGAAAGTGTTTTTTGAAGTGGAAGAAAATGGATTGAATTTTTTAGTAAACTTATCTGATTATCTGGATACCGGTTTATTTCTCGATCACCGGATTACCAGAAAAATGGTGATGGAAGAAGCGAAAGGAAAAAAAGTACTCAACCTGTTTGCCTATACAGGATCGTTCAGTGTATATGCAGCAGCAGGTGAAGCACAAGAAGTAGTAACCGTTGATCTTTCTAACACGTATATAGATTGGGCAAAGAAAAATTTTGAAGCGAATTTCCTTGTTGATCATAAGAAGTATAAATTTGAAGTAGCAGATGTAAAACAATATCTGCAAACACTAACGCCGAATACATTTGACCTGGTGATCATGGATCCGCCAACCTTCAGCAATAGTAAAAAGATGAAAGACTTTCTCGATATTCAGCAGGATCATGTTGAGCTGATTAATCAAACATTCAGGGCCATGAAGCCAGGTGGGGTACTGTATTTCAGCAATAATGCCACAAGGTTTGAATTCAATAAAGAAGCCCTTCATGCATCAGTAATCAACGACATTACCAAGGCAACAACCCCCTTTGATTTTGAGGAAAAACTCAGGCGCTGGTGCTGGCGAATGATCAAATAAGACTCAAATCAGCCATATTTTCAGGGGTAATCTGAAAATCAATTCTTTTTGATTGGATTTTACAATGAAAATCCCTAGTTTTCGTTTAAGTTTAATATCCGATAATCCATTTCTATGAAACCAGTATTTTTTTCATTAAAGGGTAATCCCCGTCTTAAACAGATTCTTGCATTTTCTGTTGTTATTACCATTTTGTTTGTTGGCATTGCTGTGAATTATATGATTGAGCTGAAAGTTCTTCATTCAGTTCAGGATCACAATGCAAAAAATGATTCAATTTTTCTCCAGCAAAAGTATCAGCAGGTTGTAGAAAAAACCATGTTTCTGATTTCGCAGACTGATCATGACCTGGAAAATTTTATTCAAACCGGTAATTCCTCAAAGCTGAATGAGTTTAAGAATAACAGTGGGGTCATAGAAAAAAACCTGGAGCAGGTGAAGACAGGCTATGCGGGTTATGTGCCAAAATATTTGGTTAATATTTTTATTCATAAGGCAAAAAGCAGGCTTACACTTAATAATGAAATTCTTGAAATATACAGTGCAAAGGGAGCAGCTAAAGCATTAGAAATTTTGAATGGCGGAGAAAATAAACGGAATCTTTCAGAGCTCTCTTATGGAGCACAGGAACTAGTGAACACAATGAGTTCAAAAATTTCCTCCCTGAATCGTGCCATTGCATCAGAAAGAACATCCATGCTGAACCTTGATAAAAAATGGAATCTGATCTCTTTAGTTTTTATGCTGCTGATTGCTTTTTTAGTGCTGTACAAAATGGTAGAAACTAACCGCTTAAATAACAGTCTTTCAGTTGCTGTTCAAAAAGAGCACCGGGCACTGATGGTGAAGGATCAGTTTATTTCAAATGTTACACATGAATTACGGACACCGTTAAACTCTATTATCGGTTATACAAATCTGCTGCTGAAAAAAGACCACAGCCAGGAAGCGAAGCAATGGATCTATGCCATGAAAGTATCGGGTAACCTGCTAATGGAAGTAATCAATGATGTGCTCGATTATTCAAAACTCGAATCAGGTTATATACAGTTTTCAAAAGATCCGTTTGCATTGAATGATGTATTGAGTAACCTTAAGAACGTAATGCAAAACAGGGCAGACAGTAAGAACCTGCTGTTCATCATCGAAAAAGACAATCAGGTTCCTGTTCATTTGCTGGGCGATGAAAAGAAACTGATGCAGATGCTTGTGAATTTAACAGGTAATTCCATAAAGTTTACAGAAAGCGGAAGTATTAAAGTGCAGATAAAACTGGAAAAAACAGATGAAGGAAAGGCCTGGCTTCAGTTTATTGTTTCTGACACTGGCATTGGTATTGATGAAAAGAAACTCCCTCATATTTTTGAGCGTTTCTACCAGGTTGATTCAGGGTTACAGAAAAAATACTTTGGAACAGGGCTCGGTTTACCCATTGTAAAGCAATTGGTGGAAATGCAGGGCGGTTCTATTACAGCTGTTTCATCACCGGGTATGGGAACAAAGTTTGAAGTGCTGCTGCCTTATTTCATCGATACTGATATTGAAATGCATTCATTAACAGAAGAAATTGAAGTAGCGGATGAAGATGATGAAAGGAATGAGCAAATGAAAATTTTAATTGTTGATGACAATGAAATGAACCGTGATTTACTCGGTTTTATTTTGAAAGAGCATAATTATTCATTTGAAAAAGCAGAAAACGGAGTGGTCGCATTAAGAATGCTGAAGTATAATAGTTACGATTTTATCATTATGGATGTGCAGATGCCGCATCTGAACGGAATTGAAACTACAAGAAAAATCAGAGCCGAATTAAAAATACAAACCCCTGTTATTGGTTTAAGTGCATTCAGCCAGCCGGAAGAACAGCAGGCCAGTATCCATGCGGGGATGAATGCTTATCTCACCAAGCCAATTGATGATGTAAAATTGTTTGAACTGCTGGAATATTATAAAGACTGGAATGCGCTGCCCACTCCTTCACAATTGAAACTTATCAATATTGAATATCTCGAACGTATTACAGGCGGCAGTAAGGAATATGTAGAAGAAGTATTATTAAAAGCTGCGGATCTGTTGCCAAACGAAGTTAAAAAATTACAGGATTCGTTTGCTGCTGAAGATGCAGAACTGGTAAAAGAAGTGGCGCATAATATGAAAACCACCCTCGGAATATTGGGAGTAAAGGAAATTGTATCAAATAAAATAAGACAGCTGGAAAAGGCTGACATAACCAAACCTTCGGAAAAAGAGCAGATGAGCGTATTGGTAGCAGAATTAGATCATTCAGTAAAAATTGTATTGGAAGAATTAAGAGAATATTTAGATGCTGCCTGAGTTTGACCGATAGAAAAAAATACATGTACCAAGAGTGATAAACAGGAAATGATCAATTGGTCATCTTCCTTTACATTTACAGAAACGATTGTGATATGAACAAAGTTGTTTCAACTGCCGGTGAAGCAATCAATGATATTTCTGATGGAGCAACTCTCATGCTCGGCGGATTTGGATTGTGCGGTATTCCTGAAAATTGTATTTCAGCATTAGTGAAGAAGGGAGTTAAAAACCTTACCTGTATTTCCAACAATGCAGGTGTTGATGATTTTGGGATTGGTTTAATGCTGAAACAAAAGCAGGTAAAAAAAATGATCTCTTCTTATGTGGGTGAGAATGCAGAATTCGAACGGCAGCTGCTGAGCGGTGAACTCGAAGTTGAACTTATTCCGCAGGGAACCTTAGCTACACGATGCATGGCCGCCGGTTATGGTATGCCTGCCATTTATACTCCTGCCGGAGTAGGAACAGAAGTAGCAATCGGAAAAGAAATCAGAAATTTTAAAGGGAAAGATTATTTACTTGAGTATGCATTTGATGCTGACTATGCTATTGTAAAAGCATGGAAAGGAGATACGATGGGCAACTTAATTTTCAAAGACACTGCACGGAATTTCAATCCACTTATGGCAATGGCCGGAAAAATCACCATTGCTGAAGTGGAAGAATTGGTGGAAGCAGGCTCACTTCATCCCAATGAAATTCAGGTACCCGGCATTTATGTACATCGTATTTTCCAGGGAGTTAATTATGAAAAACGGATTGAGCAAAGAACAACACGAAAGAGAATGTAATAATGCGGCAATTTGAAAATTTGAAAATGAAATAAACGGGTTTGGTGAAGAGGGATTATTTTTCAAATTTTCGAATTATTTATTTTTCAAAATGCTTTTATGGCTTTAACGAAAGAACAAATCGCACAACGTATTGCAAGGGAATTAAAAGATGGTTACTATGTTAACCTCGGCATTGGCATTCCAACACTGGTTGCCAATTATATTCCCAAAGGCATTCATGTTGAACTGCAGAGTGAAAACGGCTTGCTTGGTATGGGGCCTTTCCCGTTTGAAGGGGATGAAGATCCTGATCTCATCAATGCAGGGAAACAAACTATCACCACCTTGCCTGGCTCAGCATTCTTCGACAGTGCTATGAGTTTTGGAATGATCCGTGCAGGTAAAGTTGATCTTACTGTACTGGGTGCAATGGAAGTAAGTGAACAGGGTGATATTGCCAACTGGAAAATTCCCGGTAAAATGGTAAAGGGAATGGGCGGGGCCATGGATCTGGTGGCCAGTGCCAAAAATATTATTGTGGCAATGATGCATACCAATCCCAAAGGTGAAAGCAAGTTATTACCTCAATGTGCATTACCGTTAACTGGAATAAAATGTGTAAAGAAGATTGTTTCTGATCTGGCTGTATTGGATATTACTGCTGATGGGTTTAAATTAGTAGAACGTGCCCCCGGTGTTTCAGTTGAAGAGATCGTTGCCAAAACAGCAGGTAAACTAATAGTAGAAGGAGATGTGCCGGAGATGGTGTTTTGACCACCGAATGATCCGGTTTGTACATTTAATAAAAAAAAGGCCACTGAATTTTCAGCGGCCTTCGTACTAAATCAGAAGAATATTTTATAAAGTACCAAAGATCTTGATCACGCCATCTGTTTCACTGCTTACAATCAACAGACTTTTGCCACTCGGACTTTTATCTGCTGAAACAAACAGTACACCTTCCGGGCCTTCGCCACAATTCAGCCATTGTATAAAGGTTGGTTTTAATGGATTGGTGATATCGTATACCATCACCGCATTTGCCCTTTCAAGTCCAACAAACAGGATGTCTTTATTTCCCACACGGCCAATGGTTATGCCTTCTGGTTCACATCCCTTATCATCACTTCTGCCATCAGGATATTTTCCTACTTCAAATGCTTTCTTATCAATTTCATTTTTACTGTCAAATACAAGCTCGCCCGTATTACCATTCCATATACTGAAGGAGCGGGCACCTAATGAATAAAGTTCTTCGAGCTCAGCATCAGCATCTGTATTTCCGAGGGAAGTTGTAATATTTAACCGGCCCAGTTGTGCATTCGTTTTTAATAATGCTGCATTTGGAAATTTAACGGGGTCTAACAGTACAACAGAGCTGTTGATTCTTCTTATTTCTGAATAACCTGTATATTCTCTGGCATCACCCTCATTGGCAGTATATAAAAAGGGGATACCATTGTTGGGCATTACAGCTATACCATCGGGCATATAAATACCTTTTACCGGCCAGCTGCCAAAAGTAATTCCTCCATCCTGGTCGCTGGGATCAATGCTATTCTGCACATTACTGTAATCTTTAAAACCGAGTGGATAAATATTGGTGATGGTTTTTGTTTTGATATCAATCTGGGCAATACCATTATTTTCCTGCAAGGTTACCCATGCTGTATTTGAGTTGGCCGATATAGCAATATACTCCGGCTCAATGTCCTTGATAAAACTGGCGTTCTTACCAAAAATGCGGAACCCTTTTGTTTTCAAGGCAGCTTCCTGTGAAGCCAGTGAACTGAAATCAAGTGTTGCAACTGCATAGTTTTCAGTAACACTGATGATGGAAACTGTTCCAACCGGATCAATTGTATAGGCATCGTTCGGCTCCCCTTCATTGGCAGAAAGGATGAATTTTCCATCGGGAGTAAAGATGACCATATCAGGCAAAGAACCAACAGTTACACTGGCAATTTCAGCTTCAGTTGCAGTATTGAATACAACTACTTTGCCGGGGTTTACTTTATCAGTAGCTTCAATAGCCGCTGCAAGTTTGCCATTACTTACTGCCACACTGTTTACAAAACCACCATATTTTGTAACACTGATGCTGCCCATTAATACAGGGTTTGCAAGGTTACCAAGTTGAATAACATCAATTCTGTTACCACCTGTACCATTGTTAACGACAAATAGTTTTTTGGTTAACGGATCAAATGCACTGATTTCTGCAGCGCCCACATCACCAATATCAATACTCCCAATTTCATTAAAAAAAGCATTTTCCGTTTTTACATCTGTCGCTTTATTACAGGCAAACAGCAATGCAAGTGCACAAACAGTCAGACAAGATTTTCTCATT
>JANOIQ010000064.1:0-15538 GCA_031407835.1 Chitinophagaceae bacterium
TTTTTTCCGCTGGTTTGAACCTGTTTTCCGCAGCCCTTATTTTTATTTTGGGCGAAGGCTTCATCACAAATTAGTGGTGACAGATGGATTGCACAGTTTGGTTGGGGGTGTAAATATCAGCAACCGTTATAATGATATGCCCGGTGAAAAGGCATGGCTTGATTGGGCATTGTACAGTAAAGGCGAAGTAAGTGCAGAGTTGTTTAATCTATGTTTGGATTTCTGGAACAAATCGGGCTGGGGGAAAAAGAAAACACAGCTGCTGAATGAAGATGCAGGTGTAAAAATATATATGGATGAATGTTTGGTTAGGGTAAGGCGTAACGATTGGGTGAGAGGAAAAAATCAGATCAGCAGAAGTTATTTTGAAATGTTTAAGAAAGCAGAATCGCATATTACTATCATGTCAAGTTATTTTTTACCGGGACGGCCATTCAGGAAAAATATGGCGAATGCTGTAAAAAGAGGAGTGAAGATAAAAGTGGTTGCTGCAGGGCCAAGTGATGTGACTACTGCCAAACATGCGGAAAGGTATTTATACAGGTGGATGTTTAAAAATAATATTGAATTATACGAGTATCAGCCGAATATTCTGCATGGTAAATTAAGTACTTATGATTCCAGGTTTGTTACTGTTGGTTCGTACAATGTAAATAATATCAGCGCCTATGCAAGTGTTGAACTGAACCTTGATGTGCAAAACAGTTCCTTTGCAAAGCAGGTAGAGCAAACACTGGAAGAAATTATTGCAGCTGATTGTAAACTTATTACCGAAAAAGAATTTGAGCTTCATAATACATTCATCAAACGTGTGTGGCAGAAATTCTGCTATGAAATGATTCGTTTTGTGTTTTACCTGTTTACGTTTTATTTTAAACAGCGTAATTAATTTCCTTTAATACGGTTGAACATAAATTTTGCTGCATTCCAATCCCAGCCGGCAAAACGGCCCCGCTGAACCACCAGTTTATTCTCATCAGGATACTGGAGAAAGTAATGAAATACAAATCGTTCTCTTGGTTTTTGCCAGCCAAGGATTTGTCCAAACCGCAGATCATTAAACACCAGCGTGTCATTCCATTTCTCCACTGTATAATATTGCTGCGAAAAACGGATTAGCTTTTGCAGGTCTTCATGATGGCTAACGGGTTTCAGCAAAGAATCATTTCTGGGAAAGTATTCAAAACTCATCTCAGGCTTTGAATCAAAAACAGAACGGAAGCCCACGTAATAACCTGTATCATTTCCCGCAACAACAAACCATAACCAGTTATTAAGAGGAGTAGGTGTAGTGAAATACCGTTGATGCGGAATATGCTGTTTCGCAAAAATTTCTTTCACCTGTTTATTCATATTTATCTTATTGTAGCTGCAATAGGTGAGATACAGAAAAGGAAGAAATAGTCCAAACTTCCACCAGAAGCTTCTTGTGGGATGGAAGCGATGCAGTGTAGCCAGCATGAGCAATGCAATGCCCGGCCAGATGGAAAAGAAAATATCTGCTACATAAATGGTGTTGAAAGAAAACCGCTGATGGGTAAATGGTTCAAGCCAGCCGATACCGTAATTATTAAAACCATCGAGGAATAAATGCAGGAATACTTCTGCTCCAAAAAAGAGCAGCCATTTTTTAAACGTGTTTTGATGTGGCCGGTGAATCCTGTCGGCAGCTACCGCAAACACTGGCACAATCAGTAAGGCAAACAAAATAGAATGTGTAAAGCCCCGGTGTGCCAGCAGGTCTTCGGAAGTAGTATTCCAGAATGAAGAAATAAAATCAATGTCAGGGATGCTTTGAGCCAGTGCTCCCCAGATCATTGCTTTTTTCCCGAAACCTTTTTCAAAAAATGCTTCGCCAACGCATGCGCCGATGGCTATGTGAGTAATTGAATCCATACTTAGCTAAGTTACAGATTCATTCTTCTTCAGGATTTGATGTTTCTTGTTTTAATTTCTTCTTTCAGATTTTCAGGCATTTATTTTCATCTGCTATCCGTTGCCCGATTGTTGGCTTTTCGGGCATATGGTTTTAAGATGCCATACTTTATTTAATTTCTTGCCCGGTATGATCCATTTATTTTGAACCGGCTTCTTTTACAGAACAGGTATTTGCCCCAAACAGTTTATATAAAGGACAAAAACTTACCAGGCTTGTTACTGTAAATACCCCGGCAATTGCCAGCAATACAATACCCCAGTTGCCGGTAACAATGTTCTGAAACCAAAGCAGAGCTAATACCCCTGCAATTACTAAACGGATGATTCTGTCAGCGTTGCCCATATTCTTTTTCATATGTGTATTTGTTTTATGATGATGGGATAATTATTTTTAGCGGTTGTTTGAAAACAGAATAGTAATAGCGGTTTAAGATTTATACTAAACAAGAGCATCTTTCGTCTGTAACTGTATTTGTTTAAACCTGCCTTAAAAGACGATTACTGCCAATGGCGTGTATAAAGCCGATTCATAACCATCGTGACAGAAAAAAAAAGAAAGGGCCGATTAAAAAACCAGCCCGTTGAAACAATAACCAACCAAAATTTAACGATGTGTGATAAACACAGGCAGATGATGATCTGCTATTACATCGGATATAAAACTTTTTTTAATCAATTGAGAAACACCCGACCGGCCAAATGCTCCGGATACCAGCAAGGTTCCTTTTCTGTTGCCCATCCAGGTTCCAAAGAATTTCTTTGGTGGCATATCCAGCTTCATCATTGTTAAGTCGCTGTAATGCCTTGCAGTCAATTCTTCAATGTTCGACTGTTTGGGAAACTCGTTCTTTCCATCTTCACGTGCATAAACCAACAGGGCTGGCTTTTTGCTCATTTCAGGGAACAGGTAAGCAAACTGTTTGATGGCGTAAACTGAAGATTCACTTCCATCATAACTGAGGATAATTGTTTCAGGGAAGTCATATGTTTCCGGTACTACCAGCACCGGGCATTCTGATCCGTGCAATACATCCTGCAGATATTCATTGAGCTTACCGCCCAGATTTTTATAAAACACTTCACTGCCAATAATCAACAAATCTGCAAATCTTGTCTCTTCTTTTAATTCAGGCAGTGCAAAATCAAATTCATCTTTGTGAACCCTGTATTCCATTCCATGTTTCTGGCAAAGCAGTTCAAACTTTGCAATATTTGCCTTCATCAATTCCGTGTTTCCTCCTTCAATAATTGGAATAAACATCGGACCACTCATACCGTCTGCATAACTCCATAAGTTAGCTGCTTGTGCCTGTGGCAAAAAGGCACCGGTAACCAGTACAGGTTCCAGTTCATTTAACTTCCGGGCAAATTCAAAAGCACCGGTTGAAAAATGAGTTCCGTCAAAAGCCAGTAATATCTTTTTCATACAACGTCTTTTGAGAAGTCAAAAGTCATGCTTTATGCCAGTACTGAAAATGACAGGCAGCAGTTTATAATATGATCAAAATCAGGATAAAATTTGAAGAATGAAGCGGTTGTGTTTTTGAACTGCTTTTTTCAGGGTAACTGTCATTTTTTACCCGTTCTGAAATACTGGCAGAAGCCTTTTTTGTTTTGCGGAGAATTTTATTCTCTTAGTACGGAAAAAATAAACAGGTTGCTCTTTTTAATCGTTGATAAAGACATTTTAGAAGGTGATACCTGTCATAGGCTGAGAATATGAATTCAGGTAGATTAGAGAACAAAATCTGATTGTATGAACACAAATGTTGCTCCGGAAATTCTCGAAGTAATGGAGGCACTGCATTACAGGCCTTCTGTTTCTGTTATCCTTCCTTTTAAAACAAAAATAAACCTGGAAACTGAGTTAAAGTATGCATTAAAAATTGCAGCAGACAAAGTAGAACATGAATTGGCACATAATTATCCGGCAGAAATGGCTGCATTGCTGATGAAGAAGCTGAGGGAACTGATTAGAAAATTAGACGTTGATAAAACCAAAAAGGGCGTGGCTATCTATGTTTCGCCGGTATTTGAAAAAGTGTTGTATCTCGATGTTGCGGTGGAAGAAAAAATAATTATTGATGAGTCGTTTGAAATCAGGGACCTGGTGTACAGTAAAAAGCAACTGCACAAATACCTTGTACTGCTGTTAAGCGGAAAAGAAAGCAAAACCTATCTTGGAATTTCAGATGAATTCATGCGCATTATTTCAGATCAGCCTGAAACCGCTAAAGCATATGAAAATGATATATCAGAAAGAGATTCAAACTTTTCGGATGTTTCAGACCGGAAAGAAATCCTGCTCTATAAATTTCTTCATCATATAGATGGTGGGCTGGATGCTGTACTGAATGAGTATCACCTCCCTGTATTTGTAATGGGTGCTGAAAAGCTGCTGGGACAGTTTAAACAGATTACCAAACATCAAAAAGCAGTAGTAGCTTATATCAATGGTAATTATGAAGAAAGCTCTATAAGTCAGCTGAAGCAATTGCTGAAACCATTTGTAGATGAGTGGAAAAAAGGAAAGCAGAATGAGCTGATGCATAAAATAGATGAAGCAGCCGGAAAAAAGAAACTGGCGGTTGGTATGAATGAAGTATGGCGTGATGCAATGCAGAATAAAGGTCAGCTGCTGATAGTGGAAAAGAATTTTATGTATGCTGCCCAGCGTGGAGGTATTGAAGATGTACTGTATGAAGTAACTGATCCAAAAAATCAATTTTCTTTTATCAAAGATGCGGTGGATGATGTACTGGGAAAAGTACTGGTCAATGGCGGTGATGTGGAATTTGTTGATGAAGGTTTTTTAAACAATCTACAGCATATTGTATTGATTAATTATTACTGAACTTGTTGTGCTGTTATTGTTGATTGGTTTTCAGTAATTACTTTGTGAACTTCGTGTAACTCTTCGTGTTCTTTGTACTCCTGTATAAATCGCTGAAGAAAAAGAGTAACACAAAGCTCAGAAGGGTGTCCTTCATTATGTCATTCTTTAATAGAATAGTACCTTATTAATGCGCATAAAAAAAATCAGCATTGCGGCAAATATGTAAGAGCCGCAATGCTGATCGTTTACTCAGCTTTGATGCTTGTTACATTGCTGGTGTTTTGGCTTTACTATTGATTTCGAATTCGGCCAGTTGAGATAACCGGTCGTCAATTTGTTTTTCGCTCACTTCTGCTTCATAAAAGAAAGCTGCTGTTTTTTCCATTTCAAGCATATTGGCAAAGGCTGCCGCTGTTCCGTATGAGCTGATTTTAAAATGATTAATGGATTGTACAATGGCAAGCAGGCAGGCATCAGCTACCTCTGCATCCATGCACTTCGAAAGTTTTTCATTGCCTTCTTCAATATACGTTCGTATTACATAGTTGGTAACGGCAAGTGAAGAAATTTGCTCTTCCTTAATAATGCTTTCCAGTTTTTCAAGATGCTGCTGAATGTATTCTTTATATTTCTGTAATACATTCTTCAGTTTAACTGACCTGGCTTTACTGATCCAATGAGGTAACATATAATGCAGCTGAATTTCTGCACTGGTGAATTTGCTGGCTTCATAATCAAACAGATCATGCAGTGTGGTAATGTTATTATTTTTTGATGTCATAGCGTTACATTTTGTTCCTTTAAATGTATTTCTATTCATTACCAATTCCTATGATCTGCATCAGTAAAGCTGCGGTTTAATAGATTTCTGTTTATTGATGAGTAAAGGTTTCAGGTTAATCAGTCTTTTTTTGCGGTTTCTTTTTCTCAGCTTCTTTCTTTTGTTTTTCCAGCCGGCGGAAGTAACCTTTGAACAGGAAGTTGCTTTTTAATGCTTCCATGTTTTCATTAAAACCGGCAGCACCTTTTTCAATATTGTTTAAACTGTTATTGAGTTTTAATACAAGAGCAGAATCTTTCAGTATTGCATTGGCAGGTCCCTTTCCTTCATTGATATCTTTTTTCACCGAAAGGGAGAGATTGCTTATTTCACCGGCAAGTATGTTTGCATTGTCACCGGCAAGTTTTATTTTGTTAATAGCTTCGTTGAGATTATAAGCAAAAGCAGTATCCGTTAACATTTTCCCCATAGAACCTTTTCCTTCTTTTACATCTGTAATAATACCCTGAATATCTTTTACCATTTGATTGGCATTGGCACTGGCAATGCGGATATTATTCAGAGAAGCAGTAATGTTTGCAGGAAGGGTTTCGTTTTCAAGAATATCCCATAACGCTTTACTGCTGTTGATATGTTCAACAGTAGTTTTCAGCCCTTCTGAAACAATGGCAATATTCCTGTTTGTTTTATCCAGTATTTCCAGCATCTCATCTGTTGAGATGGCTCTTTTTGTTACCAGGATGTCGCCTTCTTTTGCCAATGCCGAACCATCTTTTCCCGGAGTAATGTTAACAATTCTGTTACCCATCAGCCCATCGGTGCTGATGCTTACCAGGTCGGTGTGGTGAATGAATTTCTTCATCTTTTCCTCAATCAGCATTGTTACTTCAATCAGTGTATCATTCAGTATACTCACTTTTTTTACTGTGCCAACCTGTATGCCTGAATAACGGATATTATTACCCGCTGTAAGCCCCTGTGAATTTTCAAATCTTGCATACAGCTTATAATTATTGCTGAAGATACTGGTGTCTCTTCCAATCATGTACAATCCCACAATGAGTGCCAGTAACCCTGTGAGTACAAATGCACCGAGCTTAATATTGTTGACGGTTTGTTTTGCCATTACTCAAAAAATTGTTTCACTTTAGGATCATTATTTTTCTTCAGTTCTTCAAAACTTCCTTCTGCATAACAGCGCCCGTCAATCAGCATCACAATCCTGTCGGCGGTCATCTGTATACTATTCATATCATGCGAAATAATAATTGCTGAGGTATTGTATTTTTTACCCAATTCAACAATCAGTGTATTGATTTCTTTTCCTGTGATGGGGTCAAGGCCGGTTGTGGGTTCATCATATATCATGATTTCCGGTGCCGGCATTAATGTTCTTGCTAGTGCAATCCGTTTGCGCATTCCACCTGATAGTTCAGACGGCATCATGTCAACTGTGTGCGCAAGACCCACGTTTGTGAGTACTTCCATCACTTTTTGATTTGTTTCTTCTGCACTAATATGAAGCCAGTGTCTGCGCATGGGGAATTCAAGATTTTCTCTAACCGTCATTGAATCATATAAGGCATTGCTTTGAAAAAGAAACCCCACTTTGGTGCGCAGAATATCCAGTTCCTTACTGTTCATTTCAGTAACATTGTTATTTAAAACCATGATTTGGCCTTCATCAGGTTCAAGAAGTCCTACAATACATTTAATTAAAACAGATTTTCCTGAACCTGATTTTCCCAGCACTACAACATTTTCACCTTTATACAGGTTTAAATTAAAATCAATTAATACATTGGTTTTGCCAAACGATTTGTATAGGTGCGAAATACTGATAACAGGTTCTCCTGTATCTGCTTTGTTTAATGTGTTTACTATTTCAGGTTCGTGCATCATGCTGTTTAGTTGAATCCCAACAGATCAGTTAACTGTACTGCAATTAAATCAATAATAAATACCAGTACAGAACTTAATACCACGGCAGAATTTGCCGACCGGCCAACACCTTCTGTTCCTTTATCTGAATTATAACCTTTATAACATCCAATAAGCCCTATTGCAAAACCAAAGACAAAGGTCTTCAGTAAAGCCGGTAAAAAATCACTGAACGATAACCCATCAAATACCATTTTAAAAAAAAGGCTGAAACTTGTATTACCCCTGATATTAACACCGATATAAGAGCCGTATAACGACATGCCATCGCTTAAAATAATCAATACAGGCAGCATTAAAGTGGTGGCCAGCACTCTTGTTACAACGAGGTATTTAAACGGATTTATACCGCTTACTTCCATCGCATCAATTTGTTCAGTAACCTTCATGCTTCCCAACTCAGCGCCAATACTGCTGGCAATTTTGCCGGCAAAGATCAGGGCAGTAATTACCGGGCCAATCTCTCTGATGATTGCAATACCCACCATTTCAGGTAACTGACTTTCAACGCCATAATCCAGTAATGCAGGTCGGAGTTGCAGTGTTAATACAAGCCCCATAATAAAACCGGTAAGACCTACCAGCGGCAGAGATTTATATCCGATAATGTAACATTGCCTGAAGAATTCTGAAACTTCATAACGGGGCCGGAAAGCCTGCAGAAAGAAACGGCCTGCGAACCGGCTGATATCACCGCTTTCAGTGAGGAACTCTTTTATTTTATAGGATAGTGCCATGGTTATGAATGGTCAAAGTTAAGTGTTCTGTGCTGCATGCCATGAAGCATATGAGATACAGGATTGACTATTGCTCAATTAACCGGAAGGCAGAAGTAACTGAAAATGCAGGAATGATCAGGTTTATTTATTCCTTATATGCAAATGAAATGTTTGAAGAAATGCTGATGAAGAAGATAGTTATTTTAAAACTCCGATTTCAACAGCGGCCAATCTTTATTTTGTGTATGAGCCTGTCTCATTAATTGATCTGTTCTTTTCACAATTGCTGGATTTTTTGCAGCCACATTATTTTGTTCGGATGGATCAACAGATAAATCATAGAGTTCAATCGGTGAATTGTCGTTCTTGCCAACATTCAGCCGAACGGCTTTCCAGTTGCCCCAACGTACAGCCTGTCTGCCATTATTTTCATGAAATTCCCAATAGAAATAGCTGTGTATTTTTTGTTTCCCTTTAGTCAACAGCATAGGAGCGAGGGAGAAGCCATCAACTTTATCTTCTACATTTACTCCTGCCAGTTCAAGAAATGTAGGATAGATATCCCATAATGCGGCTGGTTGTTCAGTAATGGATGGTTTTATTTTCCCTTGCCAGTAAGCAATGAATGGTACCCTGATACCACCTTCATATAAATCACGTTTAATGCCTTTGAAAATACCGCTGCTGTTGAAGAATAGAGGATCGCCACCATTTTCTTTATGCGGTCCATTATCACTGGTTAAAATGATCAGTGTATTTTCAGCAAGACCTTTTTCTTTTAATGTTTTTACAATTTCACCCACATATAAATCGAGCCGGCCAATCATTGCTGCAAACTGTGCATGCGGATATGGTTCCGGTTTCATATTATGTGGTCTTGTTTTCAATGCTTCACCTGTAAGTGGTTGTTCGTTGAATTTCCGTTTGTAGTAATAATATAAACTGTCGTGAGGGCCAATTACATCACCATGTGGTAAGGTGTAAGGAAGATAGAGGAAGAATGGTTTACCTGTTGATCGGTTGATGTATTCAATCGCCTGTTGATGAATTAATGCAGCGGAATAAATGGAATCGTATGTTTTATTTATTGACAGATCAATTTTTTCATAATTCTTCCAGAGAGAAGGCGGATAATAATCATGTGCAAGACTTTGATCATTGTATCCATAAAAAAGATCGAACCCTTTTTTGTTGGGATCGCCGCTGTTTTGGTTAAAGCCAAGTCCCCATTTTCCAAAAGCTGCTGTTGCATAACCGTTTTGCTGCAGATAATTGGCAAAGGTTACAGTTGATGCAGGTAGCGGCATTTGCCCTTCGGGTGGGAATGATTTATTGCCTCTTATTACGGTATGGCCGGTATGCAAACCTGTTAACAGTGAAGCACGTGAAGGCCCGCATACAGTTGTACCTGCATAAAACTGGTTGAATTTGATTCCATTTTTTGCAAGCTGATCAATATTAGGCGTTTCAATTTTCTGCTGACCATAACATCCAATTTCCCCATAGCCAAGATCATCTGCAAAAATGAAAATGATATTGGGTTTTTGTGCAAGTGTTGCTGAACTGTTTACTACAAAAATTAAAAGAAGTATAGAGAAAATAGTTCTCATTTTGATCGACTGATTTTTAAACAGTATTGAAGTTAATTGTTTAGGGTTACTTTCATTAATCCCATTTCTTTTTTGTTTGTAAACGGAACAATAAAATAGTTGCCTCCTGTCTGTACTAAGGGCAAGAGGAAATTAAACTGATGTTGTACACGAACCGGAAGAGATTCAATTTCTCCTTGTTCAGAGGGGTACATCAAGATAAGTCCTTTTCGTTTTGCTGCAAGCTCATTAACCATCAAGAGATAGGCTTTGTTTTGCAGCACAAACTGCGCATGTGACCAGGGATGAAGTTTGTAATATCTGCCATTGTTTTTTACAAGACTGTCTTTCTCGGTTTCTAATCTTTCGTTGAGGACAATCATACGAACGGCCGTAGGAACATTCAATTTCGTAGACGGGTAGTAGCCTCCGAAGAAATTCCCTAAGTAAGGGTTTTCGTTAAGTAACGTAGCGTTCGCTACTTGTTGATCGTACAGTATGGTCCCTTTTGTACCGGAATAGCGCATGGTCGAAAAATTAATCCAGCCAGTCGTTTTATTTCTCTCCACATAAAAACTAGAGATTGTATTGTAGCGGAAGGGGTTGGTAATGGTACGTATGGGTGCAAGTTCATTCAATGCATTGTCCAGGCTTGCCATAAAAATACCAGGCCTCGATGCATAGCCCGGGGGGCTGTTCAGCATGGAAAACACTAGGATACTCGAATCTGCATCGTTATAGCGAAGTGCTGGCGAATATGAAAAATGTTTGCCACTTTCAAATTGCTTTGAGATAATTGTACTGGTTAACAGATGGATTTTCAGCAAAGTCAATGTGTTTTTTCCCTCATCCTCCTTGGTCGTTTTAAGTACCAGCAAATGGTTGTTATTTAATGATACCTGCTTCAAATCTTCGGTGCTGTGATCGAACGGAAAAAGTAATTGTGAAACTAACTGTGTGGAGCGGTCGGGGTCCAGTTTTACAATACTGCTTTTGATTTGATTGAGCTGCCCGTGATAGAAATGTGAAACTAAATAGATTTGATTGTTGTGATCAAACAACTGAAAGGTGGCCTTGCTTCGGTTCCACAATGAATCAGACGGGTGCTGAAGGAGATGTGAAATATCGCTTGATGTTCCGTCCCCGTTTATTTTGAGCATCTGATGATGTGATGGTTCCAAGGTATGTGCATACAGAATATAGTAGTTATTTAGTTGGAGTATACTGATGTCAACGTTCTCCGGAAGCTTCATGTTTAGCTCTCTGCTTGCATGCAGTTGCAACTGCGAATTGAATACATGGATAACCGGCTTCTTAGTGATACTGAAATAAATGAGATGATGATATCCATTTACATTCGCAATCAATTGGATGTTTCCGCCACCGGGGGTTCGTAGTACACTTTTACTGTATTGTATTTTTTGTGCTGAAGCAATTTTGCAGCACAAAAACATTAATATAGAAAACACCAGGTACTTTTTCATAAATCTAAAAGAATAGCGTTTTTTCAAAGTAACCGGTCTTTTGAGAAATACCTGTTATTCGTTTTACATAGTTACATGTTCAGGTGGCTTATTGCTTCACCGACTCATAAATCTCCACTTCAATAATACTTAAACGTCCTTTGCTGTTGGCATCGTTTCTGGTAACGCCATCATCTAATTTTTTGCCCGATACTTCTGTTGTCGTTTCACCACTCAATTTACCCGATTGAAATAATTCGATTCTTACTTTGCTTCCAACAGCAGGTTTGCATATAATTGTACAATAACCAAGACTCCGTTGAGTAGTGTCATTAAATACTTCCTTACCATCAACCAGTATCCGCAGCGGATACGTTTTGGTGCGGAAGTTATTAAGCTTGAACGTTATTTCATTTACAAGGGATGGCTTGTTTAATTCATATTCAACCCAGGCAGTTGACAGGTTGCCATCATTATACCAATCAGTTGTTTCATCATCGTCGAAACTTGCAAATGCGCTGTCGCTTTTTGATCCTGCTGTTGCTTTTATAATAGTTAAAGCTTTTCTTTTTAGTATGAATGATGGAGTAGAAGGAGTAGGGCCCCGTTGTAAATTACCTGTTAATCCATAAGATGGTAATTGTTTACTGAGTCCATTGCTTACAACCACCGGAGATGATTGCAACTGGATGGATGCCGGTTGTAAGCCATCAGCTGTTGCAATTAATTTGATCGTTCCCGGTTTTGTAGTGGAACGGATGAGTACTCTGTTTACACCACACTCAGCCGGTAAGGATGTTGCTAAAATAAAATTATCCTTTCCCTGCGCCATGCCGCCCCGCCATTCTGCTTCACCTTCCAGTTTAAAGCTGACCATATTCATAGCAAGTGGACAGCGCTCACCTTTTTCATCCACCACTTCAAATTCAATTAATGCAAGATCATGTCCATTAGCCTGCATTCCATTGGGATGTGTTATTGATTTTAACCGCAACGAAGCCGGAGTTCCTGCTGTTGCTTTTTTTGTTTCACAGATTTTTTTTCCGTTATCATCAAAACCTATTGCGGTAATGGTTCCTTTTTTCCATTGCACATTTTTAAACGCAAATATGAAATTATTACGCTGTTCGCCATATCCAAGCGACTGACCATTTACATATAACTGTACTTTTTTTGCCGATGAAATCACATACATATCTTTTACCGTTGTATCGGTATAATTCCAATGACCAATAATATGAATGCCGGGCTTTTCTACATCCACCCATCCATCCCACATTACCTGGTGAGCATAAAAGTTTTCTTTGTGAATTCGTAGTGCATCCACTTCACCACTTCTGCGATAGTTTTCTGCGCCACGATGATGCGTATTGGTTTCTGAAAAAATAATATTCACTCCACCTGAGCTTACTCTTTTTCCTGTACCCGGCCGTTCTATCCAGAATTCATTCCAGCGAATAACATTTTCGATTGCATGCGATTCCTGGTTCCGGTTATATGTATTGGCTGGCTGGCCGTTATGCAATGGGCCATCACCATCTTTATGATATGGCGGTGAATAATCATCCCAGTATTTGCGTAGTCCCTCATCTCTTGAATATTCCATTGCCCACATGGGAATATGTGCACTTTTGTTTGTGTATAACATTTCGCCGCCGTACTCTGCCTCTTTGCTGTTGAGCATTTCACGACTGCCGATAGCTCGGCCACCAAACGGATCATACGTATCCCGAATGGCTTTCATTTCTTTCATATGCAATTCCCTGATGCTCTCATTGCCGCATTCATAAAAGATGATGCTTGGATTATTACGATTATATATAATTGCATCACGCATTACGGCTTTGCGTTGTTCCCATCTAACACCATCCACATCTCTTTCTGCATCACCAGCGGGCATTGCCTGCATGAGGCCAACACGGTCGCAACTTTCAATGTCCTGTTTCCATGGTGTGATGTGCATCCAGCGAACAAGATTGCCATTGCTTTCAATCATTTTTTTATTGCTGTAATCACTTAACCATGCCGGCACACTCATACCAATAGCCGGCCATTCATTGGATGTACGCTGAGCATAACCATGTATCATGATTACCCGGTCGTTTAAATAGATCATCCCATCTTTAAATGCTGTTTTTCTGAAACCTGTTTTGGTTACTACTGCATCAACAATTTTTCCATTTACTTTCAGGTTGGTTTGCACATCATATAAATAACCATACCCCCAACTCCAGAAGTTAAGCCCTGATAACCTGGAAGAAGCTGTTACCGTTTTTGTTTCTCCTGCTTTGATCGTTTCTCCTGCTGATGAAAATGTTTTTACCAGTTTGCCATTAATATCATTGACTATTACTTCATACAAAAACGTTTTTGATAAAGCTGATTCATTTTTAATTTCTGACGATGCCACCACTACTGCTGAATGATTTTTGATATCAAACTCTTTAGCATATACATACACACCTGTGGTGCCCAGTGTGGTGAACAACGGAAGTGTTTGGTACAAGGGATCTGTTATATACAGGAAAACATTTTTTGGAATGCCGCCATAGTTGGCATTGAAGTTCTTATCGATCCACTGATATTTTGTGTTGGTTGCTTTTTCCCTGTATTCCCAACTGTTATCCGTTCTTACAGCAATGATATTTTCTTCAATACCAAATTTTAAGAAGGGTGAAATATCAAAACCAAAAGCAGTAACACCATTTTCATGTAAGCCAATATAGTTCCCATTTACATAAACAGCAGCAGCCTGCCGCACACCTTCAAACTCAATAAATATTTTTTTCCCTTTCGATGCAAGAGGTAATTTAAAATGTTTCCGGTACCAGGCAATACCTGTGCTGAGATCAACAATATCTTTTTTAAATGCATCATTTTCATTCCATGCATAGGGGAGTGTAACATTCTTCCACTTTGAATCATTAAAAGAAGGAGAGATGGCCGATGAATCATCACCAACGAATACTTTCCATTCAGGATTAAAATTATATTTTGCACGTTGTGCATGTATATCCAATGTTGTAAGAGTAACAACAGCAATCAGCAATAATCGTTTCATGTAAAATTATTTCATTCTATAAATCTCCGTTCCTGCAAGCAGAAAACATCCTAAACCGTAATCTTCAAAATCTGGAGTATTGGTATACGAAACCGGTTGACCATCTTTTGGTTCTTTGCCGGTTCCCTGCACATAGCCAAGCTTTCCATCTTTATGCACTGCTTCTTTACACATGGCATTCCATGCTTTTGTAATGGAAGACCCGTATATTTTTTTATCGAGGATACCATTGTTAATGCCCCATGCAAAACCATAAATAAAAAGGGATGTACCTGAAACTTCTTTACCACCAAAATGATTCGGATCATTCAGGCTTACATTCCAGTAACCATCTGTACGTTGCAAAGGAAGTAAGGCTGCACACATATCTTTAAAATCCTGCAGGTATTCATTGTAATGAGGATCGCTCTTTGGTAATGCTTCCAGTGTTTTTGCCAAGGCAGCAACCACCCATCCGTTTCCACGGCTCCAGTAACAATCATCACCGTTCGGTTCTTTATAAGGAGGAACAAAATCTTTATCTCTCCACCATAATTTTTCTGCCTGGTTGTATAAACCCTTGCCACCATGTTTGTATTTGGTGAAGGCATACATTTCATACATTCTTCTGAAATAAGAAGTATCGTTATACAGGTTACCCAGTTTAACAAATACAGGCATACCCATTTGTAATGCATCAATCCAGTTCCAATCATCCATTTTACCAGTGATCATCATTGAATCAACAGAAGCTTTGATATCTCTTACTCTTTCAGGATGCTGTTTATTATCGATCAGGTACATATCTATATATGTCTGACCGCAACACTGGTTATCTGCGTTTCTTGTTTTAATGCCGCCACGCAGACCCCATTTATGTTTTTCGCCCCATTGCAAAGCATAATCATAATAAGCCTGTTGTTTGTCTGTTTGATACAAAGCAATCAACCCTTCATAATAAACTGCTCTTGTCCAGATATTGCTGGGACGTTCAATATTGGTGAAAATGGTTTTGCCGGCATCGGGCCATTTGTTCATGAAATATTGATTGGTTAGCCGGAGTGTTTTTAAAATTTTCTTTTTAGCCGGAAGTTTTTGTGCTGTTGAAGCAACAGTAAAAGACAGCAGCAGCAGTACGTAAATTATTCGTTTCATATATGCAGCAATGTTTAGCTTTTAAGTGTCAAGGTTAAATCAATAAAATGTTTTCTGCGTCCTGTTGTATCCTGAG
>JANOIQ010000071.1:0-4947 GCA_031407835.1 Chitinophagaceae bacterium
CCATCACCTGTTGTAAGAAAATCTACTGCCGATTGAAACTGATCAACAGGCACTTTAATGGTGATGATGTTCTCGATTTTGTATTCCGTTTCAGTTTGCTGTTCATCAGCAATATATCCACCAAACTGGTTAGCAGAGGAACGAACAAGCTGATTGAATTTTTGATAATCTTTCACTTCTACATTCAGTGCTGCTGTTTTAATGATCTTCTTGTTCCAGTCGGGTTTGCTTTCCGGTAATTGAGAAGATTTTGCCGGTTGCTTTGTTTGTTCAGGTTCACCGGGTTGGGGAGGTGAAAAAGATGAAGCACTATCTGCAACAGGTACTTCTTCTTTACGTTCTTCATCTATTGCGGCAGGTTTGGCGAGAATGATAGCATCAGTTTTGTATTTTACTGATTCAGAACGGCCACATGCTAAAAACAAAAAGATGATGAAGATGAAATGAATGTATCTCATAAATTATTTTTTATACAGATGCAGGAAAATTTGATTTACATAAAACTGTCCGGCCAATGTTTCCATCAGCCGGACTTAACTATTTACTTCTTTTTCTTAAAGTGCACTACTGCACTATCGGCACTCATCAAACTTAAATGTTCAGGTGTAAACATCAGTACCTGCATTACTTCCTGATCAATTAATGAATCGCCTTCAATGATAACGAGCCGGGAACTGTCTTTCCATTCATACTTTCCTTTCTGTGGCATAATACTATCATTGAGCAGTTGTGTAATGTTTCCATCAGCAGTAAATCGAAACGTATAATTTGTAAGATTAGAATCGAGCGACAGCAACAGCAAACCAATACTGTTGCTGTTTTTTGAAGTAATCGAATCAATTTCCCAATCGCCGATGATGGTTTGCTGATAAGACCCTGCTAAGGTGGTAACCGGTTTTTTTGTTTGAAAATAATAATACATGGCTCCGCCTGCGGCTGCCAGAATAATGGCAGCCAAAATGATTTTTTTCATTTTGATTTTGATTTGAATGTTTTAAATAAAGGAAGTCAGGTGCAGGAGCAGAAGAATCATTTCTGAATTCATTGCCGGCAAAACAAATCATTCAACTGCTGATGTATCCTGTGAGAAGAACAGATTCTTTTGCAACAGAATCTGACATTGATACAGTTAAAAAGAAAATGTAACCATTAAAATTTGTTAAAGAAAAAAGAAAGCCGCTAACAGTTTATAAAAACTGCTAGCAGCTAAATACTATTGACTAATTACTATCGGCTTTCTTACTTCTCCCCTGCTAACTCCAGTACAATCTTCCATTCTTCATCACTCACTTTCCCAACACTCAAACGTCCCAATCGCAACAGATCCATATTCGCTAAACGCTTGTCTTCTTTCATTTGCACAAGCGTTACAGGCTTCTTTAATTTTCGTACTGGTTTCAAATCAACCACTACCCATGCTGCTTCCTCTGTTGTAGGATCCTGGTAAGCTTCTTTCGCCACTTTTGCAATACCTACAATTTCCAACCCTTCATTACTGTGATAAAAAAAAAGTTCATCACCTTTCTTCATATCACGTAGATTATTTCGTGCAGCATAGTTGCGTACACCATCCCAGGTAGTTTGTTTATCTTTTACAAACTGATCCCAGCTGTATTTGAATGGTTCTGATTTTACTAACCAATGCGCCATATAATTAATTAATAATTGTGTAATTGAAAATGGATAATTACAATACCTAAATTTATCATTTATCCATTATAAAATTATCCATTGCATTACCATCCATTCGCCAATACATCAGCAATATGCATAGTTTTGAGATTATGTCCTTTCTGTTTAATATAACCATCAAGATGCATCAAACAACTTAAGTCGGTAGAGATCATGTATTGAGCACCGGTAGCAAGGGCATTGTTTACTTTCTGATCGGCCATGGCAACAGAAATGGTTTCAAACTTCACAGCAAAAGTTCCGCCAAAGCCACAGCAGGTTTCATTATCATTCATTTCCACCAGTTCCAATCCCTTTACATGACTTAACAATTTGCGTGGACCTGTTTTGATCTTACATTCACGCAATGCAGCACAACTGTCATGATAAGTTGCCTTCCCTTCCAGTTTTGCGCCAACATCTCCCACCTTCAGTACATCCGTTAAAAACTCACTGAATTCAAACAAACGTTTCTGTATGCCTTTTACTTCATTATGAACCGAAGAATTATCGAAGATCTTTGCATAATAGTTACGTACAAATCCTGCACAGGAAGCACTGGGCGAAACGATATAATCTGTTCCGGCAAAATCTTTCATGAACTTTCCTGCTACATCTTTGCATTCACTCTGGAAGCCTGCATTGTAAGCCGGTTGTCCGCAGCAGGTTTGATTGGTATTGTACGATACTGTACAGCCAAACTTCTCAAGCACCTTCACCATATTAAAGGCAGTCTCCGGATAAAGCTGATCAACAAAACAGGGAATAAATAATTGAACATTCATATGAACAAAGGAGATAAGATGAATATGTTATAATGCCGGGAACAAAAAGCATTCCTCTCTCTTTTCCGGGCAAAGCAAGTTATTTCTTTAAAGATAAGTTCAAGACAATCATCTTCAGCGCAGTGATGGCAGCTTCTTCACCTTTATGCCCATGTATGCCGCCAATACGTTCTTCAGCCTGCTGTTGATTTTCTACTGTTAATACACCAAAAATTGTAGGCACATCAATCAACAGGTTTAATTGTGTTACACCATCTGCAACGGCTTTGCATACATATTCAAAATGCGGGGTACCGCCTCTTACTATACAACCCAATGTAATGAATGCATGAGGACGGGTATTGATATGTCTTGATTTATTATCCCAGTAGGCTTTTACTGCGAAGGGAATTTCAACTGCACCCGGCACGGTTACTGTTGTAATTTCTTTTACAGCAAACTCTTCTAATACCTTTCGGCAACCTTTTTCAAGTTCATCAACAATGGCTGCATTCCATTCGGTACGTACCAACACAACACAGGCACCCGAAAAATCATGAGTGCCTGCAGTTAACTGATATAAATTACTATTGCTAACCTCTGCCATAAAACAATTGGTTAAGCGTTGTTTAATTAATCATTGTTCACAACTCCCAAACGGGCAAGATATTTATCCGCCTGTCCGCCAGTTTGTGTTTTGGGATATTTTTCCTTCAGAATTTTCAGCAGATCAGCCGCTTTTTCTTTCTTGCCGATTACTTCAAAAGCCATAGCCGCACGGAATAAATTTTCAGATGAAGTGTATTCATCTTTCTCATTCAGTTTGCCCGCTTTTTCATAATACTCAGCACCTTTTTCTTTTTTATCGGTACTCATATATGCGTCGCCCAGCATCCGCCATGCGGCACTCTGAATCTGCGTAGCATCTGTTGAGAAATCTTCAAGCTGTGTAATAGCATTCTTATAATCCAGTTTGCGCAGGTAAATAGAACCGGCATAATAATGAGCCAGGTTTGAAGCATTTGTTCCGCTGTACGTTTTAATAATTTTTAAGAATCCAACTGAAGCACCATCTCCATTCAACGCCAGATCCAGAGAATCCTTTGCATAATATGCTTCTGCCATGGTCATGGCTTCTGTTGCTTTCAATTCTTTCGGAGCACTGAAGAAATTCTTATAAACTAAATAACCTCCTGCCAGCAAAATAACTAACCCACCGATATATGTAATAGGTTTTGAAAACTGACCCCAGAAATCTTTGGCTTTCTTAATGGCATGCACTTCGTTTAACTCTTCCGCTGTTGTTTTTTTTGTTTCAGACATTTTATATTCCCGATTTTAAAAAATTAGTTCTCACTCAATTAATCTATAATGAAAGGATAGTTAGCATCTGTATACACATCCTTCAGCAATTCATCAGCATCCGGATAAGGACTTTCCTCTGCAAACTGTACAGCTTCTTCCACTTCTAACCGCACTCGTTCATTAATTATTTCAATTTCATCTTCAGTTACACCAAATACATCCAGCAATTTCCGTTTAGAAGTTTCAATCGGATCTCTTTCTTTGTATTCTTCCACTTCTTCTTTGGAGCGGTATTTCTGCGGGTCACTCATAGAGTGACCTTTGTAACGGTAGGTTTTGATTTCCAGCAAGGTTGGGCCTTCGCCTTTTCTGGCACGGTTCACTGCACGAGTCACACTTTCATGAACAGCTTCCGGATCCATTCCATCAATACTGTCGGCCGGCATATCATATGCATCAGCCAGTTTATAAATATCAACCACGTTACTGGTACGTTCAACCGAAGTACCCATTGCATAGTTGTTGTTCTCACAAATAAAAACCACCGGCAACTTCCACAACATGGCTAAGTTGAACGTTTCATGCAGCATACCCTGGCGTGCAGCACCATCGCCAAAAAAAGTGAGGGCCACATTATCGGTTCCTTTATATTTTTCTGCAAAAGCCAATCCTGCACCGGTACCAATTTGTGCACCCACAATACCATGGCCGCCAAAGAATCCAACATCTACACCAAAAAAGTGCATACTTCCACCCTTTCCCTTTGAACAACCGGTTGCTTTACCATACAATTCAGCCATACAGCTTTTGGCGCTAACGCCTTTTGCAATAGCCAATGCATGATCACGGTAGGCGGTAATCATTTTATCTTCAGCCTTGGTTGCTGTCATACAACCGGCAGCAATTGCTTCCTGCCCGATATAAAGGTGACAGAACCCACGAATTTTCTGCATTCCGTAAAGCTGACCTGCTTTTTCCTCAAACCGACGGAGTAAAAGCATCAGCTCGTACCAGTATAAGTAAGTTTCTTTTGTGAATTTAGTGGCCACGTCGTAATTTTTTTAGAGTGGCAAAGATAAGGGTACGTGGCCAAATTTAAACCGCCTTTTTAGCGATGTGGCTTTTTGTGTAACCAGCTGTTTTACCCGCATTTAGCTGTGGTTGTGTCACTCACTTGTACTCATAGTAATTCTATTCGGCAAACCGG
>JANOIQ010000075.1:0-23668 GCA_031407835.1 Chitinophagaceae bacterium
GCCCGCAAAATTTACAACTGGCTGAAGATGTGGTACAGGATACATTAGTATCAGCACTCAGCAACTGGAAGATTAATGGATTGCCCCAAAATCCTTCGGCTTGGTTGTTTTGAAATGATTTCTGTAATGACGTGTGTTGAATGATCTTCCGGACAGCTGCCGGTTATTTTTTTAAAAATTGTTTCCAGGGCTTCCAGTAAAATTCATTCCATCCCTGTTTTATTGACTTGTATTGCCATTCGGGTACGTTGGCATGCGTCATATAAACAACTGCATCATTGTCCTTTTGTTCGAACAGGAGAATGAATGTTGATTCGGCCTCAGCCATATCCCAATCATTGGCTACCCAGCTTTGAACGATAAGTTTACCTGGAATAAGCTGCAGGTTTTTACCAAAACAGTAATCGTTATAAGCCGAAAACGTTACGCCTTCTTTCTTTTGAATTTTTGCAGTTGCTCCCGTAATCAGGCTATGCTGTTTGGCATCCATATAAAAATTATACAGGATGGAAACAGTTGTGTTTTTAAAAACAACCGTTTGAAGAATTGTTTTGGCCATCAGCAGAATTTTAGTTCATTAAGTTATTAAATGACGAACAGCTTTACTAATTCCGGACATGCCATTTATAAAAACTTGTAAAAAAAGCCGGGAATGTTTTATTAAGTTTAAAAGTCTTTCTAAAAAAACGTTTATGGTAAAGTATGCTTTCTTCCTGATCTCTGTATTGGGTTTTTATTCTTCCTTCGCTCAACAGAATAATAAACCCTGCAGCAACCCGGTTTACCGGCAATTCGATTTTTGGATAGGCGAATGGGAAGCTTATGCAACCAATGGCAAAAAAGCTGGCGACAGTAAGATCAGTATAATCCTCGACAGCTGTATCATTTTAGAAGAATGGACAAGCACGGCCGTAACACAGGGATTACGTTATGCAGGCAAGAGTTTTAATACGTATAATGCAACCACCAAACAATGGCAGCAAACCTGGGTTGATAATGCCGGTGGCAGTACTGAATACTTGGAAGGTAAATTTAACGATCAAAAAATTATCTTTCTTACCAGCCCCTTTCCGTTTGCAAAAGATACAATGGCCATCAGAAAACTTACTTTTTTTAATCTGTCGAATGATAAAGTGAGACAGTTGGGAGAGATCAGTAAAAATAATGGCATCAGCTGGCAAACAGAATATGATCTGGAATACCGGCGAAGGAAATGATGAGCGGAATAAAATCCTCTGTACTATTTCAGAACTTTAAGAAAACTCTTTATCATGAATCGTAAATCATTCCTGCATAACATGGTTGTTGGCAGCGGCATTATTGCAATTCCATCTGTCATTTTTGCGAAGGAAACAAAACCAGTGAAACAATCTAAAGGAGATCCATTGCCGGCAGAAAAAGTAAAAGATTTTGTAGGTGCCGGTCATAATAACCTGGATAAAGTAAAACAACTCCTGCTTGAATTTCCTACATTGTTATATGCAACCTGGGATTGGGGCGGTGGTGATTTTGAAACAGGACTGGAGGGTGCCGGTCATGTAGGCAGTAAGGAAATTGCCAACTACCTGATTGAGAAAGGAGCAAGAACAAATTTATTTGTATTAACGATGCTGGGTAAAACACAAATCGTAAAAGCATATATTGAAACCTATCCAGCTTATCTGTATGCAAAAGGTGCGCATGGTTTTACCTTATTGCATCATGCAAACCGTGGTGGCGAAGAGGCGAAAGAACTGGTGGATTATCTTCAAAGCAAAGGATTGAAAGAAACCAGATCAACTCTTTAATTCGATAATTTCTGATGATATACAGACTGATCAATATAAGCTTCCTGTTGTTTACATCGTTTCAACTGTTTGCACAAAGCGGTAATCATGTATCCTTCTTCAATCAGCAGGAACCCGGTGCAACAGCTGTTGTTTTTGCGCCAGGGATTGTATCAGATGAATTAGGCAACAGGGATATGGCCATTGCTCCTGATGCAACTGAATTTTTTTATACCATACAATACAGAGGTGGTCAGTTCAGTGTCATCATGCAGGTTCAAAAAAATAACGGCAAATGGAGCAAGCCTGAAGTTGCAAATTTTTGCGGCAACTATAATGATCTTGAACCTGCCTATTCACCCGATGGAAACAAACTCTACTTCGCATCAAACCGGCCAATACCGGGAAGTACCGGAAAAGATTTTAATATCTGGTTCGTAACAAAACAAAATGGGAAATGGATTGATCCAACTCCCTTACAAAGCACAGTTAATACAACAGCAGATGAGTTTTATCCTTCTGTTGCAAAAACTGGCAATCTCTATTTTACAAGAGCCATGAAAGACAAAGGAGAAGATATTGTGCTCTGCAAATGGGTAAATGATTCGTATGAAGAAGCAGTAAGTCTGCCCGGGACAATTAATACTGCCGGCGATGAATTCAATGCATTTGTTGATGCTGATGAAAAGTATATTATTTACAGTGGTTATAAAAGAAAAGGCTCCTATGGTATTGGTGATCTTTACATCAGTAAAAAAAATGAGCAGAGTGAGTGGAGTGAATCAGCAAATCTTGGAAACAGCATCAATGCTGCCGGTCTTACATATTGTCCGTATGTGAGCCCCGATAAAAAGTATTTTTTCTTTAGCAGCAGCCGCAACAGCAATATTAAAGTTCCTTTTGAACAGACGCAAACAATCCGTAACCTGAAAGAAATGACACAGCAGCATTTAAACGGATGGGATAATATCTACTGGATAAGCACCGGTCAACTATTTAAATAATTCTTAAAAACAAGTTACAGATTATGGACAACGCAATCAGCTGGTTTGAAATACCGGCAACCGACATTGACAGAGCACAAACATTTTATGAAAGCATTTTTCTCATTAAACTGAACGCAATGGATATACCCAGCATGAAAATGCGGATGTTCCCATTGGATGATCCAATGAAGGGCATTGGCGGAACCATTGTTGACAGTCGTGGCTTTCATAAACCTTCTGCTACTGATGGGCCGTTGATTTATTTAAATGGAAATCCTGATGTACAGATTGTATTGGGAAGAGTGGAAGCAGCTGGTGGAAAAATTATGGTGCCAAAAACTGAAATCAGTCCAGAGTATGGTTTTATGGCGGTATTTCTTGATACAGAAGGCAACCGTATTGCATTACATTCAGTTCCTGAAAAATATTTGAAATGAAAAAAATTGTGATTTATTCCTGCATCATTCTGCTGTTTGCAGCGTTTTCTGATAAAAGGAATTTGCCTGAAACAAATATGCATTCGTTTGGCTGGTTGATTGGAAACTGGAAGATGGAAACAAAGAAGGGCGTCTTCCATGAAAAATGGAGGTCTTCCAATGACAGCACTCTTTCAGGTAAGAGTATGTTAGTGCGAAATACAACCGGTGATACTGTTTTTCTTGAAAAGGTTAAACTGGTATACAGGAACAATGGATATTTCTATATCCCTGTTGCAGAAGGGCAGAATAACAATCGGCCGGTAGAGTTTAAAATTACATCCTTCAATGAAACCGGATTTGTTGCAGAAAACCCTGAACATGATTTTCCAAAAAGGATCCTGTACACCCTTGTTACAAAGGATTCAATTCATGCTGTAGTAGATGGGGGACCGGCAATGCCGCAAAAGAAATCAGACTTTTATTACTCCCGTCAAAAACAATAAGACATGTCTGCATACGATTGGAGCCGTTTTGTTACCAGGATTAATGTTGATGCAACTGTTGAAAAATTATATTGGTGCTGGGCTGCAAGAGAAGGAATGGAATTCTGGTTTTTGCGATTGAGTGAATATAAAAAGCCAGATGGAAGTTTAAGAAAACCCGATGAACCTGTTCAGACAGGAGACAGTTATCGCTGGCTCTGGCATGGCTGGGACGATGATACAGTTGAGCATGGAACCATACTTGATTGCAACGGAAAAGACTTTATTCAATTCAGCTTTGGTAAAGCAGGTAACTGCAGTATTACAATTAAACAGGAAGAAGGAGAAACGATCGTTGAGCTTGTTCAGGATCATATTCCAACAGATGAACAGGGAATGCACTACTGGCATCTCGGTTGTAAAACAGGTTGGACGTTTTATTTAGCGAATTTAAAAAGTTTGTGTGAAGGAGGGATTGATTTGCGTAACCGGAATGCAAATCTGAAAAACGTTATAAATTCATAACTTTTTTATGGCCTGTAACGAAAAAATAGCAACCCAGGTAAGAGAGTTGATTGCCCTTACTCACAAAAATTCAGAGGAGAAAAAAATGTTTGGCGGGCTTTGCTTTATGGTGAATGCTAAGATGTGCATTGGCGTGGAACAGGAAAGATTAATGGTCAGACTTGATCCGGCGGTCTACGACGAGGTAATGGAAAAAGAAGGTTGTACAGCAATGGATTTTACTGGGAAAGTGATGAAGGGCTATGTATTTGTAAGTGCAGATGCGGTAAACACCAAAAAGAAACTGGCGTACTGGGTGAAGCTTGCACTGGACTATAATAAAATTGCAAAAGCTTCAAAGAAAAAGAAAAACTAAACTAAACTTATGCAATCAAAAGCAACGACTGTGGCACAGTATCTCAGTGAACTTCCTGCAGAAAGAAAAGAAGCAATAACCAGGTTGCGAAAAGAAATTAAAACGAATCTTCCCAAAGGATTTAAAGAAGAAATAAGCTATGGAATGATTGGTTACGTTGTACCTCACAGCCTTTATCCTCCCGGTTATCATACCACACCTCATCTTCCATTACCTTTTATGAATATTGCTTCACAAAAGAATTTTATTGCTGTGTATCATATGTGTATTTATGGCGATCCAAAACTGTTGAAATGGTTTACAACCGAATATGAAAAAGCGAAAATCGGGAAACTGGATATGGGAAAATCCTGTATTCGATTTAAAACCCCGGAAAAAATTCCGTTTCAGTTGTTTGGTGAACTGGCAAAAAAAATTACGGTTGATGAATGGATTAAGATTTATGAAAAAAATTTAAACAGGTAATAATGATAATTTTTAAGGCGAATAACTAAACCAAATTTATATGAGCAGCGAAGCAATTGAGAAGGCAACCAAAACACAAATTGCCAACATTGAAAAAGCAACCGGCAAAAAACTTGCTGAGTGGATTACCATTATCAATAAATCCGGGTTCAGTAAACATGGTGAGCTGGTTAGTTTTTTAAAAGAACAACATGGCTTCACACATGGAAATGCAAATGCACTTGTTCATTTTGCCAAACAATCCCACGCCGGTGCAGAAGGGAATGATACCGACTGGATTGCAGAACAGTACAAAGGAAAAGAGGAATTAAAAAAATGGTATGATCAAATAATGAGAGATATAAACAGGTTGGGGAATGATATTGAAGTGTCACCAAAGAAAGCATATGTAAGCCTGCGCAGAAAAAAACAGTTTGCAATTCTGCAGCCATCAACAAAAGACAGGCTCGATGTGGGGCTAAATATTAAAGGAGTTACAGCTGCGGGAAATGCAGAAGATGGAAGTAAATGGAATGCCATGTGTACGCATCGCATCAGAGTGGAAGATCAAAAAACAATTAACCGGGATTTAATTAAATGGATAAAGCAGGCGTATGACCAGGCAGGATAACGACCCCAACTGGAATAAATTACCGGATCTGATAACGCAAATTGAATTACACAATGTTGCCGGTATAAAGAATTGCTTTGAAAATGGGATCAGTCCAAATGATTTCTACAATAACGAGTCGCTTCTTTATGAATTAACCAGTGAGTATACCAGATCGCCTGCATTTAAAGACTGCGTAAAAGCTTTTGTTGATTATGGTCTTGAGTTTGCTGACAAATCATTACTGGCAGTGTTGCTGAATGATGCGGAAATGCTGGAAAAGCAAATCATCACCGATCAAACGATTGTATCAAAAAAGGTTTCACTGCGTTGTGCATATACGCCATTGCAACATGCAACATTGCTTCATGTATGTGCAGAATTTAATCATATATCCTGTGCAGAAATTTTGGTGAAAAGCGGGGCAAATGTTAATGCTGCTGCAGGAACAGATGATTATGGTTTTGGTGCACAGACACCTATCTTTCATACGGTGAATCAAAACAATCACCAGTCAGCAGGTATGATGCATTTTCTTTTACAACACGGAGCAAAACTTGATTACACCGTAAAAGGAATCGTTTGGGGAAAAGGATATCACTGGGAAACCTTTATTCCTGCAGTAAATCCATTGAGTTATGCAATGATGGGCTTACTGCCGCAAATGCACAGGGATGAACGAATAATCAGCGAAGTTGTTTCAATCTTATTAAAACATCAGTATAACCTCAACTATACGGCAAACAATATTCCAAATACGTATCTCCTTTCCTGAAATCATGAAGAAGCTTATTTCACGCTGCAGCCCGTTGCATTATGTACCATTGTTTTTACCTGCCGCCTGTCATAAATAACTTCTTCGTTTAAGATAACAGATATAACTTTTACACATTATTCACAGAATAAAAATGATTGTTATGAAAAGAATACTTCTCGTCCTTGTGGTTGCTGTATGTATCGCAACAGAGAGTAAAGCAAAGGAAATACCCATTCTCATAACAGCACAATGGCTTAACGATAATAGCAGTAATCCCGATTTAGTGCTGCTGCAGGTGAATTTTCTGCGGCTTGATTATGAAAAAGAGCATATTGAAGGTGCCCGTTTTTTATGGCCCGATTGGCTGGCTGCTAATTCACCCGATGGAAATTTTAATCCACCCGATGCTGCAGAAGCAACAAAGGTTTTACAAAAGCTGGGAATCAATAAAAGTTCAATCATCATACTGTACCATACCAAAGGAGATGTAAGCGTAACAGCCCGTATGTTTGTTACCCTGGAATACCTTGGATTAAAGGGACAGGTTCATTATTTAAATGGAGGATTGGATGCATGGAAAAAAGCAGGGTATCCGGTAACAGCTGAACTGACTGCTATAAAAAAAGGAAATTATGTGGCCCGTGTCAATAAAGTGCTGGTTACTAAAGATTATGTGTTAACGTCATTGCAATCACCGTCAGCTGTAGTGGTAGATGCAAGAATGAAACGGTTTTACGATGGTGATCCAACAGGTAACCCAAGAGACGGGCATATAACCGGTGCAAAAAATATTCCTTATCCTGATCTGCTTGATTCTGCGTTTCAATTTAAAAGCACAAACGGGCTCAATGCTTATTTTCAACCGGTAGTACCCGATAAGAAAACAGAAATCGTAGCTTATTGTTTTATTGGCCAAACAGCAAGTGTAGTATATATGGCCGGCCGCATTTTAGGTTATAACATGAAAGTATATGATGGTTCTATGCAGGAATGGAGCCGTTTAGAAAATCTGCTAATGGAAAAAACAAAAAAAGAATAGTTGTATTCATCAACACAGCTAAGCTTTTGCAATAAAAAATGGTATCCGCTCCTGTTCGATGCAATCAACAGGCATTATCAAAACAAAACTCATTATTAACTGATGGATGTTATTCAGCAAAACAGATTGCTGAAACCTACTTTCAGATCAGCTTATATATTTCCATGATTTCTTTAAGAATTTTTGGAAAATCAATTTTCAAATCAATCAGTTTCCCACTGTGTATATCAAACACCCATCCGTGTACCAGTAATCCTCTTTCTTTATGAGCCTGCTGTACTGCTGCAGTTTTTATCAGGTTTACACATTGCTCCTGCACATTTAATTCTATCAGCCGGTCGTATCTTTTTTCTTCTTCAGTAATTGCATTTAATTCTTCTTTATGTAACCTGTACACATCTCTGATGTTTCTTAACCAGGGATTTAATATACCCAGGTCTGCACTTTGCATAGCAGCTTTTACCCCACCGCATGCATAATGGCCGCAAACAATAATATGATTCACCTTTAAATGCCTTACGGCATAGTTTAATACACTCATTACATTCAAATCAATACTGATGACCATATTGGCAATATTGCGGTGAATGAAAACTTCGCCCGGTTGTACCCCCATTAAGTCCTCGGCAGTAACCCGGCTGTCGCTGCAACCGATGTATAAAAATTCGGGGGATTGTCCCTTGCTTAAGTTTTTAAAATAGGCCGGATTTACAGAAAGTTTTTCTGCAACCCATTGTTGGTTGTTTGCAAATATTTGTTCAATTCTATCCATTGTAATTTATTTCAGGTTAAAATATTATTCTGTGCTTTTATAACAGGTGGCAATTGCGTTTCGCCCAGCATTTCTCTTAAATCAATTTCAATTGTACGGCTTATAGCAGTAATAGGTACATCATTAGCGCTGCCTTCAAAAGGACTTTCACTGCTTTCACCAATTTTTTCCATGGTAGTAAAAACCCAACTTGCTAATGCGCTGAAAGGAACGGACAGCCATATTAAATTGCCACCCAATTTTTGAAACTCCTGTAACATTCCCAGTGGAAGTAAAATGATAAAAACTTTAATGAACCATTTATTTAAAGTTGCATACTGCCGTGGATAGGGAAAGTTTTTAATCCGTTCACTTGCACCCTGCTGTGCATAAAATTCAATCAGCATTTTTTCAAGTTCCATATGCCTGAAATTATCAATCAATCCTTTCTCCAACAGCTCTTTTAAATGAGCGGATTGTACTGCAATAATCTGTGCTGCCTTATTTGTTTTTTGCAGAATGGCTTTGTACTCTTCATCAGAAAGATAGGGTTGTATACTATCCTCCAATTTGTTTTTATGCTCGTCTACTGTAAAGTATTTCCTTTTATATTCAGCATTATGTTTGATGTAGATAGATTCCCATACTCTTGGTTCTCTCAGTTGAAAACGCAAAGCAGTTAACCATGCAAAATGCCTGTAAATAAATACACGGTGTATTTCTTTCAGTTCATTATTTGTTAAGGCAGTAACGGCATGCTTATTTGTTATATAGTCTTTAACCATTATACCCCAGCTGCGGCTTGCATTTAATATTGACCCCCAAATTCTTCGTGCCTCCCAGGTTCTGTCGTAACTGGCATTATTTTTAAACCCAACAACAAATGCAACAGCTGTACCCAGCAAAGCAATAGGCAGCCAGGGAATGGCCAGCCATTTCCAACCAAGCAAACTATAACAGGAAGTTGGAATAACAGCAAAAATTATCAGCAAAAAAATGTCCCTCCTTGTCCAGGCTACTACTTCCTGAAATGAATAAAATTTACCCGTATGCATTACTTTTCATTTGATTGAAACTAAAACCCATCTAAAAATAAGATTATCTGAAATACTAAAAAACTTCAGCTTACAGATTCTGCTTCGAATCTGAAAGAATATAACCAACCACTCATCATATTTCCATGGAAATAATTTGAAAAAAAAGTAGCTTTTCTTTAAAATCATAATATGAAAAAGATACTGCTTTTCTTCTGCCTGTTTATTCTTGCAATGAGTTCTCATGCACAACTGGCCGATTCTATGAAAGCTCAATTCATTAAAGACTGGCAACGGGCCAAAGCTTACACCAAAGAATATTTAGAAGCAATGCCCAAAGACAAATACAGTTTCCGTGCACAGGACAGCATCAGAACATTTGCTCAGCAGATGTTGCATCTTGCACAGGGAAATATTGGTATGATTGCCTCCGGAACTGCTGCGCAACGTATCTGGGTTGGCCAGAACCTGGAGCAAAGTAAAACAGCACAATCACCAGACTCTGTGATGTATTATGTAATGGCCAGTTATGATTATGCAATCAATTCTATCACCAATATGGATGCAGGTAAACTGATGGAGCGTTCCGGCCGGGGTAATTTCCAGGAGATGCGTTTTGTATGGATCAATAAAGCATTTGAACATCAAACCCATCACCGTGGACAAACTACAATTTATATCCGCCTGTCAGGAATTAAACCTCCTAATGAAAGACTATTTTAAATTTATTTTTTCAGCAGTTAATTCTTGTATAAGTTGATCGTTACCCGGTCAACTTTTTTGTTACCTTTCGTTACTCATCACCAAAACAATTGTTATGAAATCAGCCAGGCTTGTAATCAGCATACTGCTGCTTGCATTATCCATTTCAGTTTCTGCACAAAAGAAAACTACTGTTCCTGTAAAGGAAGAACCTAAAGATGTCTTGAACAGTGCGTTGTTCAGTGGTCTTCAATTTAGAAGTGTTGGCCCGGCCATTACATCAGGTCGTATTGCAGATATTGCAGTTAACCCAAAAAATCATAGTGAGTATTACATAGCTTCTGCTTCAGGTGGTGTTTGGAAAACAACAAACGCCGGTGTTACCTATTCACCTGTTTTTGATGGCGAAAACTCTTTTTCGATTGGTTGTTTAGCAATTGACCCCACCAATACAAATGTTGTTTGGGTAGGTAGTGGTGAAAATAATAATCAGCGTGTGGTTGGTTATGGTGATGGCCTGTACAAAACAGAAGATGGAGGTAAGAGCTGGAAAAATGTTGGATTAAAAAATTCAGAACATATCGGCCGTATTGCCATTGACCCCACTAACAGTGATATTGTGTATGTAGCAGCTTATGGCCCTGTATGGAACAGTGGTGGCGAACGTGGTATTTATAAAACAACAGATGGCGGTAAAACATGGAAACAGGTATTAAATGTAAGTGAGCATACGGGTTTTAATGAAGTGATGCTTGATCCACGTCATCCCAACATTGTATATGCTGCTGCGCATCAGCGTCAGCGGAAAGTGTTTACTTATATTGGTGGTGGTCCTGAATCGGCCTTGTATAAAAGTACAGATGCTGGAGCTACATGGAATAAGATGATGAGTGGATTACCTACAGGCGATTTGGGAAGAATCGGTTTAAATTATTCGCCTGCCAATCCTGATATATTGTATTGTGTGGTGGAAGCAACAGAAGGAAAAGGCGGTGTGTTTAAAAGCACTGATCGTGGCGCAAGCTGGGAAAAGCAAAGTGGATATTCAACCTCTGGCAACTACTACCAAAAATTGTTTTGCGATCCAAAAGACGTCAGTAAAATTTTTATCATCAATGTATATCTCGGTGTAAGTAAGGATGGCGGTAAAAACTTTTCTATTCTTGGTGAAAAAAGTAAACACATCGATAATCATGTGATCTGGATCAATCCAAAAAATACAGAGCACTATTTAGTTGGTTGCGATGGTGGTGTGTATGAAAGTTTTGATGAGGGAAGTAACTGGAACTTTAAAGCTAATTTGCCGGTTACACAATTTTACAAGGTAGCGACAGATAACGCCTTTCCGTTTTATCATATACATGGTGGCACGCAGGATAACTTCAGTTTAGGTGGGCCATCACGGACATTAAGTGCCAATGGCATTTTCAATTCTGATTGGTATTTCACCAGCCTGGGTGATGGGTACGAATCACAGATTGATCAGAGTAACCCGGATATTGTTTACTCGCAGGCACAGTATGGTGCATTAACCAGGTATGATAAAAAAAGTGGTGAGTTTTTATTTATACAACCACAGGAGCCGGAAGGTGAAGCGTACCGCTGGAACTGGGATGCGCCTTTGGTTATTTCAAAATATGATAACAAACGCCTTTACCACGGAGCGAATAAATTATTCCGCACAGACGATCGTGGTAATACATGGAAAGTAATCAGTCCCGATTTAACAAGACAGATCGACCGGAATAAATTACCTGTGATGGGAAAAGTGTGGAGCATGGATGCAGTTGCAAAAAATGGTTCAACAGATATTTATGGCAACATCACCACTATTGCAGAATCAAAGTTTGAGGAGAACACCGTTTATGTTGGTACAGATGATGGATTCATTCAAATTACTAATGATGGTGGTACTACATGGACTAAAGTTGATAATATTTCGGGGGTGCCGGAAAGAACTTATGTGAACCATATTATCACATCGCAGCACGATAAAAATGTGGCGTATGTAACATTTAATCATCACCGTTATGGTGATTTTCATCCATACGTTTATAAAACTACTGATGGCGGAAAAACATGGAAGGCCATCCAGAATAATTTACCCGAAAGAGGAACAGCATATACTATTGCAGAAGATCATGTAAATGCAAATTTATTATTTGTTGGTACTGAATTTGGTTTGTTTGTAAGTATTGATGCTGGTGATAAATGGGTGCAGTTAAAAGCCGGTCTTCCAACAATTGCTGTAAAAGATTTAGAAATTCAGAAAAGAGAAAATGATTTGATACTCGCCACATTTGGCCGTGGCTTTTATATAATGGATGATTATACTCCATTACGGAATTTGAAAAGAGCGGATCTCGATAAACCTGCCATCATCTTCCCCATTAAAGATGCGTGGATGTTTATACAATCGCAACCTTTAGGCGTAAGAGGAAAAGGTTTCCAGGGCGAAAGTTTCTTTACCACACCCAATCCGAAAGTGGGTGCAGTGTTTACCTATTATCTGAAAGATGATATTAAAACCATCAAAGAAAAACGCCGTGCTGCGGAAGCAGAAAAAATAAAGAAAGGTGAAGCACCTGTTTATCCATCGGTTGATTCATTAAGAATGGAAGATGAGCAACCTGCACCACATTTATTGTTTACCGTTACAGACGAAGCAGGTAATGTTGTCCGCCGTATAAAAGCGCAGGTGAAAAAAGGGTTGAACCGCATTTTGTGGGATTTCCGTACATCTCCTTTCGGACCAATTGATCTTACTCCGTTTGATGAATCATTTGCATTCAGTTCCCCCGACCAGGGATATTTCGCCTTGCCAGGAACCTATAAAGTATCGCTCAGCAAATTTGAAGATGGAGCGTATACAGAAATTGTTAGTCCGCAATCATTCAAAGCCATTGCATTAAATACAGCCACGCTTCCGGCAACCGATAAAAAAGCGCTGGATGATTTCTGTAAAAAAATTGCAGAGCTGAGCCGTGTTACAGCAGCAGCAGATCAATACCGTGGCGAACTGGTGAACAAACTCCGCTTCATGAAACAGGCAGTGATTGAAACACCAAAGCAATCTCTCGATCTTTCAAAAGCAATCATGCAGGTGGAAAAAAGATTGAATGCTGTCAACCGTCAGTTGAATGGCGATGCAACATTGGCAAGAAGAGAATTTGAAACAAGTCCATCTATTGGTGGCCGTATTGGTTATGTAATTGGTTCATTATGGAACACAACAGCCGCACCAACACAAACTCAGATCAACTCTTACCAGGTTGCTGCAAAACAATTCACTCCTGTTTACAATGAATTGAAAGCAATTGCTGAAGAAATAAAAAAGCTCGAAGACATACTTGAAAAAAATGGAGCACCCTATACACCGGGCAGAATGCCGGAGTGGAAGGGTAATTGATAGAAACACTGATGATGCAGATCTCTGCGGATTAAAATACAGAACAGCCGCTTTTCTAAAGGCGGCTGTCATATTATTTGAGATACCAAAAAAAGTGTATTTTAAAACTCCGTGTAAATCTTTTCAATCCGTGTCATCAGTGACTCCATCACTCTATCACATCAAGATCCCTTTCACCGGTTCAATATGTGGTGGCAATTATTTTTTTACCCGTTTAAATGTTCCCTCCATCATCTTGGTTTCTTTTCCTTCCACATCGCCATACATGGTGAGTACGTAGTTATCATCATCCATAAATTTCTGCTCCTGCCTGATATTTGAATCCTTACCTGTTACGGGATCGGTTTGCTTTCCTTTAAAATGCAGGGTTTTGGTTGCAGCATCATAGTGCCCCGTCATAATAATGATGCCTGAACCAAAATTATCGATCCATGTCATTAAAAATTGCTTCTTAGCATTATCATAAGCAAGCGTACCTCTTCCCTGGAAAGGCATGCCCATCATTGTGCCGGATAAATCAGCAACCTGGTACAAACCATTCATAGCCATGTTAACCACATCGGTTGCTTTCGACTTTGTTGGCTCCGGGCCGCCCATCCATGAACTGATTTCAGCCTCCCAGGTGCCAACATGTTTGGCCATCCACTGATGCATCGGTCCGGGTGTCATAAAATTCTGCCATGCTTTCATTTCGGCTTCACTTTGTGCAAAAAGCTGAGTTGCAGAAATGAGCATTGCACAAACAGCAACTAAATATTTTTTCATAAAAAAAGTTTTAGAACAAAAAGCTACAAAAAATCTGCAGCACTTGCAAGAGAAAAAATTTCAGCACGCTGAAAAAATGAAGATCAATTATTTACAGCGATACCGGGTTGCTTATTTATTGCTGTGAGATGATACTATACAATCTGTCAGCATCTTCTTTTTTAAATAACTGAGTTCCTTCATTCATGGTAGCTGCACTGCCACAGGCTACACCGTATGAAATCACTTCTTTTAATGAACGGTTCTGTTTCAGCATAAAGGTCATACCGGCCACCATGCTATCACCTGCGCCAACTGTACTTCTTTTATCAACTTTTGGCGCTGTTGCGAAATAGCGTTCCTCTTTACTCACAATCCATGCACCATCAGGGCCCATACTTACTGCAATCATTTCTGCAAAACCATCCATGATTGCCTGGAGTGCAGCATCAGCCACTTCTTCTTTATCCAGCCAATCCACATTCAGCATTTTACACAACTCACCAATATTTGGTTTGATGAGGTATGCACCTTTTCCCTGTAATGCCTGTAATGCAGGGCCACTTGTATCAACAATACATTTTGCGCCCACTGATTTTGCATTCTTTACAACAAGTCCATAAAAATAATCAGGCAAGCCGGGAGGTAAACTGCCACTTGCAATTACATACGATGGAGAAAAACCTCTGATCTGATCAACGAGTGTAATGATGGTGTCTTCCTGTACCTGCCTCCCGGGAAAAGTAAATCTGTATTGATTAACGGTTGAAGCTTCCAGTACAATCCAGTTCTCTCTTGTTTCAACTTTTGAATCAACAGCATGAAAAACAATATTCTCTTCATCCAGCAAAGAACAAAGCATATTGCCATTATTTCCACCCGATGGGAACAAAGCAACCGATGCTGTATCTAACTTTTTTAACGCCTTACTTACGTTGATACCACCACCGCCAGGTTCATTCACCACCTCGCTGCAACGCAACTTGCTCTCGGGTTTAATTTTTTCTACTGCAGAGCTTTTATCGATACATGGGTTAAGAGTTATTGTAAGAATCATTTTACTATTTAATTAATTGAATAAATTATTTTCTACTTCTGTTAATACCAGTTGTATACGTTTAGCCAGCGTATCATAATCCGTATATCCTCTTGCAAGCAGGTGAAACTTTGTTTCTGTTATCTGCATCAGCACCTGCGGAAAACCGGTTACCTGTAATTGCTTACACAACTGGAATTCATAATATGCTTTCTCTTTATATTCCTCCGATTTCAGTTTGCTGTAGAAGTCTTCAGCATCCACGATATATTTTTCAAGCAGATGTCGATACGCTTCATTATCCGTTAAATCTCTTCCTTCATAGTGCAGACTGTATTGCAGATCGGCAACAAATTCCACCTGCAGTTCGGGATACATTTCTTTATAGATGCACAATGCAATGGCAGGCTTTTCTGATGAGGGAAACCAGTCACTCTTATCAGGGTTATTGATATGCCACAGATAATCTTCACCAAATTTAATTCCCGAATATTCTTCTACTGTGTGATAAGCTTCTTTAATATACCCGGCAGTTGCACTGATGTGAACAGGTTGCTCCGGTAAAACCATTCCACCACTTAACACTTCCACATGCAGCTTCGATTTGTATTCTTCTGAAATTTTTTTCATGACAGGGCTGAAACCATAACACCACCCGCAATATGCATCGTAACAATAAATAAGAGTTGGTTGCATGGCTGCAAAGGTAGGACGATAAATGAAAATGAATGAGCAGCTGTTAAATGATCGGTATCAGCATGCAGTGGAATCAAAATCAGTAATTCATTTTATAGCCACATGAAGTGTAAGCTTCATTTTGAAGTAAGCTGAAATACTTACACCCATTAGGTTTAAGCAGCTGTCTATTCACAGACAATGCAGATTGATTAAAAATTAATGCGCTTCTAACCAGTTGGCACCTGTTCCTGCTTCAGCAATTACAGGCACGCCATGTGTTAGCGGCATGGCCGTTTGCATACAATCAAGAATCAGTTTCTTTATATCATCTGCTTCTTCCTTCAACACATCAAACACCAATTCATCATGCACCTGCAAGATCATCTTGCTTTTGAAATGACTCTTCTGCAATGCTGCATGTGTTTTAATCATTGCAAGTTTAATCATATCGGCCGCTGTTCCCTGTATGGGTGAGTTGATGGCATTTCGCTCAGCAAAACCACGAACGGTGAAATTCGATGAATTGATATCCCTTAACCAACGCTTGCGCCCCATTAGTGTTTGCACGTAACCATTCTCCCTGGCGAAATTGATGGTATCATCCATGTATTTCTGGATGCCTGCAAACTCCCGTTTATAATTATCAATGATTTCTTTTGCTTCTGTTCTGCTGATACCTAAATTATCAGCTAAACCAAATGCGCCCTGCCCGTAAATAATTCCGAAGTTGACACTTTTTGCTTTGTAACGCATTTCCTTTGTTACATCTTTCTCATCAATCTTATACACTTTCGCAGCCGTTGCAGTATGAATGTCTTTTCCCTGGATAAACGCTTCGCACATAGCAGGATCCCCACTGATGGCGGCAACAATTCGTAATTCGATCTGCGAATAATCTGCACTCAGCAGTACATGATTCTCATCTCGTGGAATAAACGCTTTGCGGATCTCTCTTCCCCGTTCTGTTCGTACAGGAATATTTTGCAGATTGGGATTGTTACTGGCCAAACGTCCGGTTACAGCAACTGCCTGTCCGTAGGTTGTATGTACTCTTCCTGTTTTGCGGTTGATCAGCAATGGCAGTGAATCAACATAGGTTGATTTCAATTTTGTGAGTTCACGGAAGGTTAAAATATCTTCTACAATCGGGCTTGTATGTGCCAGTTTCAGCAACACATCTTCACCCGTTGCGTACTGTCCTGTTTTTGTTTTCTTTGCTTTGGGATCAAGTTTCAAATGATCGAACAATACTTCACCTAATTGTTTGGGCGAAGCAAGATTAAATTTTAAACCCGATGAGCTGTACACTTTTTGTTCGGCTTCTTTTGCATCAATCTCCAGTTGTTTGGAATAAACATTTAAAAAATCAACATCAACCCTGATTCCTTCATACTCCATATTCATCAACACTTTCACTAATGGATTTTCCACTTCATAAAAAACCTTTTCCACTTCTTTTTCTTTCAGCATAGGGAAGAGCGCTTCTTTCAGCTGCAAAGTGATATCTGCATCTTCTGCTGCATATTCTGTAATCTTCTCCAGCTCTACATTACGCATCGTTCCCTGCGTTTGGCCCTTTCCTTTTTTGCCAATCAGTTCTTCAATGTGCACCGGTTCATAACTGAGAAACTGTTCGCTTAAAATATCCATGCTGCGTTTGCCATCCGGCTCAACAACATAATGGGCAAGCATGGTATCAAATAAATTTCCGTTCAACTCTACATCATACCACTTCAATACCAGCAGATCATATTTTGTATTTTGCCCGATCCAAATTTTTGATTCATCCTCAAACAATGGCTTGAAAAGATTCAATATTTTTTTTGTTTCTGCTTGTTCTGCAGGACAGGGAATATACCAGGCTTTACCGGGCTGATAAGAAAAACTCAATCCAACCAATTCGCAATCATTTGCATCCAAACCAGTTGTTTCACTGTCGAAACAGATTTCCTTTTGTTTCGATAATTCTTCCACCAGTTGCTTAATTTCTGCTTCTGTTGTTACAGCAATGTATTCATGTGGGGTATTATTGATATTTTTTGAAGCACCTCCAAAATGATCTTCTGAGGCAGTCGTTTCTTCTGTACCCTCACTCGTTTCATCAGCAGTGCTATTGCTGAAATCAATTTCCTGTTCAGCTTTATTTATTTTAGCAGGACTTTTCTTATCTTTTCTTACTTCACCCATTGTTGTATCAACCACATTCCCGAACAGATCTTTTTGAACGCCGACAGGTGCTGTATTAAATGTATTAAAGTCTTCGCCCAATATGCGCTTACCAATTGTTTTAAATTCAAGTTCAGTAAACACTTCTTTCAGCACTTCTTTATCCCATTCTTTTAACCTGAAATCTTCTTCATGAAATTCAACCGGCACGTTCATAATAATCGTTGCCAGCTTTTTACTCATAATCGCCAGGTCTTTTCCTTTCTTCACTTTTTCACCCATTGCACCTTTGATCTTATCTGCATTCTCCAGTACATTTTCAAGTGTTCCGTACTCTGCTAATAATTTAGCCGCTGTTTTTTCGCCCACTCCGGGAATGCCGGGAATATTATCCACTGCATCACCCATCATACCAAGAATATCAATTACCTGGCTTACATCTTTAATGTTCCATTTCGCACATATTTCAGCAGGGCCCATAATTTCCACATCCCCACCCTGGTAAGCAGGTTTGTAGATTTTTACTTTTTCAGTTACCAGCTGGCCATAATCTTTATCGGGTGTAACCATAAACACTTCATAACCGGCAGCTTCGGCCTGCCTGCTGAGTGTACCAATAATATCATCAGCTTCAAACCCGTCTTTTTCAATTACAGGAATGTTGAATCCTTTAATAATTCGTTTAATATCGGGCAAAGCAGCCAGCAAATCTTCCGGCGCTTCCTGGCGATTGGCTTTATACTCGGCAAAATCAGTATGACGTTCAGTGGGGGCATGTGTATCAAAACAAACAGCCATATGTGATGGCTTCTGCTTATTGATGAGTTCAATCAATGCATTGGTAAAACCAAACTGTGCATTTGTATTTCGTCCTTTGGATGTAATTCTTGGACTGCGTATAAGTGCATAATATGCACGGAAGATGAGTGCAAGCGCATCGAGCAGGAACACTTTTTTATCATTAGCCATTCTGCTAAGATAAGTTGCATAGCGAGCCTGTACAACTAAGATGTTGTAAAAATTTATAAACAAAAACAGGAGGTGGTAGAAACCACCTCCGCAAAACTTACATTATGAGAAAATTCAACACCGGCAGCTAAAAAAGATAGGGTACGGATTGCCGATTATTGACCTGCTTTACAAAAATTTTGATAATGTTGTTATTTGCCTGTGTTCTCAGCCATTTCACTTTCCAGTGGTTTGGCATCTTTTGTTTGTTGTGCTGTCTGTTGTTTGGAAACTTCAGTCTTACCCGCAACAACTCTTGCAAGGAAAGAATCTTCTTTGTAGAACACGTTTAAATAAATAGCAAATAGGAAAAATACGAACGAGAAGAAACGCAATGGTTTTTTCATGACTATTGGATTTAGTTTTTTCAAAAGAATTGGACAGTTCAAATGTAGATACAGAATTTGATTAAAACAACAGTTTACAGTTGTTTTAATCAAAATTGGGGGTTAGTACTTAATAGCCTTTGGGTAAATTTACGGTAAGCTAAAATGCAGTGCTGCAAAGGGTTACAGCACTCCTTCTTTGATCTCTTCCCACAGGTCACGGTAGCATTGCGCAGCATAACTACTGCGTGCAAACTCTTCCAGCGGTGCTTTATGAACGCCCATCTTTTCTACATCACTTAAGTAAGGAATATAACTGCTGAAAAACCGTTTGTCTTTGTATAATTCTTCCATTACTTCATTGTGCATATTGCGGCGCAGATCAGTCATGGTAAAAAAGCAGGTCATCTTTTTTATATCAATACTTTTTTCTTTAAAGAAATCTTTTACCATATGATAAGTGCGTACAGAAAGTGTTGTTGGGATGATCGGCATCAACACAATATCAGACGCATTGAAAATATTTTCTGCAAGAGAACTTAATCCCGGAGGACAATCAATGAAGATGAAATCATATTCATCTTTCAGCTGTTTGATGATTGTTGCCAAACGTTTTTTGGAACCCTGCATTTCACCAATCATTACATCATGTGCTTTTGCTGTTATATCAGCCGGAATAATATCAAGGTTCTCATATTCTGTACTCATGATACTTTCAGCAAGGCTTGCATCTTTCCCTACCAGGTCGAGCATGGCTACTTTCTGTTTGGGTTTTATTTTGTAGTAGAACGAGGTTGCTCCCTGGGGATCAATATCCCACAACAATGTTTTATACCCGTCTTTGGCAGCGAGATAAGCAAAGTTTACGCAGCTGGCTGTTTTGCCGACACCACCTTTAAGATTGAATAATGCAAATGTGAACATGGCAGATTGTTTTATTAGTGGTCTTGAAGTTATGAAATATCTATAAAAATTATCGAGCTAATTTATACAAACAGCGATGATAATTTTTATAGATATACAATGTGGCCAAAAAATCAACTAAAAAATAAACACATGAAATGCAGCTTGATTTATTACCAAACATGCCAGTCAAAATCCTTTAATTCGTTGCGGGTGGTAGGTTTTTGCATTCCATCAGTCAGTTGTTCTACCCGCTGACCCACGTATTTCTTTAACTCTGATACCCGAATGGTTTTGTTATTGTTTAGTGTTTCCAGTAAACTGTAAGTGAAAACACCGTTCTGTAATTCATTGCGTTCCTGAGCAAACTGTACCCCTCCTGCTGCTGAAATAATGGTGGTTCCCGTTCCCTTACCCACATTTACAAACAATGATTGCATAAGCTCAAAACTGTTTTGCAGACCTATTGTTTTCGTTTCTGTTGTTTCCTCTTCTGAACCCCTGTTCATGATTAATCCTTTGTTTCCTGCTTTCGTTTTTGTTGTTTGCATCACCAGCATTTCCTCTTTATCCACTTCCCCGCTGTGGCATGCATCGAGCAGTAATAATTTTTTCCTGGCAGGAATACTATCTAATAAGTTTTCAATCTCTTCATAAGCAATCCCGTTTTCTTCCGGTTTGCTGAAGTTTACAGTATAAGATGACAGGTAGTAATCGTATTGCTTTGATAATAATCCATGCCCTGAGTAAGCAATGATCACCTTATCGTTGACATTTGTTTGCAGCAGTTTTTGCTTCAGTGCCTGCACATTGCTGAGTGTAACGTTTTCATCAAACAGTGTATCAATGATAATATTGCTGCCGTACTTTTCTTTAAACTTCAATGCCAGATCTCTTATATCTTTTACACACCATTGCAGGTTATGTTTGCTGTCTTTAAATTGATTAATACCAATGCCGATAAAGTGAATAGTTTCTTTAACAGGTTTTATTGGAATGTATTTTAAATACAGAGGCATACGGTAGCTCTCCGTTCCGTTGATATTGGTAACAGAAGATTCAATTCTGTTTTCACCCTGTGATAAGCTGATGCTGATCGTTGTGTCAAATAAATTGCTGTTTCTGTTGCGTATACTGATTCCTTTTATTCCGAACAGCGGTACTTCATTGATCCAGATATTGAAACGGTCCAGTTTGTAATTGCTGTCGTTGCCTTTGATGTTTACACTAAGATTTTCACTCTTCTGCTCATACTCAATAATATCACGGTTTACAAAATCTGCTTCGGGTACACTGTAACCATCGCTGAACTGTGTTGTATCAATAACAAGTTTACGGATTCGTTTTTCATAAGCCCGTTTATACGAATTAATTAAAGCCGTATCGGTATTACCGATAGCTTCCAATACTTTATCCGGGCGGTTATACTTCACATCTAATTGCTCGAATGAAATGATCTTTGCATCAGCAGTAACATAATGCAGTTGCTTAGCCGCCTGTTGTGATCCTTTGTAATAACCGGAGGGAATGATTGAAATGTATTCATTCTGTTTAAAAGGAACTGTTTGATAAATCAGTTGCAGTTGTTTTTGACCATAGCGCCAGTATTTAATAGTGCCATCTTCAGAACTGGTGATGAGCGAAGAGTCATTTACAAAAGAAACGATTACACCTGATGAATGAATTTTTACAGTGTATAACAACCGGCCCGATTGCATATCCCACATATTCATCAACCCTCTGTCTGTTCCTGCGGCAATCATTTTCTCATCTTTAGAAACAGAAGCACGGTGATAGCCCCACATATTGTTGATGGGAAATCTTCTGAACAGTTTCCATGTTTTGTAATCGTACAACTCAATCCCATTATCAGTGGTAATTTCAATGTATTTACCCGACTCTGTTTGCCTCACTTCAAATACCCAGCCCACGGTTTTTATTTTTATGAGCGGTTTGAGATTAAGATCATTAACAGCAACCGTACTGTCTGATTGATTACAATAAAAAATAAACCGGCCATCCCTGCTGAAATTAACCGCTGCAAGCCGTTGTTTTGTTTTAAATGACCTCGCCGTTTTATTCAGTTTTAAATCAAAAACTTCAAGTGTACAACCTGTCTCTTCATAACTCAAAATATCCGGCTTGTAAATCATGGCCAACAGGTTTTGCTGATCATTGACAACAGCATTTATAATGGCAAACCTTCTTCGTATTATCTTCAATAAGTTTTTAGAAACAGGGTCCCAGATTTTTACAGAAGAATCCCATGATGACGAGATCAACGATTGTTGCTTTGATGAAAAACTTAAGCTACTCAGGAATTCGAGATGCATTTCAAAGCTGGAGATGACTTCAGCTTTATTGATATCCATAAACTTGGCAAAGCCTTCCCCATCACCAATCACCATCCTGTTTCGATCAAAGATGGCCGCATTTACATTCTGCGTTTGTCCGGAAAAAGATTGTGTAAGCAGGCTGGTATCGCCGAGAATTTTATATTCTCTTATCACATTATCCGCCAGTACGAAATAATATTTTTTCAGCAGATCATTCACAGCAATTGGTCCTTCAACGTTTTTAATGTTGCGGCTGTCAAACGATGGAACAAAAATCTGTACCGATTCTCCTCTTTCTGTATTAAAGTTATAAGCACCGTAATCATCCTGAACAATAAAATGTCTGCCCGAATCAACAAAATCCATCTGTTCAATTCCGTATTCAAATTGATCAAAGGAGTACATAAGCCCTTCCTTTACATTAAAAAGAAGCAATGAGCTGTCTTGCATAGCTACCAAGAGATTCTCATCATAATTTGATTCACGGAACATGACCGGCTTTTGATACATGCTGTCAATAGTGATCGTACTGATTATTTTCAAACTTTCATAACTCAACTGATGAATATAAGCACGCTGCCCATCAAAACGGGTTGCATACAACGTATCACTGAACTCTGAAAAATAAGCTCCGGTATTACCTGGGATCAGTAACGATTTTTCTGACTTCAAATTTTTATCCAGCACATTGTACACAACGTTATCCTGCTTTTTTCTTTCAACCAGCACCTGGCGATCATGATTGATAAAGCTGAATATTCTAATGGAATCTTCTGCTTCATAAGTGCTCAGCAGTGTTCCTGATGCAGACTCCCATAGCTGCAATTTGTTTGCATGTGCAGTAAGTAACAAATGACCATTGGATGAATACATTGCCCCATCAAAAATTCCGGCAATCATAACTTCTGCCTTACCTGTTTTTAAATTAAAGATGAAACTGGTATCAACACCTCCGTTTATAAACACCTGCCTGCCTGTTGGACTTATCTTCATCAACGATGAACCATCGGGAATGGCGATGTCATGCACAAGTTTCCCTGTCCGGATATCCCAAACCTTTGTATTGATGTCGTTAAACGATTTTGATAACAGGTATTTTCCATCAGCAGTTACACGGATATCCGTTACACCCTGCGGATGACCTATGGGAAATACCAGTCTTGGGTTTTGTGAAAATGCCTGTTGCAGGAAA
>JANOIQ010000089.1:0-4044 GCA_031407835.1 Chitinophagaceae bacterium
TGCCGGACTAAGCAATGATGAACGTAGCAAACGGCAGGAAGCATGGCTGCAAAATCAAACAAGAGTAATTGTTTGCACCAATGCTTTCGGAATGGGAATTGATAAAGCGGATGTACGTGTGGTGATCCATCATGATATGCCTGATTGTTTGGAAAACTATTACCAGGAAGCTGGCCGTGCAGGAAGAGATGGAAAAAAATCTTATGCAGTTTTACTGTACGAAGAAAGAGACCTTGCAGATCTCAACAATTTATCGTCTATTCGATTCCCTTCTATTGAAGATGTAAAAAATGTGTACCGTTGTTTAGTTAATTACTTACAAATCCCAAGTGGCAGTGGTGAATTGCAATGGGTGGAATTTGATCTGAATGATTTTGTAAAAACCTTTCATCTCAATGTACACACAGCCATGTATTCACTAAAGCTGCTGGAACAGGAAGGATGGATCAGTTATGCAGAGCAGATTTTTTTACCGGCCAGAGCTGTATTCACAGCGAGTAAAGAACAGCTTGCTGCATTTGAAAAAGAACACCCACAATCAGAACCAATCATCAAAGGATTGCTGCGCAGCTATGGCGGCATCTTTGACATGGAGGCATTCATCTCCGAAAAGCAACTGGTCACTTTTATTAAAACTGATCTTGATACCATTAAAAACGGTTTATTAGAATTACATCAGCATGGCATTATTCAATACACTCCTCAGAAAGCAAAACCTCAGTTACAGTTTTTGGAGAACCGCCCTGCAACGGAAGACCTGTTCATCAATCCGCAGAACAGGTTGCTTCGCAAAGAACAATTTGAGCTGAGAGTGAAAGCTATGATCAACTATGTAAAAGATGAAACCATCTGCCGCAGCAAAGTGATTGGTAATTATTTTGGTGATGAGACTATTGCAGATTGTGGTGTATGCGATGTTTGCTTGTGGAAAAAAGGAAACGAGATTTCTCCGGCAGAGTTTGAACGAATATATTTATTCTTAAAAGAAAAGGCGGGGACTGACGGTGTTGTAGTGAAAGATTTATTAACGAAGCTCGGCAGCAAACAAAAAGAAAAATTCTGGCGGGTGATTGAGCATTTGCTGGCAGAGGAAAAAATAAAATTGGACGAAAAAGGTCTGCTGAAAATAATAAATATTCAGAAATAAGAAGTAAGTTCAAAGCATTGAGTTAAAATCCACTGTTTTAAATTTGCAGTAAGGTTAAAATAAAATCTAAGTTTGCACCTAACATAAACAAATGAACAATTTTTTTTGTTCTCCTTATAAATATATATTTCTTTCCGGGCTATTTGTATTCCTGGTCACTTCTTTTTTCAGTGTTGGATATTATCATCCTGATGAGCATTTTCAAATACTTGAGTTTAGTAATTACAAGTTAGGCAACACTGCTGCTGCCGATTTACCATGGGAATTTCATAACAAAATCCGTCCGGCATTATTACCTGCTTTCGGATATATAATTATCCGGATAATAAATACACTAAATGTTTACGACCCATTTATCTACGCCCTCATTTTACGAATAATTTCAGCGTTGCTGTCCTGGTTTGTTCTCACTGGTATCTGTACAGCAGTATTAAAAGAATTTTCCTATCCTGAATCAAAAAAACTATTTCTTTTTCTCAGTTTCTTTTTGTGGTTTATTCCTTTTATCAGCGTACGATTTTCTTCTGAAAATTATTCAGCTATTACCTTCCTCGGTGCAGTATATTTTATTCTTAAGGTTACAAATAATGAAGGCACTAAAAAAAAGAGTGAGCTTATATGGGCCGGGCTTCTGCTTGGTTTGTCATTTTTTTTCCGTTTTCAGATTGCCTTTGCCATTTTGGGCCTTTTAATATGGTTACTATTCATTTACAAATTTGATTTAAAACATTTCTTACTTATAATTTTCGCCTCTTTCGTTGCAATTGCCTTTTGCATATATGTAGATTTTTGGTTTTATGAAAGTTTTGTGCTGACTCCATATAACTATTTTGTCAGCAATATTATTGAAAATAAAGCTGCTGACTGGGGTACAACGCCATGGTGGAATTACTTTAGTTTGTTTTTACAACATGCTATTCCGCCATTGAGTATAGTATTACTACTATTATTCATAACCGGGCTTTATAAAAACAAGAAAGATATTTTTTCGTGGTGTATTCTTTTATTTTTACTGGGCCATTTCATTGTAGGCCATAAAGAAATAAGGTTTTTATTCCCTGTTGCATTCTGCTTTATATACCTTACTGCTAAAGGAATTGACTATTTTATTATTAACCGGAAGTTTCAAAAAATAAGTCGCTCTGTATATCTTCTTTCAGCGGTTATCAATATACCTCTGCTCCTGGTAATAATGATCATTCCGGCAAGGGAACCCATGAAATATTTTAATTTTCTATATCATTATGCACAAAAAAATGAAACAATCCTGCTATGTAAGGAAAAATCGATTTATAGTATGGTTGGGCTCAATACAAATTTCTACAAACCAGCATCTGTAAAATGTATTGTGCTCAATAGCGATCAAGAGGTGTCACATTACTTAAAAGAATATCAACCTGATTCAATATTGATACTGGAAAGAACATTTTCAACCGTTCTGAAATATGATGGATACAGTAACAAAACAATATACTGTGCTTTGCCAAAATGGATAACATATATAAATTATAATGACTGGCTCAGCGGAGTTGGGATATGGAAAATTCAAAAACTTAAAAAAAATAATATCAGGTAAAGATTACTTATTGAAGGTGAAATAGCTATTACTCCAATAAAAGCTGATAGAATATCATTTGGAAATTTCTATCCATGATTAAATCAGATGAGATGTATTTCAAATAAGGCCTTAATTTAATTACGAATTATTTAAAAAGTTGGATTGCAACTTCAAACATTTTTATCGATGAGATAAAAAATGACACTTACTCACATACTCTTCATAAATGGCTAACAGATTGAATCACTAAATAAGTATGACAAAATAAAGAATTAGCTTGCTATCTGCCATTCATAAATGATTAGGAAAATTATTACAATTTATTCAAGGACTTATGTATATTTAAATTTTAGCTGAAATACCTTTTAACTTGAATTAATTTTACTTTTTTCAACTCTGTTCTAAATCAAATAGCAGTACAAAATATCAGATAATCAACTAGTTATAAATTACCAAGAAAGATAAATATCAGTTAGAACACTATGAAACAAGCAATTTTGATTACTGCCTATAAAGATATTGATCAGATTCTAAATATTATTAATTATTTCCCGAACAATTTTAATTTTTATATTCATATTGATAAAAAAAGTGACGTTGATTTAACTCCGCTGAAAAACATTGAAGATAAAAATATAAACGTTTATAACAGCTATATTGTTAACTGGGGTGGCATAAATCATTTGAAAGCCATTTTATTAATGGCTGAAGAAGCTATAAAAGATGACGAAAATTCATATTTCCATTTAATCAGCGGGCAAGATTATCCGGCAAAGTCTATCGACTATTTTGAAAATAAATTAAATCAAACAAAAGACCATCTTGAATTTTTTGAAATGCCACACAAAGCATGGGGAGATGATGGTGGTATGAGTAGAATTGAATATTATAATTTATACGATGTTTTCGATGCGAAAAGGTCAAATAATAAAATTCAATTTTTCATTGCGCTTCAAAAAAAATTAAGAATAAAACGATCACTGCCAAAAGAGTTTCCGAAATTTTATGGAGGCAGTGCCTGGTGGAGCTTAACCAGGGATACGCTACAGTATGTTCTTTCGTATGCAAAGAAGAATCAAAAATTATTAACAAGAATGAAATATACGTTTGCTGCTGAAGAAATATTTTTTCAAACAATTATTATGAATTCAGCATATGCAGACAACGTTATTAATGACAACCTAAGATATATTGACTGGAATAGTGGCCGGGGTGGCTATCCTGCTGTTTTAGATTCCAGTGATTTTCCGGAAATCATTTCTTCTAATAAATTGTTTGCAAGAAAAATTGATACCGAGATTGCAAAAAAATTAAAGAGACTGTTAACAGGTGAAGGAGG
>JANOIQ010000115.1:0-10061 GCA_031407835.1 Chitinophagaceae bacterium
GAAGCTTTATTGAGAGCAATCCAATGATCGGTTTCAGCAATGATGTCAATTTTATTCTTCATCTCTGTTCTTTCCTTTTTCTTCTTCTTTCTTTTTGACGAAGGATTTATTTAAGAATTTCAGCAGACGCACTTCTTTTTCATTGAGGTAACGCCATTTGCTGCGGTCAACATTTTTCTTGGTGAGGTTGCCAAACAATACACGATCCAATCCTTTTACATCGTATCCCAATGCTTCAAACATGCGGCGAACGATACGGTTACGTCCGCTGTGAATTTCAATGCCAATCACTTTTTTATTCTTCGGATCAGGATAACCCACTGCATCAGGTGCAATAAATCCGTCCTCCAGTGTTAAACCATTCAGTAATTTTTCAAAATCTTTTTTCTCTAAAGGTTTATCCAGTGTTACTTCATACACTTTCTTTACCTGGTAACTTGGGTGTGATAATTTTTGTGTGAGTTCACCATCATTGGTTAATAACAGTACACCGGTTGTATTACGATCCAATCGGCCAACAGGATAAATACGTTGTGTTGAAACCCCTTTCATCAGATCCATAATGGTTCTTCTTCCCTGCGGATCTTCTGAAGTAGTGATATAATCTTTTGGTTTATTAAGCAGGATATAGACCAGCTCTTTCTGGATAGTGATTTTTTTCCCATTTACTTTCACTTCATCTTTATCAGTTACTTTATGTCCGGGTTCAGTAATTACCTTCCCGTTCACCAGTACGGTTCCTTTTTTTATCACTTCAGCTGCTTCTCTCCGGCTGCATACATCGCAATGTGCCAGGTATTTGTTGAGCGGCATTTCACCAGTTGTATTTTCACGTTTAAAGGTGATGGGCAGTGCAGGGGTTTGTGCTCCTGATTTTGAAGAAACAGTTTTAGCTCTTGTTTCCTGTGGCCGGAAACTTTTTTCCTCCGCCTTCTTTTTTGCAAAGTATTCGTTCTTCTCTACTCTTGCTTTTTTCTTTTCCTGGCGGAACTCTTCTTTCTTTTGTGCGTTGGTTTTCTGACTAGCGAAATTTCCGAAACTGCTTTTGGCCATGTTGTTTGTATTTGCTGTTTTGCAACAGTATGAAGGGCAAAGGTAACTGAATTGCTTTTTATGAGTAGAAATGTGTGTTCTTGCCCGCTGTATAAGCTGTAAACATTCATTAGTGTGGTATTATTCTCAGGCCGTAATTTTCAATACTGGCCAAACAGTTGAGCAACCGTTCATCCATTGATTTAACGATGCCTCACATTTCAGAAATTATCTTGCAGGGAATCTACAAACAACTCGTCAAACTGATCTATGAGAAATTTATTCGCTGCCTTGTTTCTGTTTATCGCAAAGCTGGCAGTAGGTCAATCCGCTCAAACCCTTTATTTCGATCCAAATTCAACAATCGGTGCGCCTGCATCAAGAGTTTTCGAAAGCATTAGTTATATACCCCTTGAAACTACCAGGCAAAGCCTGTTTGGACAAATAAGCCGGTTGGCGGTAACACCACAATATTTTATCATTTTTGACTTCGATACACAGGGTTTGTATTTTTTCGACAGATCAGGAAAGTTTATAAAAAAATTTAAGGACGATAAATATACTATTGCTTCCATGCAATTGATGGAAAAGGAGAATGCACTCTATCTATTACAGGTGAATAGAAACTTCCGGCCAACTGAGCAGGAAAGGGATGAACTGGTACGCAATCCTTTTTCAAAAAACAGTATGAAATACGGAAGATCGGTTCTTTACGGGCTTGCTGATATTCAAAGTGAGCAAATTACAGAAATCAAAGGCTTTGCTATTTCAATGACCAACCCCCATTATCTTGCACCCAATCAATGGGCTTACAGTCTTGTGCTGGCTGATAAGGATGCAAAAGATTCAGTTGACTTCGAATTAAAAATATCCAATGGCAGTAAAACACTGAGGTCTTATTTTCCTTACGCAAAACGGAATTCATCTTATTTATCTGATCCCGGAAATATTGAGTTTTATAATACCGGTCAACCAGGCTCTCTGCTCTTTTCACGGCCATACAATTATTCTGTTTACCAGTTAACTGCAGACAGCGTAACGATCCTTTACAATTTTGTGCTGCCGTTTGAAAATACAGTACCCAAAACTTTTTTTACAAAGGAGTTTAGTTCCCGAAACGAATTGAGGGATTACAAGCAAACGAACCCGGCATATGTATGGCGAATCAATGGCCTGGTACCCATAAACAACTTTTTATTTTTCTCGCTTGATTATCAAAAACGTGACCGCCGTTTTATTTTCGACAGAAACAGCAACCGCTTTTACAACATCAATAGAATATCACCCGACAGCAGTAATGCTTACCTGCCGGTAATAGGCTGGGGTATTCAGTACTACGATAAGACAGTATTGTACAGCAGTATCTCTTCAGATGCTATGTTCCGGTCGAGGGATACTGAGCAACATAGAAATCCTGTGTATACGCCATTATTGAAGGAATATTTTGAAAAGAGCAAAGCCACATCAAACCCTGTTATCATCATCTTGAAACCATTTACAAAAACCAAATGAAATTAGCAACCATTATACTTCTGCTACTCTTACCCTTTCTTGTTTTTTCGCAGGAAAAAACCGAAGGCCCTGCAGGTTCTATTACCGGAGTAGTAAAAGATTCTGCAAATGACTACGCACTCGAATCTGTAACGGTACTCGTTTATAAAAAAAGCGACTCTACTCTGCTCAATTACCGGCTAACAAATCCATCGGGTGAATTTAGTTTTGAAAAATTACCCCTGAATGTGCCCTTACTTATCAGCCTCACATCTTCAGGATACAAATCATTTTCAAAAACGATCAGGCTCGACAGTGTACACCCATCTTACAATTTTGGTTCAATACAACTGGGCACCAATTTTAAAAGCCTTGATGAAATTGTGATAGAAGCTGTGTTGCCCATACGTATGAATGGCGATACACTTGAAATAAATCCGGCTGCTTTTAAACTCGATTCAAATGCGGTTGTGGAAGATATGCTGCGAAAGGTGCCGGGTATTACGCTTTGGGGTGATGGTTCTGTAACGGTCAATGGCAGGAAAGTAACCAATGTGTATGTAGATGGCAAACCGTTCTTTGGTAACGATCCTGCTATTGCCACACAAAATCTTCCGAAAAATGCAATAGAAAAAATACAGGTTTATACTGAAGAGGACAGAACGAAAACTGCGGCTGAACGAACGCCATCCGATTCACTGCTGACCATGAATATTAAGTTAAAAGCAGATAAGAAAAGAGGGTACTTTGGAAAGGCAGCAGCGGGAATTGGCACCGATAAAAGATTTGAAGCTGATTTTGGTTTACAGGCATACAATAAAAAAACAAGGCTTGGGCTTGGCGGTGCTTTCAATAACATCAATAAGAATGTTGAAGATCTGCAATCCCTGCTTGGTGAAACTACTTTCCGTACTATGAATCCACGCAACAGGTATGTGGCCAATTTTGGTGGCAGGGGCATCAGTAAAATATATTTCCTTGGAGCAAATGTTCAGCACAGTTTTATAGAAACAACCAACAATCAACGCAGCAACGAATTGAGTTTAGACTTATCCGGCAGGGGCAGTATCAATAACATTAATTCTCAGTCAGATGCAATTACCAGCGCAGGTGGCAACTCTTTTTTTAAATCATCCATAAGAAATACAACACTGGAAAATGATGCAAAAACCCTGGCAGTCAGCTATAATAAAAGGAATGCAGACAGGGATATTAATGTGAGAGCATCAATAACTGACAATAGGGGCACAGGCAGTTCTGCTTCATTAACCGTTACTCAAAGAGAAGGCTCAGGAATAGTAAGCGAAAGCAACGAATCGTCAGAATCGGAAACAAAAAGCCGCAACATGAATTTGAGCGCTAACTTTTTAAACAAGGATAGCGATGAAAGGAACCTGAAAAGTTTTTCGCTGAGGTATAATATAAATTATAACGAAAGTGAAAACATACGCAACAGCTTAAGTGATTTTGAATCGTTTGAAGACCCCAGCCGGAATACATCTTTTAACCGTCTTTATAATACTAATTCCAGTAATTGGAACAACTCGGTCAATGTTACATACAATGCTTTAAAGCGCTTGCTGTTTGGCAGTAATAATCTCTGGAATATTAATATAAGGCTTACAAACAATCTTGCCTTCAGTCAATCTGATCTTACTTATAACGTAAGCGATTTCGATTCAGTCGGCAAGATATATATGCCCAATACAACAATTACCAACCTGCATAAGCACAACAGGATAAGTGAAGAACCAGCTCTTAACTTGTCTAAATCGTTTTCAAAAAGATTGTCTAATCGTTACTATCGTGCCTTCACTATTTCTACTAACCTGGGCGGGCAGTTTTTACGGGAGAAAGATCAGTCGAATTTCAGCAAGCGGAATCTCAGCAGAGATTTTTCATTCTTTACACCAAACTCAAGCCTTAGTTATTATTACCAGAAAACAAATGGATATACTATCAATGCAGGCGTTACTCATAATAAAAATTATTCTATTCCCGGCCTTGATCAATTGTTCCCTATCATTGATAGCGCAAACCTTTATTCCTTTAATTATGGAAATGCTTTTTTACGTGCTTCCAGGGTGAATAACTTTGGGATAAACCTAAGCTATAACAGGGGAAACAGGAACAAGAAAGCCGATATCAATATTAACCTGAATGGAAATATAAGCAGTGTAAAAGATGATATTGCCGACAGTAGTTTTTACGACGACCTGGGAAGAAAAAATGTTTACCTGATCAATATTGATGGAAGAAAGAACTGGAGCCTGGGAGGCAATGTCAACACTTCCATCCGCATGAAAAAAAACGTACTCCAATTTTCTTATAGCGGATCAATTTACAACAGCCAGTCACCAAATTATATTGATGATATATTTTCTACCTCCCGCACACAAAACATGAACAACACATTGCGGATCTATTTTGCATTGGGCGAAATTGTTAACTTCTCCGTATCGCAGGGTATTAACATGAGTAACAGCAAGCAAACAGGTGCCAACCTGCGTTCGTTTAAAAACACAAACTATGTAACCGGTGCAAATATTAATCTTCAGTATCCTAAAGACCTTACCTTAAGCAATACGCTGAATTATGTGAAGAATAATACCACCAAACAAAGTTCGGCGCTATGGAATGCTTTCATCAGCTACCGTTTTTTTAAAACCAAACAGCTGGAGGCAAAGTTTTCAGCAATGGATATTTTGAGGCAAAACAAAAACATCAGCATCGGCTCAGGTAATAACACGATCACCACAACAGTAACTAATGGCCTGCAACAGTTTTATATGCTTACCATTGCGTATTATCCCCGTAAGTTTGAAGCATCACAAGGTGGTGGCCGGCGCAGGACGCCTGTTGGAAATGGGGGTGGTGCAGGTAGACCAAGGCTTTAGTATATGTGAAGTGATGAGTATTTGTACTGGCCGAAGTAAGGTAACAGAATTGAATAAAAACCAATCAGGAGTTTACTACTTCTTTATTTGCCAACTGACCACAAGCTGCATCAATATCTTTTCCACGGCTTCTTCTTAATCTTGCGTTCACCTTATGTTTTTCAAGGTAAGCCATAAATCTGTTGGTTACTTCTTCATCCGGCTTTTGAAATGATGCCAGGTCAATCGGGTTGTATTCAATGATGTTGATAAGATCAGCAGGAACCTGCCTGTAAAGTTTAATCAACTCATCTGCATCTTTTAAACTGTCGTTGAAATCTTTGAACAGAATATATTCAAACGTAATTTCATTTCCTGTTTTTTTATAGAAATGATTCAATGCTTCTATCAATGATTTGATATTGTTGGTATCATTTACCGGCATGATTTCATGACGCTTTAAATCAGTCGCTGCATGAAGCGATAAGGCTAATTTGAATTTCACTTCATCATCACCCAGTTGTTTAATCTGTTTTGCAACACCAGCTGTTGAAACAGTAATGCGTTTTGGGCTCATGCCCAAACCATCGGGTGAAGTAATGCGTTCAATTGACTTCAATACATTTTTATAATTGAGCAATGGTTCGCCCATTCCCATAAACACAATATTGGTCAGTTTCTTTTCATATACTTTTTCACTTTGTTGGTTGATGAGAACCACTTCGTCATAAATTTCATCATAGTTGAGGTTACGTTTACGGTCGATATAACCTGTTGCACAAAATTTACAACTGAGTGAACAACCAATCTGTGAAGAAACGCAGGCGGTTTTTCGTTCATCGGTTGGAATTAATACACCTTCCACCAAATGCCCTTCATGTGTGCGGAATCTTGATTTCACCGTTCCATCCGATGAATATTGGGTGGCATCAACCGTTAATGCTGGAAGTGTAAAAATTTCACCCAGCTTTTGGCGGAGCTCTTTGCTGAGGTTGGTCATATCTCCAAAACTGTGGGCATGCTTCTGCCAGAGCCATTCGTATACCTGTTTTGCCCTGAATTTCTTTTCGCCAATGCTTTCGAAGAACGTATTGATTTCTTCAAGACTTAAGTGGCGGATATTTCGCTCGTTCGCTACTTTCATGCCGACAAAGGTACAAACCATCAACCGATTGGAACGAGTTCTTTACTTTTGAGCTTTACTCTTTTATATGAAACCTGTCTATATCATTGATTCACTTCGCACACCTATTGGCAAATATGGTGGAGCCTTAGCCTCCGTGCGCCCTGATGATCTGCTGGCACATGTAATTAAAGCACTCATTCAACGTAATGGATCTATTGATGTGAATGTTATTGAAGATGTCATTGCTGGCGCAGCCAATCAAAGTGGGGAGGACAATCGCAATATTGCCCGGATGGCAGCATTACTGGCAGGATTACCTGTAACTGTTGCCGGTAATACAGTAAACCGTTTGTGTGCAAGTGGTTTGCAGGCTATTATGGATGCGGCAAGAGCCATTGCCTGTGGTGATGGTGAAGTATATATTGCCGGTGGCGTAGAGAGTATGAGCAGGGCACCATTTGTTTTGAGCAAAACATCATCTGCTTTCGGACGTGATGCTGTACTGCAGGATACAACACTTGGCTGGCGTTTTATTAATTCAAGACTCTCCGAGCTCTATCATCCTTTCAGTATGGGTGAAACAGCTGAGAATGTGGCGAAGCAATGGAACCTGTCCCGCATTGCACAGGATGAATTTGCTGTGCAAAGCCAGGAAAGATATTTTGCTGCATTAAGCGCCGGAAAATGGACAGATGAAATTATTCCTGTTGATGCATTACAGGGAAAGCAGATGATTGTTGTTGACACAGATGAACATCCACGTCGAACCACCATTGAACAATTAGCCAAACTGAAACCTGCATTTGTAAAGGAGGGAACTGTTACGGCCGGTAACTCAAGTGGAATAAATGATGGAGCAGCGGTAATGTTATTGGCAAGTGAAGAAGCTGTTATAAAATATAATTTGAAACCGGTTGCCATGATCAAATCAATGGCAGTGGCCGGTGTTGATCCTTCCATTATGGGTATTGGTCCTGTACCTGCAACAATAAAAGCCTTGCAGCGGGCAGGTCTTACCGTTAGTAATCTTGATTTAATTGAATTGAATGAAGCGTTTGCATCGCAAAGCATTGCCTGTATTCATGAGTTAAGTCTTGACCTTGAAAAAGTAAATGTAAATGGTGGAGCAATTGCTTTAGGTCATCCGTTGGGATGCAGTGGCGTTCGCATTTCCACTACTTTACTTCATGAAATGAAACGCAGAAAAAGCAAGTATGGTTTAGCAACTATGTGCGTGGGAGTAGGGCAGGGTGCTGCCATTATTTACGAACATTTTTGAGCTGAAGCTTCTTATAAAATACCAGCCTTTATCTTGAATTTGATGTCGACCCTGATGTCAACCGCCTGGGTAAGTGTTTCTTTTGTTACAACTTTTGTTCTGAGTTTATAGCTGCTTGCTTTTACATACTGTAAAAGGTTTTGTTGTGAAGCTGTGAGTGAAATAGTTTGTGCGGTTGAGGAAATATTTTCGAGTGAGGCTAACTCAATTTCATTGCTGCCATCTGTTGAAATAAAAATCTGCACAGACTTAAGAAAGCTGAATGTTTTGCTGGTTGGGTTTGTGATACTCAGCTTTAATTCTTCAAGCTTCACCTCTTTTATCAAATTACTTGCAGTACTGTTGTTTTGAAATTCCTGGGATGAATTGGTGGTAACATCGGGTGTAGCTGCTTCAAAAGGCAGATTAATTGGTGAAGTACTTTCAACACGAAAATTTGCCTGATTAGATAACGAGAAGTTAATCCCGTTTTTTTTACAGCTTGTCAGAATAACAGCGAATAGAATTGCCAGGAAAAAAAATTTAGTTTTCATGATATGGGGGGGTTAACTGCAAAAATAAGTCCAGAGAACATCATTTTGGCTCATAAAAGTCTTTTTTGACCATTTCTTTACATGCCTATAAACGGAGAAAGTTCCTTTATAGTTTTTGCTGGGGCAAAATATTCTTTCCCTTTCCATTGATAGGCAATAACAACTTCATTGGTAATCAATAGTTTACTTAAAGTGGCACCAGGCCTTGGAGAAGGTTCATACAAACCAGTTAGGATGAGTTCTACCACCCGGTTCGTTGTTTTTGGAACAAGTATTTTATGCTGCTCTTCTGCACCATTCATTTGCACAGGGGTTTTCAGTTTGCCTGATACTGTAAAACGATAATAATTTTGTTTGATCCAGATTCCATTGATTTGAATGATTTGTTTAGTGTCTGAAACAATAAATACCCGGTAATGCTCTTTCAATTTTATTTCTTTTGAGGGCTTTTTTCCGGGTATTATTTGCTGGCTGTAAGCATACACTTTTTTTACCGGAGTTGTTTGCCCAAACAAAACAAATGTTATAAACAGAAAACATATCAGTGAGAAAAATTTATAAAGCATTATTACTGTATTTATAGGTAAGATGAAACGAACAGGAAAATTTCAGCTAACAACCTGTTAAAGAAAGAAACCCTCCAATCAGAGGGTTTCTTTACAGTTTATTAAATCAATTACTGTTTAATTATTTTTTGCAGGTATTTGTATTTCCCGTCATCACTGATGATCGTTAATACATAAATACCTTTTGCAAGCTTACTGATATCAACAGAGCCATTTTGGTAAGCTCCTGAATTTTTATAAACTATCTGCCCGTTTGCATTCAGCAATTGAATGCTGATGCGTGTAACAGCGTAACTGTTGCCTGTTTGATAATCCACTCTGTTGCTGCTTACTGTTGGGTAAATTTTACTGATGAAGTTTTTATCATTCAGTATAGGATCATTTATTCCAGTTGGCTGATTGGGTGTATAGTTAGGTGTACCGAGATATGCAAAGTACATACCATTACCATGTGTACCAACCAATAACACATTGTCAACAGGACGATAGGCCAGTGATTGCACAATCGGAAGATTTAATACAGTTCCTCCTTCACGGAACCAGGTTGTAAATACTGGAGGAGTTGCAGGCGTATTATCAACAACACTGAATAATCCAACAGAAGTGCCGATGTAATATTCAGTTACAGGGTTATTGCCCGCATCTTTCTTTACTATAATAGCACAACTGCGAACAGAAGCTGCAGTAATGGTATTTCCTTCAGCATTTACCCAGGTAGGCGTTGCAGATTTTGCATTATTCGTCCACCAAACGCTTGGCATATTTGCAAACTGATTTGGACCAATGGAAAATTCATAGTTAGAAACAACAGCCATAATTTCATTGTCATTATTGGGATTAACAGCAATGTCTTGTATGTTGGCGCCAAGAGGTAATCCCGGAATGGAGATATCTACAGGGGCTTGTGAAGCCAATGCATTTCTTGGATCATCGAGCCTTAAAATTTTGCCATCGGTTACGCCGATATACATTACATGCGAAGGTTGATATGTACCCCAGCTAAATGCCAACGACCTAACATAGCGTCCGTTATTAGGGTTATTGGTTGCGTCAATTGCAGTACTAATTCCTGTAAGTTCTGTCCATGTACTTGTTGTAACATTCGGTGCATCAATGGTACGGAACAATCGATTGTAGTTGATGTAGTATAAATCGTTT
>JANOIQ010000121.1:0-2451 GCA_031407835.1 Chitinophagaceae bacterium
ACCTTCTCCCATACTGTAAGCATTGGGCCAGGAGTCCCTTGTAAAAATCAAACGGATATTCAGCGGTTTTAATTCTTCATTTACATCAACGATCTTTTTTAATAAAGACTGGAGGTATTGCTGTGCTTCGGGAGAAGTGACCGTGCTGCTGCTTTGAAGTAACCGGGCTACTTCTTTAAACCGGCTTTCAAAAATTTCAGTGTAATCTTTTTTATATTCTTTGCTTACAGAGCTGATCAAAAGGGTTTGGGTTTGCAAAGCCTGCATGTAATAGTTTACTTTCAAAAGACTGTCGTCTTTTTGAAAATGATAGACTTTTTTCAGCTGTGCGGAACCGAAAAAAGGAGATAAAAAATAAAGCAGGATGAGCAGGGTTTTTCCGGGGCTATTCATCATTTCATTTAGTGTGCGGCGGCTCAAATATAAAGAAGCCGGGTGAAAACCACGATCAAAAATATCGGAGACTGATATCTGTCATCTGCAATGAAATGCTGATGAAAAAAAGATTTGTATTCAGCCGGGTGCTTTATGTGCAGCACTTTGTATTGGTTCAAAAAAACCGGCAGCAGAGAATTTATCTGCAGAGTTGCTGATGAATGAATGGAGGAAGAGCTTTTGGTTTTTCAACACAGAGAACTGGAGATACAGAGTTACACAGAGAGATGAATGACAGCAAATAAAAACCCCGGTCTTAAAAGTGCCGGGGTTTTACAGAAGATCAAATCAATTTATTTTTTCCGTTTACGCTGGTATTGCATAACAAGGTCGGCCTTGCCATCTTTATTAAAACGCCATGTTTCCTGGAAAGCAGTTGTATCCTTTACACCTTTTTTATCGGTACTGTAATCAACTACCCAGATGAGTACCCAGTTTTCCTTTTTATCGGTACTGTAAACAGGCATGTATGCGTCAACGGAATCTACCACGGTGGTAATACCGGCTCTTACTTTTTTCCATTCACTGATGAGGCTGTCTTTTGTTCCCGTAAAAGTGGTACCATCGGCCCATAATGCAGTTACACTGTCGGCAAAGAAATCACTTAATCCATCAAACTTATTTGCTTCCCAGTTTTTCCAGCTGTTGAGTACGGCTTTGTCGGCAAGCGCCATATCGCCCATTTCAAATGCATTGGAATAATTGGCGGCAAACATACTGGCCGCAGGGGCTTTCGTTTCGGTTGTTGTTGTTTCTTCTTTTGTGTCGGCTGCGTTTTGACAGGCAACAGCAAAAAAGATGACTGCTGCAAGCAGGATGAATTGCTTCATTGTTTGAGTTGTTTATAATGTGAATAAAGAGATAGGGGGAACTAATGACAGCAGGAGGCTTTAACTTGGGGTATGTAAGAAAGAGTCGCCGCTGTAAGTGAAAAGTAAGATAGAATTATTTTTTTAGGGAATGAAATGTTTGAATATAAAATAAAAGAAGATGATCAACGCAGAGAAATGGAGTTAAGGAGTTACAAAGTGAAAAGAAAGTAGTTTAATTGGTGAGGCGACCACAACTGTTCGGAAGAATAAAATATGTCGCTCCTAAGGAGCTTTAATTACGACTTGCAATTAGTTTCTACTAATATTTCGCCTCTAGCGAGGCTAAAAACTAAGAGCGAATAGCTCCGGAGGAGCGACAAGTCAGTAGAAAAACATTAAAAATGATTGGTTAAACTCCGTAGGAGTGATATGAAAAAAATTACATAACGTTCCGAACAGTTGTGGTGAGGCGACCAACTAAGGCAAAAGGTTCGCTGAAGTAGAAAGAAGGCCACGAACCTGCCTACCGGCAGGCAGGTTACACAAATTTGCACGAAGAAAATTCCTGCTAAGTAAAGACAGTTCCTTATTTCAATACGGGTAACATCAATGGACCTAAACGGTCGGCCCATTTTTTATATTCAGAACCGGAGGGATGCAGGCCATCCGTTGCAATCAGCGAAGGATTATAACGAGCTTCACGGGTAGAAGGGGTAATATCTAAGTAGGCACAATTGTAAGATGCGGTTACATCTTTATTAATTGCGTTGAACCAATCAATTTCCAATCGGATACGGGCTGTATCATAACCGGCAGCAAAAGGAGTTACACTGTAATCGGGAATAGAAAGTACAAATACATTTTCTTTTTTTCCTCTGGCAAGCTGAATGGCTCTTTCCAGCAACAGCGTAAAACGCTGGCGGTAACCTGTTGTATCATGTATCTGGTATTGATCGTTTACACCAATGAGTAAACTCACCACATCATGATTTGCCGGATTTTGGGAATTGATTGCATTTTGCAGACTGTTGGTTGTCCAGCCAGTAGTGGCAATAATATCTGTAATAGTAAGATTGATGCCGTTGAGCTTTAACCAGGCAGCAGTTTGATTGGGAAAACGGGCAGCTTCCGGAACACCCTGCCCAATGGTATAGGAATCGCCTAAAGCAAGATATGTTTTTGCCGGGCTGGTTACAACAGGAGG
>JANOIQ010000531.1:0-2328 GCA_031407835.1 Chitinophagaceae bacterium
CCATCTAACCCATCTGCACTCTGATGATAATATTTCGCACGCCATTGTTTTACAAATGCCACCATATCAAAACCCGGGGTAGTTGTTTTGTTGCCATACTTAATATGCAATGCAGGAATGCCATTCATGACAAAGCTGTACTGATCACTGCGTACAAAACGGTTTTCAGTTGGTTCAGGATCTTTCTCCACATCCAGGCCAAGGTAGCCTGCAGCAAACTGCACATTACCCATAATGCTTGAATGTTCTGCACCCAATGGAACTACGGCCAGTAATGGTGCAATCACCGTTGGCATATCTGTATTTACATCTGCAACAATGGATGATTTTGGTACAGTTGGATTGGCAGCAAAATAAGAAGAGCCGATCAATCCCATTTCTTCACCGGTTACCATCACAATCAACACAGAACGTTTTGGTTTTGCTCCGGAACTTTTATAGATACGGGCAATCTCCAATAGAGAAGCAACACCCGATGCATTATCATGTGCGCCATTATAAATTGAATCGCCGTTAACAACCCTGCCAATACCTAAATGATCAAGGTGAGCAGAATGTACCACATATTCATTCTTCAATGTTTTATCGCTGCCGGGTATCAATCCCACCACATTATAACTTTCAAAATCAGTATGCGTTGTGGTATAGGAAGCCGTAATTGTATAAGGCAGATCAAAAGAAGAATTCTTTCCTTTTTTTATATCAGCTAATACCTGTTCTGCATTTTTACCTGAATTCAAAAATAAACGGTTGAGCAAAGCTTTGGTGCCACTCAATACAATATTGAGGTTGCCAATAAAACCACGACCGTATGCAACAGATTTATCAGGATTCAATGCTACAGTCGATTGAAGAACGGGATTTGGATTGGAAGGAAGTCCTGTTGTACTATTGATCCCGATCACACCCGCTGCGCCTTTTGCAAAAGCAGTGGTCGCTTTGTTTCCTGTATTGGAGAAATGTGCTGTGAGTGTTGATAGTAAACCATCGGGTGCACCGCTTATAAGTACTACAATTTTTCCTTTTACATCAATCCCTGCATAATCAGAATATACGCCGGGGATCTCCACACCATAACCTGCAAAAACCAATGATCCGCTTGCAGAGGCAGATGTATGCATGGGGTGTGGTGTTGCAGTATAATCAACTGCAAACTTTAATGTATCACTATTACCCTGTTTATCTTTTACTACTGCAACAGCAGATTTATTATTTAAAACTGACTTACGCAAAATCAGTTTTTGTGTGTAACCGCCGTTATCACCCCCGGGTGTTACACCCATTTTTTTATACTGATCCACTACATAATCTACTGCCATCTGGTAACCTTCGGTACCGGGCAGGCGACCTTTTAATTTATCATCGGCCAGATACGCTATGTGCGAACGGATCGTATTCGTATCGATCCTGTTCATGGCCTGTTGAATATTTTTTGAAATTTTTACCTGCTGCGCAGAGGAGTGGAATGCTGCAAAAACCAGCAGCACAAATACATATTGTTTCATTTGGACAAGATAATGAAAATTCGTGTTGGGCCATTTCACACTTGCAGAAGATTTTTGTAACTTCCAGTCAAGTCAATCAATTGCAAACCAAATTTTATATACCTCATCCTCTATTGCAGGAATTTGTGCAATGTATTATGCTGGTGCATGCAGAAGTTGATCCTGATGCCCCGCCGGTGATATGTCCCTATCCTCCCACACCACAAAACTCATTATTCTTTTATATGAACAACCGTATAAAAGTTCAGCAGGAAGGTTCTGATTCGTTCATCCTTCAGGCACGCAGTGTAATTGTAGGTCCGCAACTTAACCGTGTTACAATTGATATCAACAGGAATCACAAAGCAGTACGTGTAGGTTTTCATCCCGGTGGTTTACACCGGTTACTTGGTTTATCAATGGCGGAGATGATTGATGGCAGTTACGATGCAGCAGATGTATTTGGAAACGAGATGACTGAACTCAATGAGAAAATGCAGGAAGCAAAAAGTTTTGATGCCATTAAAGAGGTTACAGAACTCTTCCTGTTGAAAAAAGCAAAAAGATTAAAAGAAATATTACCGTTTGATAAAGCAATGCTTGAACTGTTGCGTTTCGAAGGAAATGTGTCAATAGAAAAAATTGCAACGCTGGCCTGTTTAAGTTTGCGTCAGTTTGAACGGGTGAGTAAAGAACGTATTGGCCTGTCGCCGAAATTATTTTCAAGGATCGTTCGTTTTTCCAAAGCTTACCGGTTAAGAGAAAATTTTCCCAACTGGAGCTGGACAAAAATTGCTTATGAATGTAATTACTTCGACCAGATGCATCTTATCCGTGACTTTAA
>JANOIQ010000533.1:0-5277 GCA_031407835.1 Chitinophagaceae bacterium
GGCGTATTGAAATCAGAAATGATCCGCACATTATAACCACGGTTCATTACATCCCAGTTGTGTGCACCTTCCACTTCATTACAAACTCTTACACAACGTGTACACATAATGCAGCGGTTGTGATCAATCACATACCAGGCATGCGATGTATCCACTTCGCATTGCGGAAACAGGAATGGATAACGGATACGATCCATACCAACTTTATAACCCAGCGTCTGCAGTTCGCATTTACCATTGGCAACGCAAACAGAACAAACATGGTTACGTTCAACAAAAAACAACTCAGTTGTAATGCGCTGGTATTTTTTAATCCGCTCCGTACTTGTTTTTATTATCATGTTAGCGGCCACCTTGGTAGTACATGCCGACAATAACTTATTGATGCCTTCAATTTCTACCAGGCATAAACGGCAGGCACCAATATCTGTTACCGCTTTCAAATGACACATCGTTAATATTTCAATATCATTTTCTTTGCATACTTCCAGTATGGTTTTTCCCGGCGCCACATCCAGTTTTCTATCATCAACAATGATGGATATTGTATTCATACATCAGTAGATTGTAATTATAAAAATTAATCCAGCTTCACTATCCTGCTCTCATATTCTTTTCTAAAATGTCTTAATGTACTCAGCAAAGGATTTGGAGCAGAGCCACCTAACCCGCATAAGCTGGTTTCTTTTACATACACGGCTAATTCTTCCAGCCTGTCCAGATCAATTTGTGTGGCTTTGTTATCACATATTTTTTGCAGCAGATCATGCATCATCTTGGTGCCCACCCTGCAGGGAACACATTTGCCGCAGCTTTCATCCATGCAGAACTCCATAAAGAAACGGGCCACATCAACCATATCTGTTTGATCGTCCATTACCACTAATCCACCCGATCCCATGATAGAACCCAGGCTCATTAAAGATTCGTAATCTACTTTCACATCTAAGTGTTCGGCAGGGATACAACCTCCCGATGGCCCGCCTGTTTGTGTGGCTTTATATTCTCTGCCATTGGGTATTCCTCCGCAAATGTCAAAAATGATTTCACGCAAACTTGTACCCATTGGTACTTCAATCAAACCTGAATATTTTATTTTACCTGCTAAGGCAAACACTTTTGTTCCTGCACTTTTAGCCGTACCAATTTCGCTGAACCATTCTCCGCCATTCAAAATAATTTGATGGATATTGGAATAGGTTTCCACATTATTAATTAAAGTTGGTTTACCCCATAAGCCTGATTCTGCAGGGAATGGCGGACGGGCTTTTGGATTGCCTCTTCTTCCTTCAATAGATGCAATGAGGGCAGTTTCTTCGCCGCAAACAAATGCACCGGCGCCTATCCTTATTTCAATGTCAAAAGAAAAATCTGTTCCTAAAATATTTTGTCCGAGTAATCCTTTTTGTTTGGCCTGTTTGATGGCGGTTTCCATTCTTTTGATGGCCAGCCTGTATTCGCCTCTGATGTATGCAAATCCTTTTGAGGCTCCAATAGCATAGCCTGCTATCAGCATACCTTCTAATACACTGTGCGGATTACCTTCCAATACACTCCTGTTCATAAAAGCTCCGGGATCGCCTTCATCGCCATTACATATCACATACTTTTGGTTGTTTACATACTTGTAAACAGTTTCCCATTTCATTCCGGTAGGATAGCCTGCACCACCACGGCCACGCAGCCTGCTGTGTTTTACTTCGGCAATTACTTCTTCACTACTCATCTGGAACAAAGCTTTACCAAAACCTGCATAGCCATCAAAGGCCATATAATCTTCTATGTCTTCGGGATTAATATTGCCACAATCTTTTAAAATAATTTTGGTTTGCCTTTTAAAGAAGGGATCTTCTTCAGAATTAATGAATGGTTCGGGCCTGGTATCTGAAAATAATAATAAGTTCCGGAGTGGTTCTTTATTGATAAAATGCCCCTGCACCACTTCCTTAATTGTTTCGCAGGTAATTTTCTGGTAGATGGTATTATCAGGTGTTACTTTAACCAGCGGGCCCTGGTTGCAAAGCCCCATGCAGCCCGATAAAGAAGCTTCCACAGTATCTTCCAGCGCTTTTTCTTTGATCACTTCTTTCAAAGCTTTCAGTACCGCTTCAGAATCGGAAGCCATGCAGCTTGTTCCGCAGCAAACAAATATTTTATATTTGATCTTATGCCTTTTTTCTTTTGCTGATACAATGAGTGCAGCTAATTCTTGCCTGTTCATGTGGTTTGCATTTTAGCCTGTAGCGTGGAAATAATGTTTTCGGGGCTCATTTTAGCCTGCACTTCATCGTCAATAATTACCGCAGGGGCAAGACCGCATGCACCAATACAACGGGCCACCTGAATGCCGAGTTTATTATCAGCACTTACTTCTCCCGGTTTTAAGTTGAATGCTTTTTGCACTTCATTCAGAATATGCTGTGCTCCTTTTACATAGCAGGCAGTACCTGTGCAAACCAAACAGGTGTGTTCACCTTTTGATTTGAGTGAAAAGAAATGATAAAAAGAAACGGTTGAAAAAACTCTTGATGGCGGCAGGTGCAGTTCCCTGCTGATATACTTCAGCACATTCATTGGCAAATGCCCATAACTGTTTTGTGCGGTGTGAAGAATTTCAATTAGTGCGTCGGGTTGATATTTTTCCTTTTTAATCTTGGCGGCAAGTAATTTAACCCTTGGATCTGTTTTCGGCAGATCAGCCTCCTGCACGGACGATTTATTTTTCATATAACTCTGCAATTCGTTTGTGAATGGAATAGGCAGCGTTTCCAAAAATTGTGATACATGAAGGAAAGTAACATGCACAATTCCGTTCGTGCCAAAAGTAAAGGCACCCATATTACTGTTCAATGACCACTGTCATCAATTGAAGTAATCATACTACATCATTTTTTTCAACCGGCCTTTTTTTTGCGCAACAGTGTTTTCTCTGCTGAACCGGGAATGATGAAGCGAGAAAATTACAATAAAGCCAAAATCGCTAACAACCGTTATTAAACCTGCTCAAAAATTTTATGTCTTTCTTTTAATTATATCAATTACTTTTGTTCCTCAATTTTTTAATACAGTTGACAAACGCAAATACATATCAAATTCAGGAAGTAAGTGCCAATAACAGCACTGCTAACTTCCATGTATTTTCCCCACGACCTCGACGCATCGTCTGATAGGACGAGCCCTTCACCAAGGCCCCTGTCAGTGAACAACTCCCCGGTAATACTCTTAGGATTGGTCATCTCGTTTTTGTTAAGCAATTACAATCATGGAACATCAGGAAATTATTATACGTGTAGCTAATAGTGGCGATACACAATATGCAGAAACCATCACCAGGGAAATGGAAGAAAGTGCCAAAGCCCGTGGCACAGGTATAGCCAAAAGAAGTCCAGAATACATAGCCGGTAAAATGAATGAAGGGAAAGCAGTAATCGCTCTCACTAAAAACGGCACATGGGTTGGCTTTTGTTACATTGAAACATGGAGTCATGGTGCATTTGTTGCCAACAGTGGATTGATCGTTTCACCTGCTTACAGAAAAGGTGGTGTGGCAAAAAGCATCAAAGAAAAAGTCTTCCAGCTTTCTCGCCAGTTATTTCCCGATGCAAAGATTTTTGGTTTAACAACAGGTCTTGCAGTGATGAAGATCAACTCCGATCTTGGATACGAACCTGTTACTTACAGTGAGCTCACGCAGGATGAAGAGTTCTGGGCTGGTTGCAAAAGCTGTGTGAACTTTGATATCCTTATGAGCAAGGATCGTAAAAATTGTATGTGTACAGCCATGCTCTACGATCCAAAGGATCATTACGAGCCCGCAGAAACAAAACAATATTTTGAAGAAAATAAGAAAGGATTTGAACGCTTACTTCGTTTCAAAGAATGGAAATTGATCAAAGCATTCCTGCGAAAAGACAAAGATGAAAATGGCAGCAGTGAAAGCAGATCAAAAAAAATTCTGCATTATTTTTTTCATTTATAAGCCCAACCCCACCGAAGTTTTCATTCGGGGTTTTAAAACCTGATAGGGATGGATGGATATTGTACACTTAATTCAACTCGTTCTTAAATACTCAACTTAATAGTTATGGCTGATCATATTAATAAGCATGTTGCCGGCACCCCTTTAGGGGCAGGGGCAAAAATTGTACTTGGATTCAGTGGCGGACTTGATACTACGTACTGCGCAAAATACCTCAGCGATGATATGGGATATGAAATTCATTCGGTTATTGTTAACACCGGTGGTTTCAGTGAAGAAGATCTGAAAAAAATTGAAGCACATGCTTATAAACTTGGTGTAAAAACACATACTGTTGTTGACGCAGTGAAAGGTTATTACGATCGCATCATTAAATATTTAGTGTTTGGAAACTGTTTAAAGAATAATACCTATCCATTAAGTGTAAGTGCCGAACGTTTGAGCCAGGCCTTACATATTGCAGAACATGCAAAGAAATTAAAAGCTGATGCAGTTGCACATGGAAGCACCGGCGCAGGTAACGACCAGGTTCGTTTTGATATGATCTTTCATATCATGATTCCCGGTGTTGAAATCATCACACCTATCCGTGATATGAAGCTGAGCCGTGAAGATGAAATCACTTACTTAAAAAGTAAGGGAGTAGAAATGAATTTTGAAAAAGCTGCTTACTCTATTAATAAAGGATTGTGGGGAACAAGCATTGGTGGAAAAGAAACGCTCAACAGCAAAGGGATGTTACCCGAAGAAGCGTGGCCTACTCAATGCACAAAGCAAAACGCTGAAAGCGTAACGCTGGGATTTGAAAAAGGTGAATTAAAAAAAGTTAACGGCAAAGAGTTTTCACATACAACAGAAGCTATTCAGTATTTACAAACCATTGCCGGTCCGTTTGCAATTGGCAGAGATATTCATGTAGGCGATACCATTATCGGTATTAAAGGAAGAGTGGGTTTTGAAGCGGCTGCACCAATGGTTATTTTAAAAGCACATCATGCTTTGGAAAAAAATGTACTCACCAAATGGCAGCTGCAATGGAAAGATACATTGGCGCAATTTTATGGCAACTGGATGCACGAAGGACAGATTCTAGATCCTGTTATGCGTGATATTGAAGCATACTTTGAGAGCAGTCAGCAGAATGTTACCGGCGATGTATTTGTACAACTGATGCCTTACCGTTTCCAGGTAATTGGTATTGAAAGCAAATACGATCTCATGAGTGCCAAGTTTGGTAAGTATGGTGAAATGAATACAGGATTTACAGGTGATGATGTAAGAGGGTTCTCAAAGATCTT
>JANOIQ010000214.1:0-6201 GCA_031407835.1 Chitinophagaceae bacterium
ATTTAAAAATAATGCAGGTGTCGGGAGGATCGTCCCATTTGTTTTTCAGAGGTGATTCACATTTGCAAAATAAAGGATCAGGGATCAGGGAGTTTGTAAAAACACAATTCTTGAAATTTGTTTACCGTAACGTGCAGAAAGTATTTTATGTAGGCAGTCTCAACAGGAAGTATTTTTTAAAGTACGGCTTAAAGGAAGAGCAATTAATTGCTGCTTCCCATGCAGTAGATAATCAACGGTTTTCTTCTGATCATGAACAATGGGAAACAAAAGCTGCAGGAGAACGTAAAGAATTACAGATTCCTGTGAATGCAGTTGTTTTTTTATATGCCGGAAAATTTTATGCATTAAAGCAGTTAGATGTTTTGATCAAAGCATTTCAACAATTGAAAGGAGGAGAATACCGCCTACTGTTGTATGGAAACGGAGAGCAGGAGCCGGAATTGAAAAAGCTTTCGGAGAGTGATACAAGAATCATTTTTCAACCCTTCAAAAATCAATCGGAGATGCCGATGGTATACAGGGTAGGCGATGTTTTTCTGCTGCCGAGCAAAAGTGAAACATGGGGGCTTGCCGTGAATGAAGCAATGGCCTGTGGAAGACCGGCGATTGTAAGCGATCAATGCGGTTGTGCGTCTGAGTTAATTGTGCAGGGGCAAACCGGTTATGTTTTTCAGGCAAATCAAACCGATCAATTAGTGAACTGTATGCATTATTTCAATAACAGACAAACAGCGAAGGAAAAAGGGGCAAATGCTTTCCAACATATTGAACGTTTTTCATTGGAAGCGGTAGCCATTGCAATTGAAAACGAGATGACTTAATACAAGAAGCGATTACAGATGTATTTTTTTGAAACTTATCAGGAAGTTAAACAATTGAAGCCAACCCGGTTCAGGGATCAGTTAAGAGAATTAGCATTGAACGGTTTGTCATTAATTGACAGGGTAAAAGGGATCAAAGAAGATTTACTTAAACCAAGGATTCAGTTTTTATACGTGCACCATGTATTCCGGGATGAAGAACGGCAATTCGAAGTGCTGATCCGTGAGCTGTCGAAAAGTGGTGTTTTTATTTCTTATTCAGAGGCTGTTGGCAGGATACTTACAGCAACCATTGATCGGTCTTATTATGTGATCAGTTCAGATGACGGGTTCAAAAACAATCTGTCTGCTGCGGCTATACTGCAAAAATATGGTATCAGTGCCTGTTTTTTTGTGAATCCGGCTTTGATTGCCGAAAAGGATGAGGAGAAACTAAAGAGGCATTGCAGAGAAAGACTTGAATTGCCTCCCGTGGAATTTCTAGATTGGCAAGGGTTGGAAGAGTTGCAGAAAATGGGGCATGAAATCGGGGCACATACGATGAACCATATGAATGTGGCTGAATCAAGCCCAACGCAATTCAGATCAGACTGTGAACAATCTTTACAAATATTAAATGCACATTGCGGAGCTATCCGCCACTTTGCCTTTCCTTATGGCCGCTTTTTTCATTTTAATGAAACAGCCCGCAAAATTGTTTTTGATACGGGATTTGAATCCTGTGCTAGCGCAGAAAGAGGGTGCCATATCAATCATGATCTTCAGATACAGAAAGAAGAGCTATGTATTTTGAGAGATCATATTATTCTGAATTGGAAAATGAATCATATCCTTTATTTTCTAGCAAAAAACAGCCGTTCTGTTTCAACGGCTAATAATTTATACCCATACAAGCGATCATGAAAGTACTGATACTTACTAGCTCAGATTCCGGCACAGCAGCCCATCATTTACCATTTTTGCTAAATAGCCCTTCCTGCGATGTGGCGATGGTGATTGTGAATGGTAATCAGTTGATGAATAAGAAAAAATTTTATAAGCGCAAACTTAAGAAAATGTTTCAGATTGGATTACTGGGAGCACTGAATGGAATCAGAATGCGGAAATGGTTTAATGAAGATGTGGGACAATATGCTGAGATGGTCAGTCTCAAACTTCAATGTGAAAAGCATCATATTCCTTATTATGAAACACCGATGATCAATTGCAGTATTACAGAAGCCCTTTTTATAAAAGCAAAGGCTGATATCGGTCTCAGTCTTGGCAATGGGTATATTGGAGAAAAGATTTTTACAATCCCGGTACACGGGATGCTGAATATTCATCATGAAATCCTGCCCCAGTACAAAAACGCACAAAGTATTATCTGGCAGTTATACAACGGTTCTTCAAATACCGGGTATACGATTCATAAAATTGATAAAGGGATTGACACGGGTGAAATTATTTACCAGCAACCTGTTCCGATTGGTTTCAGAGATACCCTATCTGATACAATTGCTTATACTTCCGCTTTATTGTTAAAAGCTTCTGCTACAGGATTGGTATATGTATTGGAGCATTTTGATGAACTCATTAAAAAATCGATCCTTCAAACCGGTGGCGCATCATATACTACTCCTGGCATCCGACAGTATTTCCAAATCAGGAGTAACTACCAGCGGTTAAAAAAAGAGACTGAAAAAAAACAATAGTGAAAAAACTGGCAATCATTACATCGCACCCTATACAGTATAATGCACCCTTGTTTCGGGTACTCACTGAAAGAAAGAATATTGCTGTGAAAGTGTTTTATACCTGGGGGCAAACAAAGGATGGATTGGTGTATGATCCTGATTTTAAAAAGGAGTTTAAATGGGACATTCCTCTACTCGATGGATATGAACATGAGTTTGTTGAAAATATTTCGAAGAAACCGGGTGCAGGAAATTTCAGTGGCATTGATAACAGGGATTTAACTGAACGGATCAGACAGTATAATCCAGATGCTTTGCTGGTATATGGCTGGAGTTTTAAAAGTCATTTACGAGTGCTGCGTTATTTTAAAGGACAGAAAAAGATCATCTTCCGTGGCGATTCAACTTTATTAGATGAAGCCAGAGAATTTTCATTCAGGAAAACAGCGAGGCGTTTTTTTTTAAGATGGGTGTACCGGTATATTGATGTGGCTTTATATACAGGAGAAGCGAATAAGGCCTATTATCTGAAGCATGGTTTAAAAAAATCACAGTTGTACTATGCTGGCCATGCCGTGGAGAATGAGCGGTTTTTTGATGAAGACGGAAAGCATGAGGCAAGGGCCATTGCCTGGCGCAGAGAGTTAGAGATTCCGGATGAGACCATTGTATTTTTATTTGCCGGGAAGCTTGAAGAAAAGAAAGACCCGGTTTTACTGATCAACGCATTTAAAACGTTGACCAACCCTGATATCCGCTTATTGATTGTGGGGAATGGTTTAATGGAACAGAAGTTGAAAAAGGAAGCAACAGGTGATGAGCGGATACTCTTTCTTGATTTTCAGAATCAGCAAGTGATGCCGGTTGTTTACCGTTTGGGCAATGTATTTGTGCTGCCTTCCAAAGGACCGGGGGAAACATGGGGATTGAGTGTAAATGAAGCGATGGCCTGTGCAAGACCTGTTGTTGTAAGTGACAAATGCGGATGTGCGGCTGACCTGGTAAAAGAAAATGGATTTGTTTTTTCATCGCATGATCAAGAAGGTCTTCAAAAAATACTTCAATTCTTTACCGAAGATAAAATGAATCAACGAGGAATGGGGAAGAACAGCTACAAAAAAATACTGGAATTTTCTATTACTGAAATTGCAAAAAAGATTGAAACGTTCGTATGAAGTTGAATAAGGTCATTTCAGTAATTATCGCCATAATAACGGCCTTGTTTTTTACATTATCTGGCAAGTTGTTGCCCGAAGAGATCATTGCCATTGGATTGTTCATGTATTTTCTTTTGAATTTTATTGATTCTATCGGCAAGTCTTATCATATAATGGATATTCCGATTCTGCTGGCACTTTTTCAATGTATGCTCATGCCTTCGATTGTATATCATGTGTATAATGAGGATGCCATGGTGATTGCTTTAAGATATGATATGGGGGTTACTGCGGAAGCTTATTATGGGTTTATGTTCCCGGCTATTATAGCAATGATTATCGGGATCAAGCTCCCTGAATTGCTGCAATCTTCTTATCAGCAGAAATTCTTAAAAGCTGTGAGGGATTTAAAACAGTACCTGGTGGGAAGGGGTAATCTTGGAATTTTAATGATCATTATAGGAGTAGTGTCCGGGTTGATGCAGGTTTTTATACCGGGCGATCTGAAATACGTGGCATACCTGTTCACTAAGCTGTTGTATGTAGGAATTTTATACACTTATTTTTCTGATTCAAAACAACGGAAATGGTATTTAATTGGAGGGGTAATGGCAATTCTTGCCCAATCAATAGCCCAGGGGATGTTTGGGGAACTGGTATACACTTTGGCATTGGGCGTGATCCTGATCCTGTTGGGAAGAAAAGTAAAGGGTATTTTAAAATACAGCATTACAATTGTTGGATTAATTTTTGTTCTTGTACTCCAAAGTATTAAAAGTGATTTCAGGGATGTTGCATGGCGTGGAAAAGGAGATCAGGGAAATACAGAAGCATTCTTTTCTTTATTTGTTGACCGGCTGGCAAATCCGGTGCAATTTTTTGATTTGAGATTGATGTTCCCGACTGTGAACCGTTTTAACCAGGGAATGATTGTTGGCAAAGTAATGGTGCATGTTCCAAAGGTTGAACCCTATGCTGAAGGAGAAACGATATTTACTTCTTTAGCTGCCTCGTTTGTACCCCGTATATTATGGCCGAATAAACCAATAGCCGGAGGACATCTTAATATGGAACGGTTCACCGGGTTTACCATTGAAGGATACAGTATGAATGTAAGCCCGATGGGGGAGGCTTATGGAAATTTTGGTGTACAGGGAGGGATTATTTTCATGTTTTTATATGGATTGTTTTTTTCCATTGTGATTTTTTTATTGTTGAAAGTCATCCGGAAGAGACCTACACTGATTCTCTGGTTCCCTGTTTTGTTTCTGAACTCCATACAGATAGAAACAGATATTCTGATGTGTGTGAATTCATTGCTGAAGAACCTGATTTTTATCGGTTTCTGTTACTGGGCGGCTGACAGGTTTTTGCGGTTGAAGTTATAACCGCTGATGACTCTGATAAAATGATGTGAATGATGGAAGGCTGGTGAAGCTGAATGACAACCGCTGATGAACTTGATTGAATGATGACCGTTGATGACTTTGATAAAATGATGGCCATGATGGAAGAAGGTTGTAAGTAGTGAGACGATAGTCGTGAGGAGAAAATGAACGTGCAAGTACAGTTTAAATTTTACTATAAGAGTTGAAGAAACGTATCCTGATTTTTTATGATCATTTTTATCCTTCCTATAAAGCCGGGGGTCCTACCCAATCGTTGGTGAACCTGGTAAGGGAACTGTACGGGGAGTATGATATCACTGTCGTTTGCAAGCCTCATGAAATGGGAGAAGCTGAGCAACTTAAAGGGATAGAGACAAACCGGTTTGTTGATTGGGAATCAAAAGCAAAAATATATTACTGGCAATACGGATGGAAGCAGAGAAATGAAATAGAAAAGATAATAGAAGAAATTCATCCTGATATTATTTATGTCAACGGACTTTATTCGCTTTATTTTAATTTTCTTCCACTCTGGTATGCTGCAAAGCAGAAAAAGAAAAAGCCGGCTTTGCAGATTGTTCTTTCTGCCAGGGGTATGCTGCACCCGGGAGCTCTTTCGCAGAAGTCATTCAAGAAAAAATTATATCTCGGTTTATTCCGCTGGTTACACTTGCATCAATCGGTAATATGGCACGCAACGGATGCACAGGAAGAAGAATTTATTCGTAAAGGGATGAGATCTGATATGAAGATAAAACAGGCTGCCAATTTTCCTAATCTTTTACCATTTATCAGTGGCCCGGAGAAAAAGGAAGGTCAATTAATTATGGGAACTGTTGCGCTTATCAGTCCCATGAAAAATCACCTTGAAGTAGCGAAGGCATGTATGCTTGTAAAAGCATCCGTTGACTGGCATATTTACGGACCGGTAAAAGACCAGGTATATTGGAACAATTGTGAGGAGCAGATAAAAGAACTGCCTCAACATATCAGGGTTTATTACCACGGTGATTTGCCACCTCATTTATTAACAGAGGCAATGGCAATTTTCCAGGTATTCATCATGCCAAGTAAGAGTGAGAATTTCGGTCATGCTATTGCAGAGGCATTAAGTGCAGGTAAGCCTGTTATCACAACTAAGACAACTCCATTTGCC
>JANOIQ010000254.1:0-5236 GCA_031407835.1 Chitinophagaceae bacterium
TTGTTAACCATTATTCTTATTACAGATGGATCAACTGATCATTCCGGAGAGATTATGAAACAGTATCAGGATATTGTATGGCTGCATGAAAATAAACGTGATGGTAAAACTGCTGCTGAAAACAGGGCAATGAAATTTGTAAAAACTCCCTTTGTCATTTTTACCGATGCAAATACAATACTCAACCGGGAAGCACTGAAAAATATTGTAAAGCATTTTGCCGATGAACGGGTGGGTTGTGTTTCAGGCGAGAAAAGAATTCTTTCTGCTGCTGCTGACAGTGCAAGTTCATCAGGAGAAGAAATGTACTGGAAGTATGAATCTTTCTTAAAAAAAATGGACGCAGCATTAAACAGTGCTGTTGGTGCTGCAGGCGAGCTGGTTGCTTTCAGAACTTCACTTTATACCGAATTGCCGGATGATACTTTGCTGGATGATTTTATGCAATCGATGCTGATTGCAGCAAAGGGAAATATCATTGCCTACGAACCGCAGGCATATGCTGCAGAAACAGCTTCGTCTAATGTAAGGGAAGAATTAAAACGTAAGATCCGTATTGGTGCTGGAAGCTGGCAGGCAATGGTTAGGCTTACCGGTATACTTAAGCTGACAAAAACACCATTGTTGTATTTTCAATATTTTTCTCACCGGATTTTACGTTGGGCAGTAACTCCCTTTCTGTTACCGGTACTGCTTGTATTAAATATTTTACTTGCTGTATATGGATTGTATTTCTATCAGGTCTTACTGTTGTTACAATTATTATTCTATGCAGGAGCTTTTGCCGGATACCTGCTTGAAAATAAAAAGATACAGTTCAAACTGATTTTTATTCCATATTATTTCTGCGTAATGAACTATGCTGTTATTGCAGGTCTTCTCCGGTTCTTATCAGGAAATCAAAATGCTGCCTGGGAAAAAGCACAACGAAAATCATTGCACAACTGACTTTTGTATATCAGCTTTCATTTATGCTGCAATCACTCTTTCTATGTTAAAAGAAAATTGATTTAATCGCACTCAGAATAAATAAACCAACTTTTATCTAATTCGCAAACAGCGTTTGCCATGGCTTCTATTTGCTGCTTCATGAGGTGTTACAGAACGTGTACAGGAGCTTAGAAAAATAATAGTAATAAGCGTAACTGAATAGATGACAGATTTTTTCATTGATACGGATTTAGAACTTTGAAAATAATTATTCATTATTTATAAATCAAAAATTGGGCCATGTAATATGAGAAATTGAGTATATCTGCTTATTGACATTGTTCTGCAAAGGGAAATTACCCTGTAGAATTACGTAAAAAAAACGCCCCGGAGAACCGGAGCGTTAATTATAGGAATCTCAGTTGAGATTATTTTTTAAATTAATTAAATTAACTGCAACCCATACTGTTACCGCAATTCAAACATTTGTAACAGGTACCACTTCTGATGGTAATATGTCCGCATGTGTTACAGGCAGGGGCATCGCTTTGCATACTTCTTGCTGCCTGGTTCACTGCATCTAAACTGTTTTCTACTTTTACAGGATTCGTTACACGCTGTATTTTTTGTACCTGTGGAGCAGGGTTGATAACACCCACTACTCTTACATCACTCAATTCAGGTGTTTGTTTTTCGTATTCTAATCCCGTGGGGATATCATCCCAGTCATCCGTTCCTGTGTTACTGATTTCGGGTTTATCCAGCACATGAACTAAGTCTGTACGGCCTAAATATTCATACGATAAACAACGGAACATAAAATCTACAATAGAAGTTGTGCTCTTGATATTCGGATGATCTACCATACCACTTGGTTCGAACTTGGTAAATACAAATTTCTCAACATATTCTTCCAGAGGAACACCATACTGCAAACCAACAGAAATAGCAATGGCAAAACTATTCATCAATCCTTTCAATGTACTTCCTTCTTTTGCAAGGTCAACAAATATTTCACCAAGCGTTCCATCACCATATTCACCTGTGCGGAGGAATACAGCCTGGCCATTGATTTTTGCTTTTTGTGTAAAGCCTCTGCGTTTGGCAGGTAATTTTCTGCGTTCAACAATTCTTGCCAGGTCACGTTTCAGTTTTGTATCTGGTGATGCCTGAACACGCTTGCTCAATTCATCTAACAATTCTTCAACGGTAAGTTTTCCCATGTCAACCATCGGGCTGTCAGTAATAAACTCTTCATTTACTGCTGCTTCAGATTCAGTTGATGCTTTTTTCTTTGATTCACTTTTTGTACTTAATGGCTGAGAAAGTTTTGATCCGTCACGATACAATGCACATGCTTTCAAACCTAACTGCCAGCTCATTAAATACGCTTCCGCAATTTCATCTATGTTTGCTTCATTTGGAAGATTGATGGTTTTTGAAATAGCGCCGCTTAAGAATGGTTGTGCAGCTGCCATCATTTTAATGTGACCGCTGTGGTGAATATAACGTACGCCTTTCTTACCGCATTTGTTTGCGCAATCAAATACAGCATAGTGTTCCATCTTTAAAAAAGGAGCACCTTCCATCGTCATGGTGCCGCAGATATAATCATTGGCATCAGCAATCTGCTCATCTGTAAATCCTAATGCTTCCAGTAAACTCCATTCTAAATCATTGTACTGCTCAGGTGTAAAACCTAAACGCTGTAAACACTCTTCGCCTAAAGCATATTTATTAAAAACGAATCCAATTTCAAATGCACTTGCCAGTGATGCTTCAATTTTCTTGATCTCTTCTGCAATAAATCCCCGTTCGCTGAGTGATTGCGGATTCACATGCGGAGCTCCATTTAAAGAAGCTGCCCCTACTGCATATTTTACAATGGCTTCACTTTCTTTTACACTGTATCCCATTTTCGCCAATGCCGCCGGTACTGACTGGTTAATGATTTTGAAATAACCACCACCGCTTAATTTTTTAAACTTCACTAAAGCGAAATCAGGTTCAACGCCTGTTGTATCACAATCCATCACCAGGCCAATTGTTCCTGTTGGAGCAATTACCGTTGTTTGTGCATTTCTGTATCCAAACTTCTCTCCCATTTCTACTGCATCGTCCCAGCTCTTGCAGGCACTCTTCAATAAATAATCAGGACAATACTGTGCTTTAATACCAAGTGGCTTAATGCTTAAGCCTGTGTATGCATCTTCTGCATCATAAGCAGCTGCACGGTGGTTACGCATTACACGTAACATATCTTCAGCATTCTCTTCGTAGCGTGGAAATGCACCAAGAAAAGAGGCCATTTCAGAAGATGTTTTATAAGAGATGCCTGTCATGATTGCGGTTAATGCACCGGCAATACCACGGGCTTCTTCACTATCGTAAGGAATACCCATTACCATCAGCATAGAACCGAGGTTGGCATAACCTAAACCGAGGGTGCGGTAATCGTAAGAAAGCTGGGCAACTTCTTTTGACGGAAACTGAGCCATCAATACAGAAATTTCCAGAACAGCTGTCCATAAACGGCAAACATATTCAAAGCCCTGTACATCGAATATTTGTGTTTCTTCATCAAACAAACGACGAAGGTTGACTGATGCCAAATTACATGCTGTATTATCGAGGAACATATATTCACTGCAGGGATTCGATGCATTGATGCGCCCGCCTTTTGGTGATGTATGCCATTCGTTGATCGTTGTATCGTATTGCGTACCGGGATCAGCACAACGCCATGCTGCATAAGCAATCTGGTTCCAAACCTCCTGGGCAGGAATCTTTTTCATGGTACGGCCATCTGTTCTTGCTTTCAGTTCCCAATCTTCACCTTTCGCTAATTTGTCGAAGAATTCATTTGGTATACGAACAGAGTTGTTACTGTTTTGTCCGCTTACTGTGCGGTATGCTTCGCCTTCATAATCGTTTGAATAACCTGCACTGATCAAGGCTCCTACTTTCTTTTCTTCTTCTACTTTCCAGTTGATGAAGTCCATGATTTCAGGATGATCTAAATCTAAGCACACCATCTTAGCAGCACGACGGGTTGTACCACCACTCTTAATGGCACCTGCTGCACGGTCACCAATTTTCAGGAAGCTCATTAAACCGCTTGATGTACCACCACCACTTAATTTTTCACTTTCGCCACGAATGGTGGAGAAGTTAGTACCCACACCAGAACCATATTTAAAGATCCTTGCTTCACGAACCCAGAGATCCATGATGCCACCATCATTCACCAGATCATCACTTACACTTAAAATAAAGCAGGCATGTGGCTGAGGACGTTCGTAAGCAGATGTTGATTTCTTCAGTTCACCATCATTGGCATCAACAAAGTAGTGGCCCTGTGGCTTTCCTTTGATACCGTAGCTTTCATACAGACCCGTATTAAACCACTGCGGACTGTTTGGAACGCATAACTGGTTTAAAATACTGTACACTAATTCTTCATAAAAAACCTGTGCATCTTTTTCAGAAGCAAAGTATCCGTAACGTTCGCCCCATACACGCCAGCAATTGGCCATACGGTGAGCTACCTGTTTGGATGATGCTTCTCTTCCCAATGTACCATCAGGTTGGGGGACACCTGCCTTACGGAAATATTTCTGTGCAAGAATATCTGTTGCAATCTGGCTCCAATGGTGTGGCACTTCCACATTATTCATTTCAAATACCACTTCACCAGAAGGATTACGGATAATAGAAGTACGGTAATCATACTCAAACAGGTCGAAGGGTGAAACGCCTTCTTTTGTAAACCGGCGGTTGAACTGAAGCCCCGGTGTTGGTTTTTTTTTGCTGGCCATATAGATCTGTAAGTTTATTGGTTAGTAAGGTTAACGAATTGTTAACCGACAGACTACGAAAATATTTTTTACGTAGGTATGTTCAACACTCTAAATATTAACAGAGTGTGGAAATCAGGGGCAAACTCAATCCTGTACTGTATTTGCATGTGCAAAGCTTATTTCCACAAAAAAAATTGGGAGAATAGAACAAATTTTCTTGGTTTTTTCACAATATTTCCCATAGCCTTACTGGCATTGAATTTGGAGGCGGGAGCAACCGAAAATAACACTAACGCTGAAACCTAAACGAAGTATTGAGGGGTATATTTCGGGAGGCCAATTCCGGGCAAAAACAACGCTTTTTGAGTACCCGAAACAAAAACAGGTGAATTTGCAAATCCTCGGACATTTTTTTGCACTTTTGCATGAATCACAGATACTGAATGAAGCATCGCATTTATACCCAATTACTGGAAAAGAAGCAGAAAGGACAGAAGTCATTTGCC
>JANOIQ010000352.1:0-4778 GCA_031407835.1 Chitinophagaceae bacterium
TGGCCATTTGCAATTAGCTATTGAGCGTATAAAAAATCCAAAAGATGCCAAACCTACTTTGCATAAAGAAGCTCCGCCAGGTGCTCCGATTGGTTGCGATGCGGACTAAGAGCTAAGAGTTCAAAAGAGGGAAAGGAGAAAGTTTAAAAAGTATTAATTGCCGGGAAGACGGTAAGGCGAAAAGAAAAAGGTCATTGAATTTCAACACTTCTCGTCTTACCGCCTTTCCGGCTTGTATTTCTGAATAAAATTTGAGGCAATTTCTTTTTCACTTTTAAATAATGCTAATTAAAAGCAGACTGGTAGATTTATGTATTCCTCTTTCAACTCCTTTCCCTCTTTTGAACTCTTAGCTCCTATATTGCTTTATAAATTGATACAAATTAAAGGCTCCCTTTTCCAATACATCATCAATCTTCAGCTTCAATTCTTTTTTCTGTACATCTTTCATCCGTTTTTGCTGAATTAAATAATAGGCTTTCTCTGCCAGCAACCAGCTTCTTCTTTCATTGGTATAATAATGCTGCAATAACTCATCAATCTTCAGCCACAATTCTTTTGCTCCCTGTTTTTCTGTGGCGATTGTTTTAATCACGGGTATCTCCTGTTGCGTTGTTGCAAATGCAGGTGCCAGCATCATTTTTAAATTCCGAACAAAAAGTTCTGCATCCGGACGGTCAGCTTTATTTACCGCAAAGATGTCGGCAATTTCCATCAATCCTGCTTTCATGGTTTGTACTTCATCGCCTGCTTCCGGTACAAGTACAACAACAGTTACATCAGCCAGTCCTGCAATTTCAATTTCACTTTGTCCTACACCAACAGTTTCAACAATTACATAATCATAGTCGGCTATTTTACAAACCTCAGCAATCTCTAAAATTTTCGGATGCAATCCACCCAATGAACCACGGGTGGCCAGCGAACGGATAAATACATTGGGATGATTGTACCAGTTGCTCATGCGGATACGATCGCCGAGTAACGCACCTAAATTAAAAGGGGAAGAAGGATCAACACAAAGTACCGCTACTTTCTTTCCTTCATCAACCAGTAAGCCGATTAATGAATCAACCATGGTACTTTTTCCTGCACCCGGCGGGCCGGTAATGCCAATAACAGGAGTGCTGGAAGCAGGAATAGTTTGCAGAAACTCTTCATAACCCGGCACTTCATTTTCAATCAGTGAAATACAGCGGGCCAGACTTTTCTGGTTACCTTCCCTGATTTCCTGTTGTAATGATTGCCACATTTCACAAACCTAAACGAAAAGATTTAAATATTGTTTATTTGCAACACCGAACCATGCAATCAACAAGAGCTGCCATACATCTGAATATTTTTTTTACCTCCATCGTGCTGGCGATGACGGGATTTATGTTCTCCAGGGCACTGTTGAGTATTGGTACATTTATACTTATTGCCAATGGTTTTTTGCAAAATGATTTGAAAGAAAGATGGACAATTTTTCTGCAACACAAGTTCCTTATTGCTATTTCCTGTTTGTTCTTGTTCCCGCTGCTTTCAGGTTTATGGAGTGAGGACAAAGCAACCTGGTTGAATGTACTGCTCACCAAACTCCCGTTATTGCTGTTGCCTTTTGCTTTAGTGATGCAAAAGGGATTTGAACGGAAACAGTTTGTATTTTTTTCATTGTTGTGGATAGCATTGCTGTTTAGCGGAACAGTATGGAGCTTGCTGCAGTACCTGCAGCACAAGGATGAATATGATTTGTTGTATCGTTTCTCCAAAACAATTCCAACACTTGCAGGGAATGATCATATCCGTTTTAGTATGGCTGTCATTATTGCAATGCTGTTATGGCTGAAGTTGGAAGAATGGAAAGCAATTACATCATCAACTTTTTTATGGATCATGCGAACAGTAATGATCTGGTTTGTTTTGTTCCTGCATATACTCGGTGCAAAAACAGGGTTGCTTGGTTTCTATGTCATTATTGTTCCTGTAACTCTCTGGCAAATGTATGCATCGGGCAAAAAGCAATTGGCTGTTGCCTGTTTATTAGGTGCACTCCTGTTGCCGGTATTAGCTTACCAGTTGTTGCCAACATTTAAAATGAGGATAGATTATGCATTGTATGACCGTGAAAACCGGATAGCAGGAAATGTTAGTGGTGATTTCAGTGATGGCAATCGTATGTTGTCAATACGCAGTGGCTGGCATGTGTTTCAGCAGAACTGGTTAAAAGGTGTTGGTTATGGCGATATAAAAACAGAAACCAATAAATGGTATAATGAACATGCTCCTGCTGTTCCTGTATCAGAACGATTTCTCCCCTTGAATCAATGGGTCACCAGCGCCAGTGGTGCAGGTATTGCAGCGATTTTTTTATTTAGCATCGTTATTGTATTACCTTTCTTTTCCAGGCAATGGAGGCAGAACAAACAGGCACTTGCTTTTATATTCTTTATGAACACTGTTTTTCTGTACGAATGCACCATTGACGACCAGTTTGGTATCTATATCTTTAGTTTCTTTATATTGTACTGGCATTTATCGAATCGACTTAAAACCTGATATGCAAGCTGTTTCAGTTGTTATTATTACAAGGAATGAGGCTCACCTGCTTGCACAAACATTGCAGTCGGTAAAACTATTGTCGGATGATATCGTTGTTTGTGATACCGGCAGCAGTGATGCGACCATTCCCATTGCAATAAAAAACGGGGCGGTAGTTATTGAAGAAGACTGGGTGGGCTATGGCCAAACAAAAAACATGGCCAATGAACGTGCTGTTTATGATTGGATATTGCAACTGGATGCTGATGAAGCAATAGATGAAGAATTACTGCAGTCGATACTTGAGCTTGACCTGAAAGATGAGAAGCAGGTATTTACTGTTCACCGTAAGAATTATTACAAAGAAAAATATATCCGCTTTGGCGAATGGTGGAAAGATGAACCCTTTCGTTTATTTAACCGTAACCAGGCTGCCTGGAATGGAGATCCCGTTCACGAAAAACTGATTTTTGAAAAAGACTGTGTGGTGAAAAAACTGAATGGATCCATCCTGCACAAAACACTTCAGTCAACCGAACAGTACAAGACAAAAATTAAAGCCTATGCCATTGCAAGCGGTGAAAAATATTTCAGGCAGGGTAAAAAAGGAGCATGGTATAAAAAACACCTGTCGCCACCGGTTTCGTTTATCCGCAATTATGTTATAAAGCTTGGTTTTTTAGATGGAGTGGAAGGTTTTCTGCTGGCTTCCATGCGTGCCGGTTATACCCGTATAAAATATAATACACTTTACCGCTTACATCATCCACAAAAGAAAAAATAAATTCACTTTCTTCGTAATTTAGAGGGAATAATGAATACAATAGAAACACGGATAAAACGGATTGTTACAAATTTGCACTGATTCATCCGCTCTAATCCGTAATGATCTGTGTCATCTGTGTTTCTATCCTGCTTCAAAAGAAGAAACCTGTATGACCAACTTTATTCCCATTTTCCCACTAAGCATTATTGTTTTCCCAGGTGAAAACCTGAACCTGCATATTTTTGAACCACGGTACAAACAACTCATCAATGAATGTTTTGAAGAAAAAAAACCATTCGGCATTCCGGCCGTGGTGAACAAAGAGCTGAAAGAGCTGGGTACACTGGTGGAAGTAAAAGAAATTAAAAAAGTATATGAGGATGGTAAGATGGATATTACCAGCAGCGGTGTAAAAGTGTTCCGCATGCTGGAGCTCCTCAAAGAAGTACCCGGTAAATTATACAGCGGCGCTATTGTTACCTATCCTGATGATGCAGACGACGGTAACCGTTTACTGATGCAGAAAGTGGTGCAGGGAATTAAAGCATTGCATAAACTCATCCAGGTAAGTAAGGATTTTAAAAAACCTGAAGAAGAACTGAAAGCTTTTGATGTGGCCCACCACATGGGGTTGAATACTGAAGAAGAATATGAACTGCTGAGTTTATTCCGTGAAGCACAAAGGCAGGAATATTTAAAACGGCATTTGGCTAAAGTATTACCGCTGCTGGCAGAAATGGATAATTTAAAAGAAAAAGTAAAACTCAACGGGCATTTCAGGAATTTAGAAGGGTTTAGTTTTGATCTGTAACTTCGCCCCATGGCAATAACCATCTGTTTCGATTTTGGTAATACCCGTTTAAAAGCGGCCGTGTTTGAACAGGATCAACTCAAAGAAATTATTATCCTGAAAGATGACAGCAGGGAAAGCATAGAAGAGATTATTCAGCAGTTCAAACCATCCTTTTCTATTTTATCATCGGTGATCAATCATCAGCCGGTGGTGGAAGAAGTGTTGGCCAGGCATACGAACTTTCATAAATTATCACATCAAACCAAACTGCCTTTTACCACACCTGTTGGCAAGCCTGAAACCATTGGAGCCGACCGTTTGGCTCTTTGTGCAGCTTCGGTTCACCTGTTTCCCGGAAAAAATAATTTAGCCATTGGTATCGGCACCTGTATTACCTACAATTTCATCAATAACCAGAACCAGTTTTTGGGCGGCAGCATTTCACCCGGTCTTGAAATGCGGTTTAAAAGCATGAACCAATTAACAGCCCTGCTGCCATTGGTAAAAATGGAATGGAACTTCCCCTTAATTGGTTATGATACCAAGACCAACCTGCTTAGCGGAGTGGCCTGGGGAATGGCCAAAGAAATCGACGGAATTATTGATGCTTATGCTGAGAAGTACGGGAACTTTAACGTGCTGTTAACCGGGGGTGATACGGTTCATTTTGCTCCTCTGCTCAAAAACATGATATTTGCA
>JANOIQ010000059.1:0-11202 GCA_031407835.1 Chitinophagaceae bacterium
ATGATAGTTAAATGCAGCGCCTAATTTTTCAAAACCAATAATATGTGTATCTAATCTTCTTCTGCCAATCTTATCGCCACCGGGCTTCGGTATAAATGCTTTGCGAAAGCGAGCCAGCATTGGCCCGGCCAGCATAACAGAGCCACGAAGTTTTCCACTTTTCTTTTTAAAAGTTTCACTGTGCAGGTAATCGATGTTTACATCATCTGCCTGAAAGATGCAGGTGTCTCGCTGGGGCCGCTCAATCTTTACATTCATTTCGCCCAGTAATTCAATGAGCAGATTTACATCAATAATATCAGGGATATTAGAAACTGTTATTTTTTCAGGCGTTAATAATACGGCACTGATGATTTGCAGTGCTTCGTTTTTGGCACCCTGGGGAATAATTTCGCCCTTTAATTTTTTACCACCTCTAACTTCAAATGAATGCATGTTTGTATTGTTTCTGTTGCGAAAATATAAAAACAAAAATCCCCCTTCTGTAAAAAGAAGAGGGATCTAAATTTATTCTGAAAAGATTAATAACGTTTTTTGAATTTTTGTCCACCGCCATTGCCGCCCCGGTTGTCTCCACCGCCACGATTGTCTCCACCGCCACGATTATCTCTTCCTCCCATATTACGGCCACCGCCGCCTCCACTGCCGCCTCTCTGCTGGAAATGTTTTTTGAATTTTCCGCCATTGCTTCCACCACGGGTTTCTCTAAAATCATCACTTGGCCTGTACTGACGTACAAAAGGCCTGTTGTTGAATTCAAGTTCACCTTTGGTGATAGCGCTCAACTCCTGCTGAATAGCATCATCATGAATGTTTTCTTTGTGCCAGTTGTTATAAGAGAGCTTCATGTAATATGCAATTGCATTGGCAAAGCCCTGCTTCTTTTCAGGGTTTTCTTCTTTTAATGCCTTGTCAATTACAATTTCAATGTTCTTTCCTAAGTGATTATGACGGGGATAGCGTTTGGGATAAGGTAAACGCTCCGGTTTTGCTTTTAATGTTTCGCTGGTAGGAATGGGATAAGGGCTGTCAACATCCAGCTTAAAATCAGAAATGAGGAACAGATGATCCCAGAGTTTGTGCCTGAAATCTTCTACGTTCTTCAAATGGGGATTTAAAAAGCCCATTAATTCAATTGCCACATGCGCCTGCTCCTGGCGCTTCTCTCTGTCTTCAATTGTAAGAATATGATCGACCATTTTCTGAATATGGCGACCGTATTCACGAATGATGAGATGATTTCTTGTAGTATTATATTCCATAGTTGTAATCAGCAAATGTACGCAAAGGGGATATAAAAAGGAAGCTGCCCTTAAAATAGGCAGCTTCTTTTCAGAGGTAAACCAAGAGTGTCTCGAAGGTTAAAGACTTTTTATTGTTTAATTATTTTTTCAGTAGCTATTTCTGTGCCATCTATGATCTGCAGCAAATACATGCCATTTGTGAGGTTTACAGCATTAATGCGGTTTAAACCAATGGCCATCTTTCCATTTCCAATACTGCGGCCATTCATATCCAGCATTCTCCAGCCATAATCTCCATTGCTGTTGATGCTGATGCTGTTACCATGAATAATATTGCTGATCAGGCTGTATTTTGCTCCTCCTTTTGCTTCACGAAGTGAAATAATATTGGAGTAATATTTTAATTGTGATGCAGTAACTACATGCAAGCGGTAATAAGCAGTTCCTTTCTCAAAAGGCTGGTAAATGAACTTCCGTAAAGATCCGGTTACATCCTGCAAATTGGTAAAGGTTTTACCGTCTGATGAAATTTCAACAGTAATTGTTTCAATTGGTTCATCTGCAATGATGTTCCAGTTCAATTCATGTTTGTTATTGGTAACTGCCCCATTTAATGTAAGGCTGTAAATAGGAAGAGTTGATAAGGCTGTAAATGTGCCAGTAACGGAATAACTGCCCAGCATTCCATAGTTACTTGTGTTGGCGTTACTTGTGTTGGATATTTTTAAGTAATAAGTTCCGGGGTCTAAAATACTGTCAACAACTGCCTGAATTGATGTGCCGGGATTAAAATGACTGAGTACATTGCCGTTACTTTTCAACAGATCAACTTCCAGATCAATGTCTGCTGCCACATATCCGCCGGCTGTATTGAAAGGAATAGCACTTAAAGTTAAACGACCTTTTTCCGGAACAACTATACGAAAGATGTCAATATCAGTTGTTGTGTTAATCAGGCCGGTTGTTGCCAGAGTTTGCCCGTTAATTGGAAGACTTGTTGAAGCTGCGGTTGTATTACCAATATCGTCTGTTCTGTAGCCAAAGCCATTGGCTGCACTTGCTATAACAGCAACGTCACTTTGCAGGGATGTGCATCCATAATTGGTAGAACCATTATGCCAGAGTGATAAATTCTTTGAATAACTGTTGCCCATAATTGGGGCCCAGCTGATTTCTCCTGTGCCGGCACCCGGATTATATTCACTCACAAATGCACAGGCTGCATCATACCTGCTCTGGTGGTTTAAACCGAGTGTGTGGCCTGTTTCATGTGCAGCAGCATCACCAACATATTTTGTGTTATGCCCTAATAAATTTGCAAACACAAATCCGGGAATTTCCATACCCCAACGAAATGATTCAACATAGGCTACCCCACCTGCACTTCCGTACCATGCGCTGTATCCTGAAATGATAATGCGTTGCCTTTTTGTTGAAGGAGCAGCAAAATATACAGTTGAGTCGGTTGTGATATTTAAATTGAATGGCCTGTAATCTTCAGCCACCTGGTTAAAAACAGTTGTAATCTGCTCTGATGTAAATGTTGGAGCAGTGCAGTAAAAAGAAACGCCACCGTTCCAGTAAGGGCTGTTAACAGTTTGCCCGTCGAAATCTAAAAAGATGGTTGCTGTTGCTGATGGGAAGCTGCTGAGCTTTGGTACCTGTGCAGAAATTTCAATAGCTGAAGCTGCAAAAATTGCGGCAAAGCAAAGTTGTAAAAAGCGGGTCATGGATGCAGGTTTTAATAGGATACGAAATATTGGATAGTGAATTTTCTCTTCTTTGAACTTAGTCCGACAGCAGATGCGAAACCTGTTTTTTATTCCAGTTGTATAAACCGGTAACAGCATCCTGTTCCAGCATCAGCATATCACTGTGATTTTTGCTCTGGATCATTCCGCGGTAAATAATTGATTGATCGGGCAGAACCAGTTTAGAAAATGAAAGCACTAGACCACCTTTTTCAGAAGATTGTATTGTTATTGTTTGAAGCCCCGGAGCGTCATTAGTTATGGAAGAAACTTTTCCTGTAAATAATAAGCCCGGCGTTAAATCAATTTCAACATCCTGTTGAAGGCGATAGTTCATCACTTCATCAATCAACGAAACTTTAAATGAAAATTTTGGTGAAACACTCTGAAACAATTGTGGTTTGGCATCATGTTTTTCACGACCGGAAGAAAATTTAACTTCTTGTGAAAAAGAGAGAAAAGCGAAGTTGCAAAATAGAATTGCAAATAACAGCTTTTTCATAGTTTACGGTTTTAGGATATTGGGATTTTTAATTGCAAATCAAAAGTAATGGAACACTTTAAACCAAACAATAGATGAAAACGCTTAAAAAAAATTGACCCCGCTGGAAAGCGGGGTCGTTTACCCAAAATCCACATTGTAAAACCATCAATGTATCCTGACTTTTCCTGTTATAAAACAAATAGTATTAAATCATAAAGCACTTAAAAACAATCTGTTGACCTGCTTATCTTTTTTGAATTATCTGTATATATTTAGCAATTACTGTTCCAGAAATTGATTTCAGCAAACTATTTTTCACACTATTTTTTTTTAATTATTAAGTGCAAATACGTAGTTCTACTTATAGTAAAAAGAGCAGATACACTGTGTTAAAGCAGATGTATGGTGAAAGAATCAAATTTTCTGTAAAATTAAATTGCTTTTTATTTTTTGTCAAGCGTAAATCCTTTGAATTTATGCTAGGGAAATAAACGCCTTAGTTTGCATGATTTGCTGATTTTACTGAAACGGATGATGCGCTGTTGCGTAACATTTGTTTTCATGACTTGCAGAAGATTTCACTCCTACCTTTGCAGCTAATTTTTTACATGGTTATAGCTGTTAATACAAGAGCATTGCTTCCGGGGAAAATGGAAGGCTACGGATATTACATTGAAGAAGTGTTTTCAAGAATTGCACTTCTTCATCCTGAACACGATTTTTATTTTTTTTTCGACAGGCCGTTTGCTCCACAATTTGTGTATGCACAGAATATAAAACCAATTATTATAAAACCACAGGCAAGGCTTCCTATCTTATGGAAAATCTGGTATAACTGGAAGGTTCCGGCTGTGCTGAAAAAAATTAAGGCCGATGTATTTGTAAGCCCTGATGGTTTTTGTTCGTTGCGAACAAACGTGCCGCAATGCCTGGTAGTACATGATCTTGCTTTTTTACATAACCCTGAATTTTTATTAACTAAACATTTACGGTATTATAAAAAGTATACTGCAAAATTTCTGACAAAAGCAAAAGTGGTGGTAACTGTTTCGGAATTTTCCAAACAGGATATCTGTAATCAATATAAAATCGAAGAAGAAAAAGTTCATGTAACTTATAATGCCACAAGTCCTGTATTTCAGCCAATGGGTTATGAAGAAAAGGAAAAGATAAAACAACAATATACAGATGGCTGTGAGTATTTTATTTTTACGGGAACAATTCATCCAAGAAAAAATCTCATTAACCTGCTGAAGGCCTTTTCTGTGTTTAAGAAAAAACAGAGCAGCAATATGAAACTGGTTATTACCGGACGAATGGCCTGGAAAACAGAAGAGTTTACAAAACTGTTGAACACATTTAAATTCAGAAACGATGTAAGGCTTACCGGGTATGTTTCAAAAGAAGAACTGGCAGAATTGGTAGCATCCGCCTATGCCATGGTTTATCCATCTTTCTTTGAAGGTTTTGGCGTGCCTCCGCTTGAAGCATTACAATGCCATGTTCCTGCAATTGTTTCAAGAAACAGTGCCATGCCTGAAATTGGTGCCGATGCTTATTTGTATATTAATCCGGAAAGCTTTGAAGATATTGCTCAAAAGATGATGCTGTTGTATAAAGATGAAACGTTACGGAATATACTGATTGAAAACGGTCAAAAACGTTTAGCGCTTTTTTCCTGGGATAAAACAGCTGGAAAAATGTGGAATTGTATTGAGCTGGCTGCCCACGCCGAATAACTTACCTTTGCCAAATAATTTTTTATGCATAAAAGTAATATTTCAATTGACGTTTATCTGGACGATGATAAAGTTCCGGAAGTGATAAAGTGGAAAGCAAGTGACAGTAATGCTGATATGGAACAAAAGGCTAAAGCTATGATGGTTTCATTTTGGGATGGAGCTGATAAATCTGCATTGCGAATCGATTTATGGACAAAAGAAATGATGGTTGATGAGATGGCTGATTTTTATTACCAGCTGCTGATGACCATGGCCGACACATTTAACCGTGCAACCAATCAGCCGGAACTTACTGCTGATATGAAAGAGTTTGCAAAAAACTTTCTGAAAAAATTTAAAGATTTACAGCTAAAAGAAAATCAGTAAAGAATATGAATCTTGAACAACAGATCATGGCACAAATGAAAGATGCCATGAAAGCAAAAGACGAAGCCGGCCTCCGTGGATTAAGGGCCATTAAAGCAGCCATATTAATTGCGAAAACTTCAGGAGCAGGCAGCGAGCTTACAGCTGATGATGAAATGAAGCTGTTGCAGAAATTAGTGAAGCAACGGAAAGACTCGCTGGAAATTTTTCAGCAGCAGAACAGAACTGATCTTGCCAAAAAAGAGGAAGAAGAAATAACCATCATTGAAAAATTTCTGCCCAAGCAATTAGGTGCAGATGAATTAAAAACAATCATTGCTTCCATTATTACTGAAGCTGGCGCTGTGTCTGCGGCTGATATGGGTAAAGTAATGGGGGTTGCCAGCAAGCAGTTAGCAGGAAAGGCAGATGGCAAAACAATCAGTGCAGTAGTTAAAGAATTATTAAGCAAGTAATGATTATTGATATTATTTTCCTGGTTTTTATGGCAATGGCCATTTTCAAAGGGTTTCAAAAAGGACTGATCATTGCAGTATTTTCTATTGTTGGTTTTATAGTGGGCCTGGCTGCGGCATTAAAACTCAGCTCTCTTGTTGCAGTATGGCTGGGCGAATCAACAAATATTAATGCCAGGTGGCTACCATTTATTGCCTTTATACTGGTGTTTATTGTTGTTGTTATTATTATTCATTGGGGTGCAAAACTGATTGAAAAAGCTGTTGAACTGGCTTTTCTGGGATGGATAAATAAATTTGCAGGCATATTGCTGTATGCAGTTCTTTATTCTTTAATCTTAAGCGTATTGTTGTTTTTTGCTGTGCAGATGCATGTATTTACAGCGCAAACAATAGAAGAGTCCAGAATATATACATTCATACAGCCATGGGGTCCAAAAGTGTTGGAAACTGTGGGCAACGTTGTTCCTGTATTCAGCAATGTTTTTACAGATCTGCAGCAATTCTTTGAAAAATTAGGAGGACGGCTTTCGAAGTAATACGATGAATCTGCAACCGAATTACAGTTTTTCACTCAAATAAACTATTTTAGCAAAGAACATTTTTTGCTGCCAGCACATGAATTACGAAATTAAACAGGAAGGGAAATTCCGCTACATAGAAGTTGGTGAAGGCGAACCTTTGATGCTGCTTCATGGTCTTTTTGGTGCTTTGAGTAATTTCAAGGATCTGATTGACTTTTTCAGCAAGCGTACAAAGGTTGTTGTGCCCATGCTTCCGTTATTTGAACTTGACCTGCTGCACACATCTGTTGGCGGGCTGGAAAAGCATGTGCAGAAATTTATAGAGTTCAAAAATTATAACAATATTCATCTTCTTGGTAATTCACTGGGCGGACATGTTGGATTGGTTCACGTATTAAAACATCCCGAAAAAATTAAATCACTCGTTCTTACAGGCAGCTCCGGTTTGTTTGAAAACGGCATGGGTGATACCTATCCAAAGCGTGGTGATTATGAATATATCAAAAAGAAAACAGAAGTAACGTTTTACGACCCTGCTGTTGCAACAAAAGAACTGGTTGATGAAGTATATGAAATCGTTAATCAACGCATAAAAGCAATTAAAGTAATTGCTCTTGCGAAAAGTGCTATCAGGAATAACCTGGGCGATGAGTTAAAGGAAATTAAAGTGCCAACACTGCTTATTTGGGGGAATAATGATACCATTACTCCGCCTTTTGTCGGGAAGGAATTTAATAAGCTTATCCCTAATTCTGAATTACACCTGATCGATAAGTGCGGCCATGCTCCCATGATGGAAAGACCCGATGAGTTTAATGAAATACTGAATGGCTTCCTTACAAAACTAAGTAAGCCTGTGCCTGCGTAAGTAACAGGAAGAAATACAAAAACAATGACAGCAGCTGAACTTATAACCAATCACATCCCTTCACTTCACAGTACTGACACTGTTCTGTTTGCCATTGATTTAATGCAGGAGCACCGTGTTGCTGAATTACCATTGCTTGATAAGGATCAAAAATATATTGGACTGGTACATGAGGATGATCTGGAAGAGGCAGACCAGCAAAAAACGGTTGACGGCTTTTTGCAGCAGGGAAATCCTGTAAAAGTAAATCCGGGCGATTTTTTCCTGGTGCCATTGAAAATTATGCATCAGCGAAAACTGAGTTTATTGCCAGTTGTAAATGAAGAGGGGGAGTTAACAGGAGTTATAACGCAGGAAGAATTATTAAACGCTGCTTCTCAATACAACTCAGCCTCTGTTCCCGGTGGTATCATTATCCTGCAAATGGCACCCAACAGCTTTTATATTTCAGAAATCGGCCGAATAGTTGAATCAAACAACGCAAAAATTATTCATCTCAATACCTGGACCGATGCATCAACAGGGGAGTTAATGGTTGCTGTTAAAGTGAATAAAAGCGATATTCTTGATATCCTGGCTTCTTTTGAACGTTACCAGTACAACGTTCTTCAGTATTTTGGAGAAAATCTGTCTGAAGAAGAGCTCAAGGTTAATTATGACCATTTGATGAATTACCTCAATATTTAATCATTGTAATCATATACTCTATTCTACTTATTTAAAGTTAAATTTACTATTCGAATTTTTTGTGAAAATGATCATGCCGCTGAAGCTTACTTATATCTTACTGTTTTTTTTTGCAGCGATGGTGAAAACATCGTCTGTTTTTGCCCAGCCATCAGTGGCTCATGATACGGCACATGAAAATTTATTAAAAATTATTGCACAGTTTCCCGATTCTTCCGAAATGGTTGTCCGTTCTGTTACAGTGAAGGGCAATAAAAAAACAAAAGAATACATTGCTTTACGTGAAGTGCCGTTTAAGACAGGTTCAAAACTGCATACCAGTTCATTAGCTGATATTATTGAGGAAGGGAGATTGAATATTGTGAACACACAACTGTTTCTGGAAGTGATTGCCCGTATTGAATCATGGGATGAAAAGTATATTGATATTGTGTTTGATGTAAAAGAACGCTGGTATCTTTTTCCGCTTCCCCATTTTAAGCTTGTAGACCGTAATCCAAATCAATGGCTTGTAGAACAGGGCGGCAGCCTGGAACGTGTGAATTATGGTATTAAAGTAAACTGGGATAATGTATCTGGCCGAAGAGATAAACTCAACTTTAATTTTATTAACGGGTATACAAGGGAGTATTCCATTTTTTATGAACAGCCTTATGCTGATAAAAAACTGGAGAACGGTTTTTTAGCAGGTGTTTTTTATAAACAGTCACGGCAGCTTGCATATGCAACGGACAGAAATAAGCAGGCGTTCTTTCCGGTAGGCAATGCTCAGATCAATGATTTTGTACGTACGACGTTTAGAGTTGAAGCAGGCTTTACTGTCCGCAAAGGAGTTAAGTACAGACATTCGTTCAGATTGAATTATATCAGCGAGCAGATTGCAGATACAGTGGCAAGGATTATTGAAAATAATTCAAACAAAGGATTTCTTCCTTATTTCACCGGCAATGTGTCAAAACAGCGGTTTGGTGAGTTTATTTATAGCTATCAGTATTATAACGTTAATAATATTGTATATCCCTGGAAAGGGTTTGCGTTTAATGGTAATTTTTCGCAAAGAGGATTAGGTGCAAAAGGAATGAACATGTGGCATTTTTCGGGTAAAGCAGGCCAGTTTCTGCAATTGGCTAAAAAGACCTCTGTGGCTGTGGTTGGTTACTATGTGATTAAAGTGCCTTTTAAGCAACCAATGTATAACATGGGTGCATTAGGATATGGTGATTGGTTTTTAAGAGGGCTTGAATACTATGTTATAGATGGTGTGCAGGCAGGAATACTGAAAGCAACATTCAGACAGGAATTATTTCAGTTAAATGTTCCTACACTGATCATCAAAAATGAAAAGTATAAAAAAATTCCTTTTAAGGTTATTGCGAAAGTATATGGAGATTTAGGGGCAACTCATATGCCTGTATTTACAAACAGTATACTGAATAATAAACTCCTGTACACTTATGGAGCCGGTTTTGATGTGTTGAGTTATTATGATTTTGTAGCCAAGATTGAATATTCATTTAATCAGTTGGGCCAAAAGGGTTTATTTTTACACATACGAAAAGATTTTTAATCATTACTGAGCAGATTTGTTAAGTGAATAAATTTCTGTCATTTCCCCATCGATCTATCATAAATATAAAAGGATGAAAGTAGCTATCTATAGTCGTGTATATGAAAACGGGCAGAAGGAAGATGTTCAACGGCTTTTACATGAACTGGAAGCAAGTAATATTACCACAATTATTTACAGCGGACTGTATGAACAGATCAAAGAGGAAATCTCTTTCATCAATACTCCGCAAATATTCCATTCCTCAGCCGACCTGGATGACTCAATAGAGTGTATGATCAGTTTGGGTGGCGATGGTACATTACTTGATACTGTTACACTGGTTCGAAACCGCCATATTCCTCTGCTGGGAATTAATTTTGGGCGACTTGGTTTTTTAGCGAGTATTGGTCGTGGAGAAGTGGAAACAGTGGTAGCATCTTTAAAGAACCACACGTTTGTGAAAGATGAAAGAACCCTGATTCATCTCGACAGTAATACTCCTCTATTTGGCGATACTCCCTATGCGTTAAATGAATTTGCCATTCATAAGCTCGACACGTCTTCTATGATAAAAATTCACGCCTATCTAAACGGTGAATTTCTAAATACCTATTGGGCAGATGGCCTGGTGGTTGCTACTCCAACCGGATCAACTGGTTATTCCTTAAGTTGCAATGGCCCTGTTGTATTTCCCGATTCGGGAAGTTTTGTAATTACTCCGGTTGCTCCGCATAATTTAAATGTGCGGCCAATTGTAGTGCCGGATAACAATGTCATTTCTTTTGAAATTGAAGGAAGGGCCGATAGTTTTCTGTGTACACTTGATTCAAGAAAAGAAATCGTTCAGAAAACCATTCAACTGGCAGTAAAGAAAGAGGCATTTGCCGTTAACCTGATCCGTTTGAATGAAAACAACTTCCTGCAAACTCTCCGTAATAAATTGTCGTGGGGCCTCGACAGGAGGAACTGATCGTCGTCAAGAATTATCCGGGCAACGTAAAAATCAACAATACTTTAGGGCAAATACAATGGTATGATCGTAAAAATCGAAAAGGGACACATGAAAAACCTGATATTTGCGTTATTACATCTCTGAGAATTAATTCCTGATGAAAAGATCGTTTTTTTGCTTATTGGCCCTCTTTATTATGTCTGCACCTTATTTTGCAAAGGCGCAGTATGAAAGCTTCCATCATGAAGGCGAATTTGGTTTCCAGATAGGTGCTGCTCACTATTTTGGTGATTTAAATCCTGATAAAAAACTTAATCGCCCTAAAATTGCAGGAGGTGTTTTTTTCCGTAAACAAGTCAATGATTATGTAGCTGTTCGCCTGGGAGCCAATTTTATTCAGCTTGGGTACAGTGATATTTATGAGAAAAAGAATGAGTTTCAGATACGCCGCAACCTCAGTTTCAACAGCAATTTGTTTGAACTCATTCTTTTTCTCATAAATATCACTGTACCCAAGCTGAATAAAATTGGCTCCCAGGCGAACATCTACATAATCATTGACTTGTTTACTAAAAAAAAC